>NZ_QRUP01000001.1:0-412255 GCF_003459085.1 Holdemania filiformis | reverse complement strand
CGCGGCGAGAATAGCTATGCCTGCCATAGTGAAGGCAGCTCGTTGCCAGGTTCTTTGGTTCCCTTCAATGGGAGCCTTTTTTGTGTTTCGAAAGGGAAAGCAGGGTGTGTTTATTTCGCAGATATAAGATCGAAAATGATTTTTATCCGCTCAGACCCGCTTTGCATATAGCGCGGAAAGGATAAAATCTTGTCATAGAATCGCTCTTTTTAAGGCGAAACAGAGACTTTTATGATGATTCTTGAACATGGTTTTAGCTTCAATCCATACTCGAAAAATAAAATAATCGTCGTTTTAATTACAGGGTTGGTTTTCTTTCTCCGCCGCTTTAAATCTGTGCTATAATATTTTCCAAGTGACACTGAAGAAAGGATGTGAACAAATGAAGCTTGAATTCATAACAGAAACACCGCAGGAAACCAAGAACCTCGGTGAAAAAATGGGAAGTTTATCCAAGCCCAATATGGTATGGACAATGAGCGGGGATCTGGGTGCCGGCAAAACGACGCTGACTCAGGGCATTGCCCGGGGACTAGGAATCACCCGGACTGTCAGCAGTCCTACTTTTACGATATTGAAGATTTATCAAGGCCGCCTGCCGCTGTATCATTTTGACGCCTATCGTCTGGAAGGAACGCATCAGGAGCTTGGTTTTGAAGAAATGATCGACGGTGAAGGCCTGACTGTCATCGAATGGCCTGAATATATGGAAGATCTGGATCAAACGCAGCCGCTGCGGATCACGCTGCACCGATTGGGCGAGAATCGCCGTCAGATTGTCTTGGAAACGGACAACGAAAAGTATGTCGAATTGATGGAGGCATTGAAATGATTACTTTATGTATGGATACCAGCAGTAAATTTTTAGTGCTGGCTTTGATTGAAGAGGATCGGCTGATCGGCAAGCGCTGTCTGTCTTCCTGGAAGCGTCAGTCGGAAATGATATTTCCGCAGTTGACGGAATTACTTGAAGAATGTCATCTGACACCGAAGGCGATCAACGAAGTTGTGGTCACCAAAGGACCGGGCAGTTATACCGGCGTGCGGATCGCAATGACCGTCGCCAAAGTATTATGCGCGACAGCGCAATTACCGCTTTATGCGCTGCCGACACTGGAATTGATCGGCGCGGGGAAAACGAGAGCGGCGGTGCTGCTCGATGCCCGCAGTCAGCGTGCTTATTTCGGAATGATTGAAAAAGGCAAGCTCGTTGGTAAAGAAGAGGTACTGCCTCTCAGTGAGATCCAGGCCCGAATAGAAGAAACCGGCGATTTGGAGCTGGCCGGCGATTGTTCGCTGTTAGGCCTGGAGGACTGTTATCCAGATCTGGCGGAAGCTTTTCTCATCGCCCGTCCGCAGTGGCAGAAGGTTGAAAACGTGCATCTGTTAGTGCCGGAATACCTGAAATCTGCCGACGATTACCTGGTAAAAAAAGCATGATCCGGGAAATGACGCTGGACGATCTGAATATTGTCTGCGAAATGGAGCTGCGGCTGTTTAGTTCGCCCTGGCCGCGGGAAAGCTATGAATATGAACTAAAGGAAAATCCCTATTCCCATTTATTCGTAGCTGAGAATGAGGAAGGAACGATCGTCGGCTATGCGGGCGTGTGGACGACTTTTGATCAGGCGCAGATCACGACGATCGGCGTGGATCTTCCTTATCGCCGTCAACATTGGGCCTCACGGCTGATGGATCACTTGATCAATTGCGCGGCAGAGAAGGGTTGCGAAATGATTTCGCTGGAAGTTCGCGTAAGCAATGCTCCAGCTTTAACGTGTTATAAAAAATATGGTTTTGAAATCATCAATATCCGGAAAAGCTATTACCAGGATAACCATGAAGACGCGTATTTGATGATGAAGCCAATAGGAGGGAATTTATGAAACGAAATTTAATCCTGGCCATTGAGTCCAGCTGTGATGAAACGGCCGCCGCGGTGGTAGAGGACGGCTGCAAGATCTGTTCCAATATCGTTTCTTCACAGATTAACGTCCATAAAAAATACGGCGGCGTCGTTCCGGAGGTCGCTTCACGGATCCACGTTGAAAATATTTCTGTGGTCATCGAAGAAGCGCTGGCGCAGGCCGAGGTGACGATGGACGATATTTTAGCGATCGCGGTAACGCAGGGCCCCGGCCTTGTGGGTTCGCTGCATGTCGGCGTCCAGGCCGCGAAAACCCTGGCCTGGTATTACGATAAACCGCTGATCCCGCTGCATCACATCATCGGACATATTTACGCCAACCGCTTCGTCGACGAACTGCGCTTCCCGATGATTGCGCTGGTGGTGTCCGGCGGTCATACCGAGCTGGTTTGGATGAAAGATGAGTGGTCGTTTGAGATTCTCGGCACAACGCAGGACGATGCGATCGGCGAGGCGTATGACAAGGTTTCCCGAGTGATGGGAACCGGGTATCCGGGTGGTCCGGTCATTGATAAAATGGCAAAACAGGGACATCCGCATTACACCTTGCCGAAGCCGAAGACCGAGAAGCCGCTTGATTTTTCCTTCAGCGGTTTGAAATCGGCGGTCCTGCAGCTGATCGACCGGGAAAATAAAAAGGGCGAGGAACTGAACAAGGAAGATCTTTCCTACGCTTTCCAGGAAGCGGCGCTTGACACGCTGCTGAAAAAGACGATGCAGGCAGTTAAAGAATTTAAACCGAAGCAGGTCGTATTGGCAGGCGGCGTCGCGGCGAATTCCCGCCTGCGTGAGAAAATCTCGGAGATGATTCAGGAAACGCCGGAGGTTCATCTGACGATTCCGCCGTTATGGTGCTGTACGGACAATGCCGCGATGATCGGCGCCGCCGGCTGGACAGCGTATACGCACGGTTTAAACGGCTCATTGGACATCGCCGCGAACCCGTCGATGGAAATTGAAACAAGTTCAATTCATTAAATCATTCACAATTTAAAACAAGTGTGCTAGAATAATGCAGAAGGGGTTGATAGTATGCCAACAAAGTCAGTCCCTAAGGCTACACTGCAGCGTTATCCAATCTATCTGAAAGCTTTACGCAAACTCAAAAATTCCGGCGTAACCCGGATCATGTCCAAGGAGCTTTCGGAATATGTGGCCATTGAGTCCACGACGATCCGCCGGGATTTCTCATTCCTGGGATCGCTGGGGAAGCAAGGTTATGGCTATGACGTTGACCGCCTGATTGAAATATTCAACGAACAGTTGGGCATGGGATTCGACGAGAAGATTATTCTTGTCGGAGCAGGCAACCTTGGGAAAGCTTTAATGAATTACAATCGCTGGAACCATGTTGTCGGCGAGATTGTATGTGCCTTTGACATCCGTCCGGAGTCTGTCGGGAAAACGCCGATTCCGGTTTACCACGTTGATGAAATGAAGGATAAGATTCCGGAAGGCTGCCGGATTGCGATCCTGTGCGTTTCATCGAATGTTCAGGACGCGGCCGATCGTCTGATCGAATGCGGCATTACCGGGATTGTTGATTTCTCGCACGAGCATTTCCAGGTTCCTAAGGGAGTTCTGGTCAAGCCGATCGACGTCGTTTCAACGATCCAGGAATTGGTTTTTGAAACCAACAACATGAAAAAGTAGAAGGCAGCGAAAAGAGAACGATCCCATTACTGAAGCACAGCGAGCCGGGCAGGGTGAAAGCCGGAGTTCAGTCAGGGAATGCGGAACACTCTGGGAGCCGGATCGGAGAACTGAAAGTAGACGATCCCGTCGGCGGCGTTAACGCACCCTGAGGCCTGGTGATTTTGCGATCATTCGGGCGAATGAGGATGGCACCACGTTGTTCAACGTTCCTTAATCAGGAACGTTTTTTTATTTATAAATAGACAAAAGGAGAAAAGTATGCTTACATTCATGACCGTCAGAGAACTCTACGAAATGGCTTGTTCCGGCAGCACCATGGAAACCGATCAGATCGAGTATGCCCAGCTGCAGGGATGGGTCAGAACCAACCGCAACAACGGTTCGATCGGGTTTATCGAGCTGAACGATGGAACGTATTTCCGCAACGCTCAGCTTGTTTACTCTTCCGATCTGGCCAATTTTCAGGATGTATCCAAATATCTGACAGGCACGGCGCTGACTGTTACGGGGAAAGTCGTACTGACCCCGCAGGCGAAGCAGCCATTTGAGCTGCAGGTCACAGAAGTGATTTTGGAAGGCGCCTGCGACAACACCTACCCGTTGCAGAAAAAACGGCATTCGTTTGAGTATCTGCGCGAGATCGGACATCTGCGTCCGCGCAGCAACACGTTCAACGCGGTTTTCCGCGTCCGCTCCGTCCTGGCGATGGCGATTCACGAGTTTTTCCAGGATCAGGGCTTTGTCTACGTTAACGCCCCGATCATTACCGGCAACGACGCAGAAGGCGCAGGCGAGGTCTTTACCGTCACTACCCGCGATGACGGCAACTATGAAGAGGACTTCTTCGGCAAGAAGGCAAACCTCACGGTTTCTGGTCAGCTGCAGGCGGAAGCGTTTGCGATGGCTTTCCGCGACGTTTACACCTTTGGTCCCACCTTCCGTGCGGAAAACTCCAACACAACAACCCATGCTTCTGAATTCTGGATGGTAGAACCGGAAATTGCGTTCGCGGATCTGGAAGATGATATGGATCTGATTGAAGATATGATCAAATACTGCATTCAGTACGTGTTGGATAACTGCCCGGAGGAAATGAAATTCTTCAACCAGTTTATCGACAACACGTTACTGGAACGCCTGAACCATGTACTGAACAGTGAATTCGTGCGGATGCCGTACACGGAGGCGATCGATCATCTGTTGAAGGCCAAGAAAAAGTTTGAAAACCCGGTTTCCTGGGGCGTCGATCTCAATACGGAACATGAGCGTTATCTGTGCGAAGAAGTCGTAAAGGGACCGGTCTTCCTGATCGATTATCCGAAGGATATCAAAGCGTTCTATATGCGGATGAACGACGATGGGACAACCGTGGCGGCCTGTGATTTGTTGGTGCCGGCGGTCGGCGAACTGGTCGGCGGTTCCCAGCGTGAAGAACGGCTGGAAGTCCTGCAGAACCGGATGAAGGAAATGGGCGTTCACGAAGCGGGACTGCAATGGTATCTGGATCTGCGCCGTTACGGCGGCTGTCAGCACGCGGGCTTTGGGCTTGGCTTTGAACGGTTCATCATGTATGTTACCGGGATGCAGAATATCCGCGACGTGATTCCGTTTGCCCGTACGCCGAAAAACTTATTGTTCTGATTGAGTTTTTCTTCGATCAACCTATCTGCAAATTAAAATAATCTTACTGAAGATTACTCCATGAAAAAGAGTTAAAAATCGTTTGGATTTTTAACTCTTTTCTCTTTATACAATATTTCCAAAGTTAACGATTAAGAACGGTCTGTTTCATTTGAACCTTTTGATTCGCTTTGTCATGGATCTGCCTTTGAAAATCCTCCGGTGTATGAATCGCATCCAAGCTTTGAATAAGGTCCAAAAGCTTTTCTTCGTCAAGTTCGTCAATTTGTTTTTCTTCCCGCTCATTCATTGCCATCCGCTGTCTTAATACAAGCTTAACCAACATTTTCTGGCCTTCCTCTTTACCTTTAGCGATTCCTTTTTCATAAACCATCTGTTCATCGCGCTCATCAAACTTTGCCCGCATCCGGGCCAGTGTCAGGTTGGTATCTCTTAAAAAATCCATCTTTTTCTCTTCCATCATTTGAATGATTTCCTCCTTTTCTGATAACTCCTGTATGATTTTTTGTTTCTCTGCAGCGTGACTGAATCGAACCATGTAGTGTATTTTCTCTGATATCCTCTATTCCTCTACCGGCTTCTTTTCCAGTGCTTCCAGCTTGTCCATCTCCATCCACAAAGTCCGGCATCGCTCATCCAGTAAGGATACTGTCGTTTCGTATTTAAATTATTTTCAACATTATCGATTAAGAACAGTTTGCTTCAAATGAACATTTTGATTTATCTTGTCATGGATTTGTCTTTGAAAATCCTCCGGTGTATGAATCGCATCCAAGCTTTGAATAAGGTCCAAAAGCTTTTCTTCGTCAAGTTCGTCAATTTGTTTTTCTTCCCACTCATTCAAAGTCATCCGCTGTCTTAATACAAGCTTAACCAACATTTTCTGGCCTTCCAATTTACCTTCCTCTTTACCTTTAGCGATTCCTTTTTCATAAACCACCTGTTCATCGCGTTCATCAAACTTCGCCCGCATCCGGGCCAGCGCTAGATTGGTATCTCTTAAAAAATCCATTTTTTTCTCTTCCATCATTTGAATGATTTCCTCCTTTTCTGATAACTCCTGTATGATCTTTTGTTTCTCTGCAGCGTGACTGAATCGAACCGTGTAGTGTATTTTCTCTGATAACCTCCATTCTTCCACGGGCTTCTTTTCCAGCGCTTCCAGCTTGTCCATCTCTACCCAAAGAATCCGGCATCGTTCATCCGGTAATGGAACTGCCTTTTCTTCTTTAGTATAACGATAATCATGCAGATAACCGTCATTCTTTTGAATTTGCGGAACATGGTTGGTAAGCATAACCTGAATCACCGGATTAAATTCATACGGATCACCGACACAGAGCTGATCGGCAACGATGCGCGACAGATATCCCTGTGAGCGCATTGCCAGTGAATCGCTCATCTGATAGTTCTGCATTTCAAGATTGATCACCAGGCTGTTCCCCTGATCATCTTCAGCTTTAATCAGTAAATCAAATCGAATCCCTTTCTCGCCCTGATGATTTTTTACAGGCTCGGTATTCATCATAGAAGTCCGGACAAACCGGCAGAGAAAGAGATCGGATAAATAAGCGATCCGGATCCTTCTGGATAGTTCATCCTCAGAGCCAAAAGTGTGGCGGAAGACGTCGTTCTCTCGAAAGTCAATGGTGGCCAGAAGCTGACGAATCTGAGCGGAATCCAGACAGAGCGTTAGCGATTGCAGGGGATTGTCGTTATGAAGTTCATTCGTATTTTCCATCGCAATAAAAACCTCCTCTACTTTAATATTGCGGAAAATCAGAAAAAGCCTCATAAAAAACAGAAATTTGTAAAAATACTTTTTTGAGTTTATCTTTCAAATTAATGTTAACTCTTTTGAATCTCAATTTCAAGAATAAACTAAATTAAAATTCCAGATGGGAAATGATCGGAAGACTCTGTCTCTTTATGCTTGGCAGGAGAATCAAATCCTTTAGCTCCGCACAAACTAAAAAAACTTGAGGTTGATCTTCAATTCTCTTATAATAGAGCGTAGGATGTGATGACATGAAAAAATACGTATTAAAAACAGATGAAAACGGCAATGAGATTACCGTGGCCGATGTCCATAAGGTTCTTTTGGAAATGCTTAAAATGATCGACGGGATTTGCCGGAAATACAACATACCGTATTTCCTCAACGGAGGCAGCGCCTTAGGTGCGGTTCGGCATCAGGGCTTTATTCCGTGGGACGACGATGCGGATATCGCCATGCTTTATGAAGACTACAAGCGCTTTATTGTCGCTTTAAAACAGGATCTTCCGGAAGGCTATACCTTTCAATGCTTCGATACGGATAAGCGCTATAACCCGTTAATCCCGGGGATGAAGATCCGGAAAAAAGGAACATATCTGAAAGAAGTCAATACGCTGTTAGCCAACCGCTGTACTGAATGCGACGGTATTTTCATCGATGTCTTTGTTTATGATTACTGCTCGGCAAGCAAAACGATGGATCTGCCGCTGCGAATGTTGAATCAGCTGATTATGCCGTTTATCATTCTCTTTGATAACCTCGGCATGAATCCGTTGTTCCTTAAGCGCTGGTTTGTTTCCAATGCCCGGATGTATGGGAAACTCAATGAAGGAAGCAAGAAGATCGGCTTTGATCTGACCTGGACGTTTAAGAGTCCGTTAAAACCATTTATCTTTGATTATGACGATATTTATCCTGTTCAGTATGTTCCGTTTGAGGATACGCAGTTGCCAATCGCGCATCATCCGCACGAATATCTGTGCACGGCGATTGCGCCAAGCTACATGACGCTGCCTCCGGAAGAGGAACAGAAACCGAAACATATCGTCGATATCCGGTTATAAGGAGTTTTGGAAACCATGACAGTGGAACCAAGCTATGTCCCGCGCGGCTCCAAACTGCGCTGGAAATCTTTCCTTTTCATCTTTATCGCCTGCTGCCTGATCGCATACGGGGGGCAATGGCTGTTGAATCAGCGTCAGAAAAAACAAGTCGATACCTATGGTGTTTGCGGATTGAGTAATCAGAAAACACGGCAGCTGTTTGAAAATCAGATCGTTGATGAAGCGCAGCTGTTGTCATTGGGCGATTATCTTTACTATGGAGAAACGCTCAATCTTTATCACGAAACCTACAACCGCAACGGCCAGGATCTTTTTGCCGGGAAGACGGTCATTCTGCGCAATGTATGCAGCGGACTGGATTTTGTTTACATGATGGAAAAAAATGCCGACGGTCAGATTCCTCTGGAAGATCTGGACGAAGGCTTTTATCAGGTTTTCATCATGCAGGATCTGAAAGAAAAACAACTCGTCAGTCATGAAAAGCTGCACGATTCCTTCTATACGGTTACACGGGAAAATACAAACAAAAAGATCGAGCTGATCGCCGATCAGAATCTTTTCGACAACCCGGATGAAGAACCATTTTTACAAAAAAACTATGTGTTTGTCCAGGTAAGCACCCAACCGCAGCCGGAAGACTGGATCGATGTAATGATCGATCCCGGCGCGATGCACCAGGATAATGGCTATACCGATAAAGGCGTTCATGGAAACGGCTTGTTGGCGTATGAAGAAAATTACAGGATCGCGGTCAAGCTGAAGGATCAGCTTGAAAAACTGGGTTTAAAAGTTGAATTGACACGTGATCTGGACGAAATTGTCAACAGCTACGGCGAAGACGGGCGGCTGGACCGTGCTTATTCTCAACATGCGCGGTATTACATCAATATCGAAATGAAAAGCGCGACAAACGTCAACTTGCGGGGAACAGATATTGTTTATTCTTCATTTTCCTCTAACCGGATGGCTTCTACCGTGCTTAAATCCATTGTCGAAAATACTTCGCTAACGTATGCCCGGGAAGCGACGGGTTCGGCCAGCGGAACAAGCACGGGTGAGGATGGAACGGCGTATGACGGCCAGAAAATCATCCGCGAATCAGGCGGACGAATCCTGGGCGCGGGGACATTTTCCGAGGCTTCCCGTCAGAATCAGGCGTTTGCGGCTGAAAATCGTTGCGGCATGCAGGCGTTAACGATTCAGTATTTGTTTCTAAGCAACAGCGAGGATGTCGCAGCGTGGCAAACTGAGCTGGACAGGATCGCGGAAGCAACGGCTTCCGGGTTAGCGAAAGCGATGCGGATCCCGACCGGCAGTTAAACCGGGCAAGTGTATAGTCTTAGCTGAAATCGAGATAAAAAGGAAAAAAATTCGGTAACCTGCCTGTTCAGACGGCAGGTTCCTGTTGTTCATTAAGAAAGGGAGTGACATCCATGCTCTATCAAATCAGCCGCGGAAGTAAAGCCTTCGGCACGGAGACTGTGTTTGAGGACATTCAGTTTGAAATCCGGGGCACTGAAAAAATAGCGGTCGTCGGCCGCAACGGATGTGGAAAATCGACGCTTTTAAAAATTATGACCGGCGAGCTAGAACTGGACAAAGGTGAAATCCATAGTACTTCCGGCACACGGATCGGATATTTGGCTCAGACGACCTTTCCGGATGAAACGTTAACAGTCCGGGAGGATCTTGAAAAAGTATTTGAACCCTTGCAGAAATTAAAAGCTCAGCTCGATAAGCTGACGGAGCGCATGGCGACAGATTACAGCGAAGCCGTACTGGATCGCTATGCCCAGCTGGAAACGCAGTTTGAGATGGCCGGGGGATATACGTGGCAGTCGGAATTAATGACGGTGTTTACGAAATTCGGCTTTCAGGAAGAAATGCTGGATCGGATGATCAACACATTTTCCGGGGGTCAGAAAACGCGTCTGGCGTTTGTTAAGTTGCTTTTAAGCAAGCCGGACATTCTGCTTCTGGACGAACCGACCAATCATCTGGATTTGGAAACGATCGAATGGCTGGAAGGTTATTTAAAGCGGTACAGCCGTGCTGTCGTGCTGGTTTCTCATGACCGGATGTTTCTCGATCACATTGCGGAAGAAGTCTATGAGCTGGAATATGGTTCGATGAAGCATTATACCGGAAACTACACAAGCTTTCAGAACCAGAAGCAGCAGGATTTAATCCGGCAGCAGCAGATGTATAATCGGCAGCAGAAGGAAATTGAACGATTGGAAGGCTTGATCGAACGATTCCGCTACAAGGCGACAAAGGCGGCGATGGCGCAGTCGAAGATCAAAGCGCTGGAACGGATGGAGAAGATCGACGCCCCGCAGAAAAGCGATACTAAGAGTTTTTCCGCTCATTTTGTGCCACGGTTAAAAGGCGGAAAAACCGTGCTGGAGATCAAAGAGCTTAAGGTCGGCTATGATCGTCCGTTATGTGAGATTTCCCTGGAAATTTTAAGCGGACAGCGGATTGCGGTGCTGGGGCCTAACGGCTGCGGCAAGAGTACGTTGATGAAGACGCTGGTCGGCGATCTGCCGGCGTTGGGCGGGGATTATCTGTACGGACACCAGATTGAAACGGGTTATTTTGATCAGCAGCTGGCGCAGTTTTCCTCCGGAAAAACGGTGCTGGAGGAATTGTGGGACGACTATCCGGAATTAGATCGAACACAAATCAGAACTGTACTGGGGCGGTTCCTGTTTACCAGCGACGATGTGTTCAAAACGGTCGACGTGCTTTCCGGCGGGGAAAAGGTCCGGTTGTCCCTGGCGAAATTGATGCTGCGTCAGGCCAATTTCCTGCTTTTAGACGAACCGACCAATCACTTGGATATCGTAGGCAAGGAAGCGTTGGAAGAAGCGTTAAACGGATATACCGGAACGATCTTGTTCGTTTCTCATGACCGTTATTTCATTAAGAAAATCGCTACGGCGATTCTGCATATTGATATGCAGGGGAAGGCCGTCTATTATCCTTTCGGCTATGATCAGTTCGATGAGGATCAGCAGGAGAAGGAAAAGGAACAAGCGCCGAAGAAAGACGCGGAGATTCAACGTCAGACCCCGAAGCGTAATCCGAATGCCCGCGAAGCGGCTAAGCTGGAAAAGCAGATTGCGGAAAAGGAAGAACAGCTGGAAGAATTACGCCAAAAGCGGTTTGATCCGGAATACTACCATGATTATCAGAAAATGAACGAACTGGATGAACAGATCGACGATCTGCACAACGAGATCGAACATTTAATGCAGCGGTGGGAAGAATGTTTGGAGGGATAGAAATCCGGACTTGTCCAAACCCTGTCAAAACGCTATAATAAACATGAGGAAAAAAGGAGAACACAACATGTCTGAAGTAAAATTAAATCATTTAACAACCGAACGCCGTAACGAGAAAACCATGAATCTCGATACGCTGTCTACTCACGAATTGCTGGAAATTATGAATGAGGAAGATCATAAGGTTCCTGAAGCGGTCCGGGAAGCGATTCCTGAAATTGAAAAAGCAGTCCAGGCGATCATCAAGGCGCTGCGCAGCGGCGGCCGTCTGATTTATATGGGCGCTGGCACATCCGGCCGTTTAGGTGTTATCGATTCCGCTGAATGCATGCCGACCTTCGGCACAACGTATGAAGTCGTTGGTTTACTGGCAGGCGGCCCGGGCGCATTCTTAACCGCGGTTGAAGGTGCTGAGGATGATGCGGAATTAGGTAAGCAGGATCTGGTCGATCAGAAGCTGACTGAAAAAGACGTTGTCTGCGGCATCGCGGCCAGCGGCAGAACTCCGTATGTCATCGGCGGATTAGATTATGCACGTTCCATTGGAGCAACCGCGGTTTCTGTTGCCTGCAACAAGAACAGCGAAGTCGGCAAGCATGCGGACGTTGCCATTGAAGTCGATGCGGGACCGGAAGTTTTAACAGGTTCGACACGTCTGAAATCGGGAACTTGCCAGAAATTAATTCTGAACATGTTATCCACGGCTTCAATGGTTGGCTATGGCAAGGTTTACGGCAACCTGATGGTAGATGTCAAGGCTACGAACTTAAAGCTGGTAGAGCGGTCCAAGCGCATCATCATGATGGCAACGGACTGCGATTATGAAACAGCGGCCAAGATGTACGAAGTATCCGGCAATTACCCGAAGGTAGCCATCGTCATGATTCTGACAGGTTGCACTAAGGAAGAAGCGGAAGAACGTCTGAACAACAACGAAGGCTTTGTTCGTCAGGCAATTAAATAAGGAAAAAAAACTGTAGCACTACGGGATAGATCAATGAATCCCAACGCTACAGTTTTTTTATTTCCGGTGTTTTTGGTTCCAGGAACGGTATTCTGCCAGCAGCAGCGCCGATAAAGTTTTCAGATCATAGTCATCATTGATCAACAAGGATTTCAGAGAATCGCTGTTGGAATTAAACGGATATTTCATACGCAGCGCCATGAGCGGCAAGGGATCCGCCGGATCTTTTTTCAGTTTCTCCTTTAACTTCCGTAAATCGTTTTCCATCTGGATTCTTAATTCTTCATCATTGCTCATACTGCATACCTCTTTTATTTAACTCATTTAATTTCTTAAGATATTTAACTTGCTTGACAATGGAGCGGGTTTCATAATACTGAATCAGTTGTTCATATACGAAAATCATCACTTCTGAACTGCCTTCTTGAATTAGATATTTTTCGCAGGTTTTTAGCTTAGTTTCTATTTTCTTTTCACTGTTGGGTTTACGTTGAAGATCAATAATTTCTAACATATCATCAATAAACTTGTCTTTAGGATATTTTCTGCTGTATTGCAAAAATTTATTCAGTTCATTTTCTTGATCAGTCTGAAGTAATGTCCAAGCAATTCCGTAGAATATTTGAGGAATTTGTTGCCAGTTTGGTTTTAGTTTAGAATAAATATCAATCGCTTTATAAAATAAATTTGCTTTAACAAAGTTATAACCTGCATTGCATAATATTGTATTCACAATTTGATCAGGTAAATACTTTGAATACGAATCCAATAGTTTTTTATAGATTTTTTCTGCTTCATCTATCTGATTTTCTTGAGAATAGATAATCGCTTCGTGCATCATTGTAAAGGCTAATCGATTAATATTTTGCTCATTTTGAAACAGAGTTTCAGCCTTCTTATTAAGGTTATGAGCTAGTGCAAGATGACCTATATGAATGTAGCATATTGCTGCATGATAGTATAGAAGTTCGCTAAAGTATTGTATTTGATAAGGCTGATTTAACAAATTGCTGAAAAGTTTTATAGCTGCTTTAGGATTATGTTTGCTTTTTTCAGCAATTCCTTTATATAGGACAAATTGATATTTTTGAAGAATATCTAGACAATCGTAATACTCAGTAATCAAACTGAGGTATTTATCATAATTATTATTACAAGTAACATTACATATAAACTGGGTTAAGTTATATTCTAAGAATAGAATTGATTTATTGATTCTATCTTTATCATCATTCAATTTTGAAAGCAGAAAGCATGCTTCATCGTATTTACACATATATAAATTCTTTTTAACTGTTAATAATTGGTTTTGGATGGATTCAATGAAATTATCAGTTGATTCTTGGATTTGTAACTTATTACACATTTTAACAAACAAATCTTCAGGTATTGGACGTAAACCACGTTCCATTTCACTAAAGGATGAACTAGCTAAAGGCAGGGACTTTGCAAATGCTTCTTGTTTCCAATTTTGCTCTATTCTACATTTTCTTATTAACGCTGCTTTAAGCCTATTCTGCTCAATATCCATCTTAGAATACCTTCTTTCGTAAAATTTACATAAATTTAGATTATATTTTAGTGATTTTAAGTATATTTATAGAGTTTATTCGAAATGGACTTTTGTTGTATAAGAACTTTCTGAATTTTATAATTATTACAGACAAACGTTTGTCCTGAAGAAAGGACAGAAAAGATGAAGAAGATTTTAGTCAGTCTGATGCTTATTATTCCATTAGTGGCTGCTATACCTACAGTAGCTCCTGTAATGGCAACATATAGCTTCAGCGCTTTTGGCGGCAATTAAATAGCTAAACTAAGGGCCCTTAGTTTTTAATTCTTCTTAATCTGTTATTTGTTCTTTTACTTATTTTCTTTTAATTTCATTTCAAGTACAGTATCACTTCCAATAACCCAATTTTCCATATTATACCAAAATTGTTCATTTTAATAAACGGTCAAAATAGTCGATTGCTAGTCTTATATGTAAAAATTCCGACCGCTATAATGAAATTAACGAAAGCGGGAGAGAGCAGTTATGAGTGAAAATGAACAAATTTTAGATCTGAACTATGCTGTCTATCTGCGAATTCAGGAAGTTATGTCAATTTTAGATATTAAAAGTATTAGTAAACTGGCCGAGATGTCCGGTGTCAATAAATCTACGATCAGTACGCTGAAAACAAAAAAGGATAAAACGGTGACCTTACAGACAATTCGCTTGATCTGTAAAGCCGTTGGGATGACGCTCGCGGAGTTTTTCGATTCACCGCTGTTTCCAAATGATAAAGAGAAACTCTTGATCGAGGGATAATTCCTTCGATTTTTTCATATAGTGGAAGTGAAAGAGGGATGGAAACATGGATGAAATGATGGAACTCATGCATCAATTATTACTTGGCAACGGAATTTTAATCGCAGGCTGCGTTTATGTCTGTGCAGAATTACTTAAATCATTTTTACCGCGGATGAACAGTACCTGGATTCCTCTGATCGGCGCAATACTGGGCGTGGTGCTGGGATTGATCATTCCCGATTTTTCAGTAGGGCAGGGAATGTTGGTAAAAGCGATCAGCGGTCTATGTTTGGGGTGGGCTGCGACCGGAGCTTTTGAATCCATGAAGTGTATTAAAAACCGTCAGCGTAGTTAAACTACCATTATGAACTGATAGATAAGAGGGAACTGAAAGCAGTTCTCTTTTGCTATAATGAAACTCTGTGAGGTTCGTAAGAATACAATAACATTTGGTTTCCCAATGATTTTTTCTTGATCGGCAGCTTGTGTCTTTACTCAATACGCTGCTGCTGGAAAAAGGGTTTTCCTATCGGAAATTTCCGATGAGAAAAACTTTGCGGATAAAGACAAAGGTGCACAGGATGTGAGGAATTTCATCATGAATGTGTCGCAGCCGACGCAGACAGAGCTGGTAAACTATGGTACAATAAAACGGAAGAAGCGCTGACAGCGCTTTTGAATATGAATTGAAGGAGATTGACACATGAGTGAAAACCAGCCGGAAAAGGCTTTATTTCAACTGATCGCCGAGGCATTGACGCCGGAGGGGACACTGCCGAAAGATTTTTCGCTGCCGAAAGAAAAAGCACAAAATAAGCTGATCTTCGCCGATGGGGCGATGGACGGCATAAAGTTATACCATACTCAACCGAAAGAAGTCGATATTGAGCCTGTCTGTCAGGCGCTGTTGCTTATCAGCCAGGGCCAGGAAGAGACTGGAAAAACGCAGCTAACGGCTGCCTTGGCGCAACACAGCGTGATCGAAGTCATTGACGCTCTGCACAAGTGGATCTATGAACATCACCAGGAGCTGGACCCGGGAAAACTTTCCGGCTTTGCGATTCGCTGCATTATGACTTCGTCGGATCCGGAGTTGATCAAGCTGGGGCTGGCGATTATGGAACTCTTAAATACAGATAAGCAGGAAGCGTTGAAAAAAGTGATTCGCGCGCTTGCGTTGTGCAATGAATTCACATTGTACTGTCTGTTCATCATGCGCAGCTGGACGAGTGGAAATGATGAAATTTTCGATCTGATGCAGAAGGTTCACGGGTGGGGCCGGATTCATTGTGTGAATCAGATCGATCCCGCCAACCGGCTGATTAAAAAATGGCTGCTGGATCATGGCTGTGAGAACAATGTCGCGCCAGCCTATTCAGCATTGACCGTGGCGAAAAAATGTGATTTGGCCGATCAGATTGTTCGTGAAGATTTATCTCAGGAGGACTGGGCGGGAATCACGCTGATCATCGACGGATTGATGGCGGAAGGACCGGTCGCGGGAATTTCGGAGATTGAGGACCGGGAAGGGTTGTTTGCCGGTTATCTGAAGCAGGCGGAGCGTTTCCCGATGACGCTGGCGACGGTGCAGAACCTGATCGCGATCGCCCAGTATATTGACGGTGAACAGGTTAAGCTGCCGGAGATTAAGAATCAATGCTTGGAGTTGTTAAAATCATCGGAATGCTACGTCACGGTCAGCACGGCGATGGAGCAGGGCAAAGGGTTTGAAGAAGCTCTGAAGCTGAGCATCCCGTATGAAGAAAAGGCGATGGCCTGGCTGAAACAGAATCCAATCGAGCATTGCATGGCGGCACGGCTGCTGATGGCTTCGGAAAAGGATTGCGATGAGATTCTCGCGCTGTATGCCGACTGCCTGCCGCTGGATATGATGGCGAGCGGTCCGGCGGATGTGCTGGGACTGGGGAAGGATTATCAGGATTTCCATGCGCTGGCCGCAGTATTGCAGTCGTTGCGGCTGTATCCGGGCAAGGGTGAGGCGTTTATCCGCTGCGCTCTGCTGTGTCCGGTGATCAGCTGCCGGACCTACGCGCTGGATACGCTGGAAAGCTGGGTGAAACTGGCGCAGACCCCGTTGAAGGGCATTGCGCCGCAGCTGCTTGTCGTGCTTGATCAGGCGGAAGAACTGGAAGTCAAGGACGAGCTGAAAACCCGGATCCAGGCGTTAAAGCACGCGGCTTAAGCTTCATATTAAGATCAGGAAAAGGGGCTGTCTAAATTAACAAAAAAGGGATTCGGATTGATGCCGGATCCCTTTATTCTCTCTATGTTACTTTGCCGGTATGAAGCCTGCCGCATCCAGTTTAACGTAGCGGGATAAGCCTTTATCCTCAGTTAAACCGACTGTTTCTGATCAGCTTTTATCAGATCCCGCAGCGCTTCGATAGCCGCGCGGATCGGGGCTTCGGTATCGTGATGCTGAATGTTTTCCAGTCCGGCTTTTTCCCGCTGCTGATTGGCGACCGTCAGGAAAACCGAACCGACGCGGCAGCGCAGATATCCGCCGACGATGAACAACGCTGCCGATTCCATTTCGCTGGCCAGGCAGCCCATCCGTACCCAGGCATCCCATTTGCGCAGCAGTTCCTCATGGTTCGGCAGTTCTTCCGGCTTGTGCTGCCCATAGAAGGCGTCCTTGCACTGAACGACGCCGACGTGATAAGGCAGGTTCAGCTTCGCCGCACTGTGCGCCAGTGCGTTGACAATCTGGAAATTCGCGACCGCTGGATATTCAATCGGCGCATATTCTTTGCTTGTGCCTTCAAAACGGACCGCACCGGTGGCGATGACGAGGTCGCCGCCTTTGACGTCCAGATCCATGCCGCCGCAGGTGCCGACCCGGATGAACGTATCCGCGCCGCAGGCATGCAGCTCCTCCATCGCGATCGAAGCGGAGGCCCCGCCGATTCCGGTTGAAGTGACGCTGACTTTTACGCCGTCCAGCTCGCCGGTATAAGTGACGAATTCGCGGGAATCGGCGACCAGCACCGGATTGTCAAAATGCGCCGCAATCTTGGCGCAGCGCTTCGGATCGCCCGGCAGCAGGACGTAACGTCCGACCTCACCAGGACCGACGCCGATGTGATACTGTTTCCCTGAACCTTCTGTATAATCAATCATAGTTGTTCCTCCTTTGTAAAGGGCTTTCATTACTTATAATGTACCACAGCTGAGAGATCAAAAAAAGCGACATTTGTCGCTTTTTGAGTGTTTTGTTTGATTAGTCGTTGGCCGGGTTAAGATCGTTGTTGACAATCAGGTCGATCGCTTTCCAGCTGCCGGAGCTGCGCGTCAGGACGATCTGATAGCCGCAGTGGTAGGTGCGGTTGCCATAGGTATTACTTAAGACGGTGTAATCGAAGATAATCTTGCCGACCAGATCGTTATCTCCGATCTGAATCAGGTCGAGCACTTCGGCATTTTCAAACTTGACGCCCGCATGACCAGTGTACCACTGGTTGTCCATTGTACGGATCTTAGTGGCAAATTCGCTGCCGGACAGGAAGTAGCCGGTCAGCGTTCCCAGACCGCCGTCCCCAGTGGCATAGCGGGCCACCGCTTCGGCAATCGCCGTCATCGTCTTTTCACCGGCGCTCTTGACGTCGCCGCTGGCAGCCTTGCCGACGTAGAACCGTTCTTCGTAGGCATCTTTCACAACGACATAACCCTCAGCGGTAATTTCCGGTTCGGACATCAGCTCGCTGATTTCATAACGGGTGACGGTCGGAGCGGCGGAGCTGGTCTTGTACCGGTCGTAGGTGCCGGCTGGAACGTTGCTTTCCTTGACGTAGTCGCTGCCTAACGAAATGCCGTTGACCTTGACCTGCGCATCTGCCGGAGCGTCGATCAGGTAGCTCAGGTTGCCGGAACTCTGCATGACGGTTTCCACTCTCCAGGTTTCGTTCTCTTTGCGCAGATCCAACGTCGACACTTTCTTGCCGCCGGAATAGACGCCGTAGGTGCCTTCATAGCCTTCTGCGGACTTGTCGTCTTTCACATAGCTGAGATCTTTAAAATCGACATCGCTGTAGATTGTATTCATCGCGGTGCTGAAATCAGCTTCGCTGCTCAGACTGCCGGTACGGGTTTGGAACTGTTCGTATAATTCAGTGTAATCCTGCTTTTCAATCTGTTTCATATACGCTTCCAATGCGGCGTTGGGCGTCGTCTTTTCATATGCGCTCATCTTCGTGTTGACTAAGGCCAGCACACCGGCGGAAGCGCCGATGACAATCACCAGGATCAGTCCGATCATGGCCAGGGCAGTGCCTGTTGGAATTCCTTGTTTTTTACTCATCATGGTTTCTCCTATTTCACGATAAAGGCGGTTGGCACACGGCGGTCGCCTTTAATCGATACGGTAGTATTCAGGGTTTCCCCGTCATAAACCATGACGGTGGAATTGCCGCCGTCCAGATTGGCGGCGTTGACGGCGTCATACTGCTGCATGATGTCGATGATGTCCTGATAGGTGGAGCCGAAGCTGCTCGGCTGCCGGCCGTCCAGCACCATCAACAGGAACGCGCCGTCGTAGCGCTGACCGATGACGGTACGCGGATTGAGTCCCGGGTGCCGGCCTGATTCAAAGACGACTTCCCAGTTCTTGATAAAGACCGGACCAAAGGTTACGGCATCGCGGATATCATAGTCCAGCGCCTGCTGGGCGGTCATGTCGCCGACGACCAGCTGGTTGGCGTTGTTGATGCCGATGACCGGCGTGAATTCACTCGGGCTGCCGCTGATCAGCTTGCCGTCATGAATGACGATGCCGTAAGCGGTGCCGCCGTTGCCGTTGCCCCCAGCATCCTCAAAGCCTCCGGCGTTCATCCCGGCGATCGCGTCGTTCAGCTCGATGTATTTTTCGACGGAATAGCCCGGCGCTCCGGAATCCATGTTCGGGTTGCAGGCGACAAAGACGCGGGACGGGTCGTGAACGATCATCAGCTTACCTTCAAAGGTCGTCCCTTTCAGATCGATGATCTCAATCTCATCCAGATCCGCGCTTTCAGGCGCAGCCGGTTCCTGGCTCGCATCGCTCAGCTGCGGATTGCGGATTGCGTCCAGTTCTGCCTTGGAATAGAACAACTCCGCGGCTTTGTATTGCAGACTGCCTTCCTCCATCGTTTCCAGCAAATGCTGCGTATACGCTTTGTACGGCCCGCGATAGATCGAATTGAGCGCCAGCGTACCGGTAATCCCGGCGCCGGCCAGAACCATCACCAGGATGATGCCGCTCAGCGCTCCGGCTGAAATTCCGGATTTTTTCGCTTTTCTTTTTTTACTCATCTGATTCATGTATGAAGTTTGGTCTTCATACGACTCCTTTCTTTTCTCGGTGTTGAACCACAGCCTAATTATATCGGCAACGGAACAAGAAAACAATGCGTGAGCCGATGAAAACAATGAAGACTTCATGACAAAGGTGAAGGGAAAGAGTCAATTCGTATTATTTTAACATAAAAAATTTTTAGGTTAAGGGCAGAGGATCGGCTGCCATTTTTGGTTGCTTTCCCCTTGTGAACACGCTGGAGAAATTCTTATTTTTAGGAGATCGTTCAAGAATTCTAAAAATAAATCAGGGGATATCTCTGACTTTAGATTAAATCCGGTAAAAAAATCCTGAAAACAGGTAAAATTAGCTAAAAACAAGGATATGACCTGAAATTTAGTTAGAACAATGTGGTAATTATTTGCTTATTCCAAATAATTTCACAAATTGATTTCAAATCGTTGAAAAATAAAAAAATTAGTTTTAAGATGAGCTTAAGAAAGCGGTTACATAACCGTCGGAGGTAGCGAAACATGAGAAAAGTTTTAACTGTCCTGTGCTGTTTCTTTCTCTGTGCCACGGCGCTGAGCGGATGCTCGGACAAAGGGACAAAGGAACCAGAGAAACAGCCGGACAACGCTCAAACACCAAGCGAGTCCACCGGAGGAATCGATCAGACAACCTTTGAGGAATTGCTGCAAAAGGGAATTGAAAACGGCAAGAAGGTCACCGTGTATTCCACGCATTCCGTCGTCGTCAGCGGCTGCGAAGCATTTAAGAACAAATATAACTTAGACGTTGAATTTGAATGCACGCAGATCGGCGACACGAACCAGATCACCCAAGTTGCGGAGGAAGTCGCCTCCGGCGCCGAAGGCGCGGATCTCATCTTCATCCAGGATGGTGCGCGCGTCATGTCCGATCTGGTCGACGAAGGCTACGTCTATAATTGGTACAATCAGGAAATCTACGATCTGGTCGGCGCGGACACGGAACCGCTGCTGGTCTACGATTACTGCAACAAGGTCTTCATTTTCAACAGTGATAACGTCAAGGAAGAAGACTTGACCAATATCTGGTATGTCACTGACGAGAAATACAAAGGCACCGTTCAGATGAAGGATCCGTACAGCGAGGGCGTCAACATGGACTTCCTGACGCAGATCACTTCCGATGACTATGCGGCCAAGCTGGAAGCGGCGTATAAGGATTACTACGGAACCGATTTGGTGCTGGACAGCGATTGCCCGAATGCCGGTTACCAATGGATCAAGATGCTTTACAACAACGGTCTGGTCGTTGGCTCCTCGGACGGCGATATCGCCCAGGCGATCGGCGCGGAAGGTCAGAGCGAACAATGGTCGGCGCTGATCACACTGAACAAATATAAGAAGAATCTGGATAAGGGCTACAAGCTGGGCTTTGCCTCCAGCGTTACGCCGTTTGCGGGCTTTATTTATCCAATCTACGGTCTGTTGACAAGCAATGCCGATAATCCGGATATGGCGAAGGCGTTCCTGTGCTGGCTGTTCACAGAAGAAGGCTGGTTCGGCAACGGCGAGCTGAAGATTAACGACGGTTCGGTTTACAACGGCATGACCGGCCGCTTCGGCGATTACTCCGGCAATACCAATCTGAAAGTTACCGACGGTGACAAGACGGTCAAGGAATGGAAATCGATCTTAGTCGAAGAAGATCCGATCTACTGCTCTGAGCATCGTGCAGATGTTGAAGACTTTATCAATCTGATCAAATAAGAAAGCTCTCGGAAGGTTGTGGTGTTCGCCATCACAGCCTTTCTCACTCTTAGGGAGGGGAATATGAAAAAGAAGTTAAATCAGGTCAAGACATTCTTCAGCAAACCCTATAACATCCTGTTGGTGCTCTTTTTGATCGTGCTGACCTATCTGGTCGTCTTTCCGCTGTTTTCGATCGTGAAGGATACCTTCATCGTTCATTCGGCCGAGAAATCCCGTGTTCATCAGGCTGTCGGCACCTGGACGGCTTATCATTGGAACCGCACGTTCGCCAGTGTTTACAGTAAATCCTTATTGTATGAACCGCTGGCCCACAGTCTGGTCTGTTCGATCAGCGCCTGCATCGTCGCGATTTTGATCGGCGGGGGCTTTGCCTGGCTGGTCACCCGCAGCGATCTGCGCTGGAAAAAAGTGCTGACCAAGTTGTTTATCTTTCCGTACATCATGCCGAGCTGGACGCTGGCGTTAGCTTGGAAGAATTTCTTTAAAAACGCTGCGGTCGGCGGGGCGACCGGTATCTTCACGGCGCTGACGGGAATTGCGACGCCGAATTGGTTCGCTTACGGGCCATTTCCAATCATTCTGGTCACCGGGCTGCATTACGCGCCGTTCGCCTATATTCTGATCGGCGGCATTCTGCGCAACATGGACGCGAATCTGGAGGAAGCGGCGGTCATCCTGAAAACCAAACGCCTGCGGATGTTTACAAGGATTACAATTCCGATGGTCATGCCGGCCGTGCTGAGCACGGTCATCCTGGTCTTCTCCAGTGCGATGAGTTCGTTCGCCGTACCGCAGTTTCTCGGTCTGCCGGTGCGTTATTACGTTCTGACCACCGAGCTGTATGCCGCACTGCAGGGAACCAACCCGGGCGTCGGCTACATCCTGGCGATCGTTATGATTGTCATCAGCGTGCTGATCATGTTGGCAAACCAGATGCTGATCGGCAAGCGCAAATCCTATGCGACGGTGACGGGCAAGAGCGCCAATGTGTCGCTGTTCCACTTAAAGAAAGTCCGCAGCCTATTGTCGGTGCTGGTGCTGTGTCTGGTGCTGTGCATGTCGGTCGTCCCGCTGATCTCATTCTTACTGCAGTCGCTGATCATTATTAAAGGCAATTACAGCCTGTCCAATATGACGCTGGACTTCTGGATCGGCAGCTCCAAGGGCGGCAACGATGTCATGGACAAGGCCGGAATTCTGATCAATGCGGACGTCTGGAAGACACTGTTCAACAGTTTGAAGCTTTCGGCAATCGTCGCGGTGGGCGCGGGCACGCTGGGCTTTCTGGCCGGCTATGCGATTGTGCGCCGGCGGGGAAGCAAGCTGAGTCAGATCGTAGAAAACCTGACGTTTATCCCATATCTGATTCCGTCAATGGCTTTCGCGGCGATTTATCTGTCGATGTTCTCACGGCCGCACGGGATCATTCCGTCGCTCTACGGCACCTTTGCGATCCTGGCGCTGATCGGGACGGTCAAATATTTGCCAATGGCCTCTCGTTCCGGTGTGAATTCAATGCTGCAGCTGTCGCCGGAAATTGAAGAAGCCGGTATCATTCAAGGCATTCCCTGGATCAAACGGATGGCCAAGATCATTGTGCCGATCGAGAAGTCGACGATCGTCTCCGGTTATCTGCTGCCGTTTGTTTCCAGCATGCGTGAGCTGAGCTTATATGTAATTCTGGTCACCGCGAACAACCGCGTGCTGACGACGTTGTTATTCATGTATGACGAAAAAGGCTGGGAGCAGTATTCCAACGCGATCAACCTGTTAATTATCTTCGTGGTGCTCATCGTCAACTTCGCCGTGGAAAAGCTGACCGGCGCTTCGATTGAAAAGGGTGTAGGAGGAGGAAATTAACATGCCGACAATACGGTTAGTCGATATCACAAAAAAATTCGGCAAGGGCTCAATCGCTGTAAATCATTTAAATCTGGAAATTAAGGACGGAGATTTCGTCTCGCTGCTGGGACCTTCCGGCTGCGGCAAGACGACGACGCTGCGGATGATCGCCGGGCTGGAAACGCCGAGCGAAGGCGAGATCTACATCGACGATCAGCTGGTGTTCTCCGATGCTAAAGGCGTCAATGTATCGCCGGATAAGCGCAATGTCGGTTTCCTGTTTCAGAATTATGCGCTGTGGCCGCACATGACAGTGTATAAAAATATTTCATTTGGTTTGGAAAATATGAAATGGCCGAAGGAGAAAATCGATGCCCGGGTGAAGGAAATCTGCCAGACAATGCGGATTGAGGAATACATTCAGCGGTATCCGTCCGAATTGTCGGGTGGTCAGCAGCAGCGCGTCGCGATCGCCCGGACCCTGGCCCCGAATCCGCGGGTACTGTTGATGGATGAACCGCTGTCCAACCTGGACGCCAAGCTGCGTAATGATATGCGCGCTGAACTGAAGCGGCTGCACATGACGACCGGCGCGACGTTTGTCTATGTAACCCACGATCAGTCGGAGGCGATGACGTTGAGCTCGAAGGTATGCCTGATTAAAGAAGGCGTTTTGCAGCAGTATTGTCCGCCATTAGCGTTGTATGGTGAACCGGCGAATTTGTTCTGCGCTGATTTCATGGGCAATCCGACGATGAATTTCATTCCCTGCCATGGGATTAAAAAGGATCAGGCAGTCGAATTGACCTGCCGGCATTTCTCGGTTCTCTTCACGCCGAACCAGCCGCTGACCTTACCGGCGGAAGGGGATTATGTTTTAGGCGTTAGACCGGAATTCGTCAAGGTCAGAGGAGAAGAGGGCATCGAGGGCACCGTTATTTCTTCATTGCCAAGCGGGATGGAAACGACGTTGTCGCTGGCAGTCAAGGATATTACATTATCGGCGGTGGCCTTCGGCAGCGTCGACTTCGCGATGGATTCCGTCATTCACTTCGGTTTTGAAGGCGACCGGTATATCCTGTTTGACGCGCAGTCGACAGAAAATCTGGGACTGGGTTCCTTACAGATCTTAAACTGATTTAAAAAGGATTATCCTGAAAGAGGAGAGAAACATGGGCGAAAAAGGAGAAAAATTATTTTGGACCGGCGTCGACCGCGTGATGAACATCGTGCTGCTCGGTTTTCTGTGGCTGATCTGCAGCCTGCCTGTCATCACGATCGGTGCTTCCAGTACAGCGCTTAACGTTGCGATGAGCGATTATGTGCGGGGTGACTGCTATTCAGTGATGAAATCCTTTTTCACCGCGTTTCGTCAGCATTGGCCGTTAGCCACGAAGATCTGGCTGATTCATCTGATCGTCATCGCGGTGCTGTTATGGGATTTGATTTATTACCGGACTGGCGAATCAACGCAGGATGTGCTGGGAGCTACGGTGGCTGCGGTCGGACTGATGCTTGTCTTCTTTGAATTATTGATGGTCTATGCGGTGTTGGCGGAATTCCCTGGACTGACAGTAAAAACAGCGCTGGTGAGAGCACTGGACCTGGCGTTTACCTGTTTCTTTGAATCGTTGTCCATCGCGGTGCTGACATTAGCAGTGCCGGTAGCGGTCTTCTTTCTGCTGCCTGGATTCTTGCCCGCGCTGCCGGGCTTGATCGCGTATCTGGATTGGCAGATTCTGCCGAAGATGTTCCAGAAAGCCAAGTTTAAAAAAGGGAATCGCGAACAGAACCGTGCGGTAAGAAAGCAAAATCAATAAAAGTGAGGGCGGAGCGAAGCTTCTGCCTTCATTTTTTTTATTTTTTTGTTGAAATCATAAATGGTTTATGCTATTATTACAAAGCAATCGGAAAAAATGGCTCGTTGGTGAAGTGGCTTAACACAGCGCCCTTTCACGGCGTCATTCACGAGTTCGAATCTCGTACGAGTCACCATTTTTTTTAGGGGTGTGGTTCAATGGTAGAACAGAGGTCTCCAAAACCTTTGATGGGAGTTCGATTCTCTCCACCCCTGCCACTTTAATGAGAAAGCCTTTAGTAAAAGGCTTTTTTTATTTTTGAAAATTTGTGCATAATATACGCATAAGAAATAGTAATTGTTTGTGAGTTGCTAAAAAGCATTACATAGTAAAAAACGTTGTAAATACTTACTTTTTTACCTGTTAAGGCGCTTGAAATCACAAAGCTTTTTGATATTTTGGTGCCCAAATGGTACTCGAATGTCTTACGGTGATATAAAACGATACAAGCAGATATTAAGGAAATATCAGAATCTTTAGGGTGCGAAAGCACTTGTTGCTTTAGCTCTCTTGACTGCTGCATAAGCGAGGACATTCGTACTTGTCAACAGAAAGTACAGGCTATTAATCTTCTCCGCTGACGAGCGTAAATGGCTTTGCTACTTTGTAAAGACAAATACGATGATAGATAACTTTATGGCTTTGTGCTATTATTAAAAAATGGAAAATTAAAATTTGGAGGAGATTTCATGCACAGATTCGATAACAGTTTCTGGAGTGCATTAGATACCTTAGTCGGCAAATCAGAAATCATCATAGATAGACCAAAAGGAACTGCACATCCTAAATACCCTAATTTCATTTATAAAGTCAATTATGGGTATTTGAAAAATACAGCATCAATGGATGATGCCGGGATAGACGTATGGGTCGGGACGAATGGGAAAAATATAGATGCTATTATGTGTATTGTTGATTTGATGAAAAGGGATTCTGAAATTAAAATACTCATAGGTTGCACGGAAGAAGAAAAGGCTATTATATACGAAACTCACAATGAAACACAGTACATGAAAGGCATTCTTATTCGCCGATAATTTTTAATTTATGAGGGCTTATCAAACAAAATATGACGGAAAGGGTATCCCTTTCCTATGCTTGCTACGGAACTTTTAAAAAAGGAACAGAAGGGAAAGGATACTCTACTCTTTGAAATGTTACGCAGTTAAAGGGCATTTTTGAAGGAAAAGGCATCATTGTTCTGCCTTATCAGTTTTATGTCTGTAACGCCCGGTGTTTATGCGTATCATCTTATTTGTGGTGCTAAAATGGTACCTGGTCTTATAAAACCACCTTATAAGGAGATACGGCAAGAGAAATGAAGATATGCGAAAAACCTTGATTTTAAATCATTTTCTTATGATAATATAAACATCTATGAGAGGTTATAAGAAGATTTCAGTCTATAAAACCAATAAAAATCTGAGGATAATTTTTCTGATCTTTTATAATTGACGTTCGTAACTCTTTATAGACATCAGGATGACGATCGATATTGAATGCTGAATTTATCATTGAGTCATCTTGGATCATGCAAAACAAGCGGTAATTTCCAATTCATAATGACATCGAACCTCTTTAAATCCGTTAAATTTGTCTGAGAACTTATTTCATGAATAGTTTATCTTTATATTATAATAAAGTCAGCACCAGATCGAGAAATACTACCGGATAATTAAAGCCCGGCAGTCAACTTTCCTGTCTGGGCTCTTTATTGTCGATGGGAAAATGCCTATTTCCGTGCTTTAAATTGCGTATTCGGTTATCCTTTATGCAGGAACATTCTGATGAAGATTCCGTGGGAAATTGAACTCCAGAGATCAAATCTTCTGAATGTTCCGTTTTTGTGTCTTTTGTCATGCTGAACACGCGAATACAGGTTTACTTTTCAGGTTAAATATCTTAAAATTACGATGTATCTAAGATGAGAAGGAGATTAACTATGAAAATTTCATCACTACAATCTGCTAGATATGAGTATTCACCGAAACTTCCAGGCATGCTGAGACATGGTATTGCCAATATCGGGGTTCAGGAAGGCGAAGAAACTCAAAGCGCAGCCGATCAGGAAGTAATCAAACGCTTATTTCCAAACACATACGGCAAAAAGGAAATTACATTTGTCCAGGGCGAGAACACGGCGGAGGCGAAGAAACAAGTCGTCGGCGTTATTCTTTCCGGCGGTCAGGCTCCGGGCGGACACAATGTCATCTGCGGTTTATATGACGCGTTAAAAGCCGCGAATAAAGAAAACGTTCTCTATGGCTTTAAAAACGGTCCGATCGGTCTGATTGAAGATGATTATCTGATTTTTGATGATGCCTACATCAACCAGTACCGCAACACAGGCGGATTCGATATCATCGGTTCCGGCAGAACGAAGCTGGAAACGAACGAACAGTTCGCGATCGTTGCGGATGTCTGCAAGAAGCATGGAATTACGGCGATCGTCATCATCGGCGGCGACGATTCCAATACCAATGCGGCGGTTTTGGCTGAATACTTTGCGGCGCATGACACCGGTGTTCAGGTTATCGGCTGCCCGAAGACGATCGACGGCGACCTGAAGAACGAAGATATTGAATGCTCGTTCGGATTTGACACGGCGACCAAGACTTACAGCGAAATCATCGGCAACATCGAAAGAGACGCGAATTCCGCGAAGAAATACTGGCATTTCATCAAAGTCATGGGCCGTTCCGCTTCCCATGTCGCTCTGGAATGCGCGCTGGAAACCCAGCCGAATATCTGTCTGATCTCCGAAGAAGTATCGGAAAAGAAAATGTCGCTGTCGCAGATTGCGGATTACATTGCGGATTCCGTTGAAAAGCGTGCGGCAAAGGGCATGAACTTCGGCGTTGCGATCATCCCGGAAGGCGTCGTTGAATTCGTTCCGGAATTCTCTGCGTTAATCCAGGAAATCAATGAACTTCTCGCCGGAAGCAAGGCTGACGCGTTCAACGCGCTGGCGACGTGGGGTGAAAAGTATGCGTTCATCGAACAAGGTCTGACGAAAGAATCAATGGGCGTCTTCGCGATCCTGCCGGAAAACATCCAGCAGCAGCTGTTCCTGGAACGCGACCCGCACGGCAATGTTCAGGTTTCCCTGATTGAATCGGAAAAATTATTCTCGGCGTTAGTCAAGGATAAACTGGATGAAAGAAAGAAAGCCGGAACCTATAAGGGAAAATTCAGCCCGCTCCATCATTTCTTAGGATATGAAGGTCGATGCGCATTCCCGTCTAACTTTGATTCCGACTACTGCTACTCCCTGGGATATAACGCGTTCATGCTGATCCAGTACGGCTATAATGGATATTTGTCAAAAATCTCCAATCTGTCCAAGCCGGCCAGCGAATGGACGGCAGGCGGGATGCCGATCACGAAGATGATGAATATCGAAAGAAGACACGGCGAAGACAAGCCGGTAATCAAGAAGGCGCTTGTTGAGCTGGACGGTAAACCGTTTAAGTTCTTTGAAGCTCACCGTGAAGAATGGGCTGTTGAAACCAGCTTCGTTTATCCGGGTGCTATCCAGTACTATGGACCAGCGGAGGTCTGCGATATCACAACGAAGACGCTGGCGCTGGAGCACGCTGAGTAATAAAACAGAACTCTGTTTTGCGCTCAACCTATTTTAAATAAGAAAAGAAATTGCTTCCCCGGACTTCATTCCGCTGCGGCAATTTCTTTTTTTCATGGTTTATCCTAAATCTCAGGAACGGAAGAGGAAGCAATAAGCGCAGTGTATTCATGAAGGATCACCGTCAGATTTTCCGTCAAAGGCGCAGCGCCGTTGAGATAAAGTACGCGGCAGGGCAGGGTGGCCGCCCATTCCAGGTGACGTTTGCGGCAGGGAGAACCGTCGGTATCGTACCGGTCAGAATCCGCTAAGAAACGCTGATGCTCTTCAAACATATCCCCGCCCGGCAAAATCCGTTCACCGAAAGCATCCAGTTCTCGTTGGTGCAGGCGCTGCCGGCGAAGCTCAGCCGGGGCGTCGACATGCACCGCGAGATCAAATAACGGTACAAACGGAGCGTTAAAGCTGTCCATTGATCCGGCCATGACGAAATGATCGAATGGAGAAATATCATGCATCAGCCGGCTGGCTTTTTCAGCCCGCGAGTACATGCGGGTGAAAGGAATCGGCGTGTCTTTGCGCCAAAGATAATCGTCGATGTCAAAATAGGGATAACCTAGGGCTTCGGCAACTTTTTTGCCAAGTGTGGTCTTTCCCGAACCGGAAGAACCAAATAGAAGAATCCCGCGTGTCATGTTTATTCCCTCCTTTAAAAAGTCTGGACTTTCATTCTACCATAAAAATCTTGCGCACACGGAAAAATGTCGGTCATTCCGGCAAAGCTCGTCAAGCGGCATGGAATCTGATAGAATGGAAGCAGAGCCGTTCAACGCAGCGGAGCGTATCATCGGAAGTTCTTTGTCCATTGTCGCCGCTTTGGCTTGCTAGGAGAAAATTATGCTTATTTTTGACGCGTTGCGCAGTACCGTTTTGGCCAGTGTTGTCTTCGGTTTGATTCCTGTTGGATGGTGGCGCATAAAAGGACGGAAGCAGGCGGGGTTCGCAGCGTATTTCGGTCTGATCCGGCCGAAGAAAAACAAATCGGCAGGGAGAATGATCGTTGTGTATTGGCTTGTCTGGGGCGTGACTCATCTGCCGGTTTTTACGCAGTTTACCCAGCCCTCCGCCAGCGTCTATACCGGATTGGGCATGCCTGCGATACTGCCGATTGTGATCATCAGCTTTATCCAGATCGGCTTTTTTGAAGAATTTCTGTTCCGCGGTTTTATTAGTAAGCGGCTGGTCCGCCAATTCGGAGACTTCGGCATTCTTCTTCAGGCGGTGTTGTTTGGCAGCCTGCACGTGCTTCTGGCCGGGAACCTCACCCTGCTTTCAGGGACGATCATCTTTACGACGACAGCGGCCGGCGGCTTTCTGCTGGGGTATCTGGCTGAAAAATCATTCCAGGGCTCGATCCTTCCCGGCGCGTTTCTGCACGGTCTGGGCAATTTCATCATCAATCTGATTCAGGCATTCTCGTAAAGGGCAGCGGAATATCAGAAACTAGATTGACTTCGTTCACAGAGAACGGGAGATTCATCAAAGTTTCTCTTTCTGGACGCTGACCACCGTCTTCTCCATTTCAATAAAAAACGTTGAGGAATCCCTGAGAGAGGGAAGCTCAACGTTTTTTATTTGATTTCTGAATTCCTAATGGTTAAGAAAGTTCGAGATCTTTTATTCCAAGTCGATCAGGCGGACATTGGTCACGCCTTTTTTCTCTTTCAGACTGCGCAGCACTTCGTCGATAGAACAATCCAGATCCGAAATATCGAGCGACAGACTGACTGAGGCGTGATCGTGAATCGGGATCGACTGATTGATGGTCAGCACGCTGGTATGCTGCGCCGCCAGCTCGTTGAGCACTTCGCTCAAGACGCCCTGCTGATGAGTCAGGATCATGCTTAACACGGCTTTGCGGCCGCGCGCGTTTTCTGAAAATGAAAAGATCGAATCTTTGTATTTATAATAGGTGCTGCGGCTGATACCGACACGCTGGACAGCTTCGCTGACGCCTTTCACTTTGTGCTGTTCGACCAGATCGCGGGCTTCCACGACTTTTGCGTAAAAATCCGGCAGGATTTTTGTGTTGACGATCAAATATTGTTCACTCATGCGGTTCCTCCTTCATCTCAATGCGGGTACCTTCGTGCTGGACGCGGCAGGGCAGCAGCAGCCAATGATGATTCAGCGATTTAAGCTTCAATGTCAAAGCCGCTTCCGGAAGGGTGTCGAGAAACAGCGCCAGCAGCGTCGGCCCCGAGCCGCTGATCATCACCGCGGCCGCTCCCTGATTGACGCACAGCTGCCGGACCTCTTCATATTCCGGAATGAGCGGAATGCGGTAAGGCTCGTGCAGCGGTTCGTTCATCGCCGCTTCCAGCAAGGCGCTGTCCGCCGTTTCCAGCCCTTTCAACAGAAAGGCCAGCTTGCCTAAAGCGCCGGCGGCCTGGGCATGGGGAATTGCGTCCGGCAGAGCCTGGCGGGCGCGGTGCGTTTCCAATTCAAAATCAGGAACCAGCGCGGCAAACCGCAGCCGCTCGCTGACGTTGAAATCAGCGGTCAACAGACAATCCTGCTCGACGAGCGCGGCTTTCAATCCGCCTAACAAAGCCGGGGTGACATTATCCGGATGCCCCTCCAGCTCGCAGGCCAGCCGTAAGAGATCCAATGCGGAAACCGGTTCGCCCAACAGTGCGTTCGCTCCGCACAGCCCGCCGAGAATGCAGGCGGAGGAGGAGCCTAGTCCCCGGCTTGTGGGAATCGGCGAATCGATCGTGATCCGCACGGGGATCGGTTTCTCGTTCAGCTTTTGAAACAGGCGGCAGTATGCCTTTCGGACTAAATTGTTTTCATTGCAGTAGCGCTGAGGACAGCCGGTGATCTCAAACTGCGCAGCCGGGGCAAAAGTGAATGTGGCTTGAATATCCAGAGCCAGCCCGAGCGTGTCGAAGCCGGGACCTAAATTGGCGGTCGTCGCCGGGACTGTGACTTTAATCATGGTTCATGACCTGCGCTTTCTGCCGGACATAATCGAGGATCGCGTCCTTTTCGATCTGATCGGTATGCCGGACCGGCTTGTCGCGCAAGCCTTGCAGCGGAGCGGGAATCGGAATTCCAGTCCGTTGATTCAGCTGTTCCATTGCCATCCACTCGTCCATGTCCGCCGGCCCGAACAGCGCTTCATAGACGTCCTTGCTGAATTTGTAGCACGAAGCAGTCGCCAGGACAACGCACGGATTTTTTTCAAATCCTTCGCTTCGCAGCTGGCGCAGAACATGCACGCCGACAGCGGTGTGCGGGTCGAGCACCCGACAGCTTTCAGCATAGACCTGCCGGATCGTTTCGGCAGCCTGCTCGTCGGTGCAGTCGCCGCAGGCAAATTGTTTCTGCAGGCGATGAAGCAACGCGGAGTCAATCTGATATTCTCCTTGTTTCTGCAGCTGATCCATATAGGCCGCGACCTGTTGGCCATCCAATCCGGTTTCATGTGCTAACAAGCGTTCCAGATTGCTGGAAATCAGGATATCCATCGATGGCGACGTCGTTTTCATGAAGGGCCGCCGGCGGTTATAGCGGCCGGTGGTGAAGAATTCGGTCAGAACGTTGTTGGCATTGCTCGCGACGATCAGCTTGCCGACAGGCAAGCCCATCTGCTTGGCGTAATAGCCGGCCAGAATGTCGCCAAAATTACCCGTTGGCACACTGAAATCCAGCGTCTGTCCAGCTGTGAGCACGCCTCGCTGACGCAGCTGGCGGTAGGCCCAGAAATAATATACAATCTGCGGAACCAGCCGGCCGATATTGATTGAATTGGCGCTGGAAAGCTCAAGCTGGCAAGCGTTGAGCGCGGCGCGCAGCTGCGGATCGGCGAAGCAGCGCTTGACTGCGCTCTGGGCGTCGTCAAAATTGCCGCGGATCGCGCACACGCCGACGTTGCGGCCTTCGCTGCTGACCATCTGACGCTGCTGGATTTCGCTGACAAGATGATCAGGATAAAAGACAAGTAGCTCGCAATCCGGCCGGTTTTTGAAGCCTTCCAGCGCCGCTTTGCCGGTATCGCCGGAGGTTGCCGTCAAGATCAGCGTTTTCTTCGGCTGCTTCTGCCGCCGGGAAGCTTCGCCCAGAAATAACGGCAGCAGCGATAACGCGATATCCTTAAACGCCGCCGTCGGTCCATGATACAGCTCAAGCAGAAAATCGCTGCCCAGCGGAGAAAGCCGGACGACATCCTCAGCGTCGAAACGTCCGTCATAAGCCTGATGAATCAGCGCTTTAAGCGTCGGGGCGTCCAGATCGTCCGCAAAGCAGGCCAGCACCGCCTGAGCGATGTCCGGATAACCCAGCGGCAGGGTCTCCACGTCGATCTGCCGGTTTTCCCAGTCAGCCGGGATGATTAAGCCGCCGTCATCGGCGACGCCGTTTCTGACCGCGGTCCAGAAATCCGCATCGATATATGAACCTCGCGTACTGCATAACTGTTTTTTCATGTGTCCACCTCTTGAATTTTTTAACAGTTCTATGATACAATGTCTTTCAATGAAAAACAAGTGTATTTATTTTGAATACACGCAAGGGGGAATTCATTTGAAAATCGCAATGCTGGGCTGGGGTACCGTTGCCCGCAGCCTGATGGAACAGATTGAGAAGCGTCATGATCCCGAGCTGCAGGTCGCGGCCATTTTGATCCGGAAGCCGCATCCGCTCACTCATCCGGCCATGACTTATGATTACGCGCAAGTTTTAGCGGATCCGCAAATCGACGTCGTCGTGGAAATGATTTCCGGCGCTGAGCCGGCATGGGATTATTGCCGGCAGGCGATGGAAGCGGGCAAATCAGTCGTGACCTCCAACAAGGCGATGGTTTCCGCGTATTATCGGGAACTGGTGAACCTGGCAAAGAAACATCAGGTTCAGTTCCGTTATGATGCCAGTGTAGCCGGGGGTATCCCCTGGCTGCGGACGATCACGGCGTTAAAAGCCACCGATCCGATTGTGGCGATTGAAGGGATCTTTAATGGAACGACGAATTACATCCTCGATCACATGGAGCGCGATGGATTGTCGTTAGACGAAGGCATCGCCCAAGCTCAGCGGTTAGGTTATGCGGAAGCGGATCCCCGCGCGGACTTAGAAGGGGAAGATCTGGCGCGGAAGCTGATGATCAGCGCCGGCTGTGCTTTCAATGTCCTGCTTCATCGGGATCAGTTCTCCGCTCAGGGACTGCAGGGACTAACCTGTCAGGATATCCAGGCGTTTGAAGCGAAAGAGAAACGCTGCCGGCTGTTATCGATCTTAAAGAAGACGGAAGCGGGAATTCAGGCCCGCATCGAACCGGTGTTATTGCCTGTAACCGCGCCCCTGGCGCAGATCCGCGATAATCTTAACGCCGGCTTGCTGCGGACAGCCAGCCTGGGCGAGCTGACCTTGATCGGTCAGGGGGCGGGCGGACCGCCGACAGCGCATGCCGTTCTTACCGATATTCTGGAAATAAAAAAGAAGAGTCAGGTTTCACCGCTGCCGCTGCATGAAGTGAAAATCAGCGAAGCTGCCGAGGATGTTCGCTATTATGTGGGAACTAACGATCAGACCGCTGAGCTTTTTAACGGAGTAACCGCGGAAATCCGGCGCAGCGAAGGCCGCGTTCAGCTGTGGACGCAGTCTGGGGACAGCCGTGATCTTCAAGCTTTGATCATCCAGGCCCGGACATTCGATCCGCAGCTGTTTGCCGCCAGGATCCAGGAGGAAGAAATATGATCGTCGCAAAATTCGGCGGCTCCTCGTTAGCCGATGCCCGTCAGTTCCAAAAAGTCAAAGCGATCGTCGAAGCCGACCCCGAGCGTCAAATCGTCGTCTGCAGCGCGGCGGGAAGACGGACGAAAACCGATAATAAGATCACGGATCTGCTTTATTTATGCCATGCTCATCTGCAATATTCCGTTTCCTGCGAGCCGCTGTTTGATTTGATCCGCCAGCGGTTCTGCGAAATCCGGGATGCGCTGGGGTTAAGTCTGGATCTGGAGGAACCCTTAGCCCAGCTGAAAGAAAAAATGCGGCAGGGAATCAGCCAGGACGAGCTGGTATCGCGGGGTGAATGGCTGACGTCGAAGCTGATGGCGGCGTATCTGGACTGGCCGTTTGTTGATGCCGCCGAGGTGATCCGGTTTGGCTATGACGGCAAGATCGATCACAACGTCACCCGCCAGCTGATCCGGGCTCAGGCTCAGCAGACGCCCCGGTTCGTCATTCCCGGCTTCTACGGCGCGCTGCCCAACGGCCGGATTAAGGTCATGGCCCGCGGCGGATCGGATATTACCGGCAGTTTAATGGCCTCGGCGCTGTCTGCCCGGCTGTATGAAAACTGGACTGACGTCAGCGGGATTCTGATGGCCGATCCGCGGATCATCGACCATCCCGTGCAGATCGAGAGGATTACCTACAGCGAGCTGCGCGAACTCTCTTATATGGGCGCGAACGTGCTGCATGAGGACGCGATCTATCCGGTCAAGGACGCGAACATTCCGATCGTTATTCGCAACACAAACCAACCGGACAATCCCGGCACGCAGATTGTCGATCACGTCGATCCGGCTCAGGAGGATCGGTCGCGGTTTGTCACCGGCATCGCCGGAAAGAAGGATTTCACGGTCATCACAATGTACCGTCACAACGCGTCCAACGAGGTCGGTCTGTTGAAGCGGGCGCTGGAGGTTCTGGAAAAATATAAGATCAGCGTCGAACACGTCCCGTCGGGCATTGATAATTTCTCAATCGTCGTTTCCACGGCGGCGATTGCCGACAGTCTGTACGAAATCGCGGCGCAGTTAAAACAGGTGTGTGAATGCGACGATATCAAGGTCGTCAACAATCTCAGCCTGATCGCCGTCGTCGGCCGCAATATGGCGCTGCAGTGCGGCATCTCCGGCCAGCTGTTCCAGACACTGGGCGCGCATCAGATCAACATCCGGATGATCGCCCAGGGATCGGATGAAATCAACATCATCGTCGGGGTGGAGAATGAAGACTTCAGCCGGGCGATTCAGGTCTTATACGCGGCGTTCGCGCCGAAAGCAGGGAGGATGCAGGCATGAAAAGTTGTCGAATCGCCATTTTAGGCGCTACCGGAGCGGTCGGGCGCACGATGCTTCAGGTTTTGGAAGAACAAACAGACTGGCCGGTCGGACCGGTAAAGCTGCTGGCTAGTCCGCGCAGTGCCGGCCAGACCTTAATGTTTAAAGGTCAGCCGCTGACCCTCGAAGCGGTCAGCGAGGACAGTTTCGCGGACGTCGACGTCGTTTTGGGGGCGGTAGAAAATGAGCTGGCCAAGCGCTGGGCGCCGGTGATCGTCAACGCAGGCGCGGTATTTGTCGACAACAGCAGCGCGTTCCGCTTGGATCCGGATGTGCCGTTAGTCATCCCGCAGATCAATCCGCAGGACATCCGCACACATCAGGGGATCATCGCCAATCCCAACTGTGCGACGATCATCGCGCTGATGGCGGTTGCGCCGATTTACCGGCTTTCCCGGATTACGCGGATGATCGTGTCGACCTATCAGGCGGTCTCCGGCGCCGGGGCCGCAGGCTTAGCGGAACTGAAGCGGCAGATTGCCCAGCTGGAGGCGGGACAGCCTGCGTCAGCGGAAACCTTCCCGGTTCAGATCGCGTACAATCTGATTCCACAGATCGGCGGCTTTGATGAACAGGGCTACAGCTCGGAGGAAATGAAGCTGCAGAACGAAGGCCGCAAAATCCTTCACGATCCGGCGCTGCGGGTCAGCTGCACCTGCGTACGCGTGCCGGTGCTGCGCTGTCATTCCGAATCAATCACATTGGAAACCGAGCGGGAGGTCAGTTTAGATGAAGTCCGCCGGGCGATCATGGAAGCGGAAGGTGTTATACTCAACGAACAGCCGTATCCGACACCGCTGGCCTGTACGGATCAGGATACCGTCGAGGTCGGCCGGCTGCGGCGGGATCTTGCCAGTGAACAGGGGATCGCGCTGTGGTGCTGCGGCGATCAGCTGCGCAAGGGAGCGGCGACCAACGCCGTTGAGATTGTCCGCGCTTTGTGGCAGGGGCAGGAAATTTGACTCACAGAAAGTCAGAAAACACAAATCCTGATTCACGTTTAAAAAGCCAGAAAACTGAGGCAGCCATTGCGTTCGATGCAGCGGCTGATTCGGCAGAGTCTGGCTTTTTTTTGTCAGAAAAGAAGAGAATCGTGGCTGTTTTTACAACTTATGAAAGTAATTTCATGATTGTTGCAGGAAAATATTAATAAAAATATAATGATAATGATTATCGCTATTGTAAAATGCTGGGATATGTGGTTTAATGAAACCAAGGAGGGATAAACATGCCAAACTTTGCGAATCCATTTCAAGGAAACGTCAACCGAAAGATGACCAACGCCGAACTGATGCAGGCGATCCGCCTCGATATCGCCGGCGAATTGGAAGCCATTTATCTATACGAATCCCATATTTTAGCGACGGACGATCTCGCCGCGAAAAAAGTACTGGAGGATATCCGCGATGAAGAAAAGGCGCACATGGGCGAACTGATCACCTTAATGCGTTATTTGGATCCATCGGAAACCGATCATTTCTTAGCCGGTGAATCTGAAGTGAAGGAAATGCTGGAAGACTTGGGAATTACAAAAAATGCTGAAGTGAAGACCGGAATGACGGTCGGATCGCTCAAAGAGTAGAAAGGAGAATCAAGATGGATGTTTTAGGCAGAGAATCCGCGCCGATCAATGCGGCGTTATGGAATCAGATCGACGAAGCGGTTATTGAAACGGCCCGGAAGCTGTTGACCGGCCGCCGGTTTTTATCGCTGGCCGGTCCGCTGGGTGCAGGCGCGCAGAGCGTGATCGTTGACAGCTCGGCGATGACGGAGGAGCTGGAAGCGGGCCTTGGTCAGATCCGCGGCCGCCGCTTTCAGCCGTTAATTCAGTTATTTGAGGATTTTACTTTATTGTGGCGTGATTTAGAAAGCGTGGAAAGCGGTGCCTCGTTAGATCGCTCGCGGATTCTGGAAGCGGCGCGCAAATTGGCCCGGCGCGAAGATGAACTCATTTTCTTCGGCAATCCTGCGGCGGGAGTCACCGGATTAGCCAATACCGAAGGGGCAGTGCATTGCGTGCGCGGCGACTGGAGTCAGAGTGAGAACGCGTTTGCGGATATCGCCAAAGGCTTGAACGAGCTGGAAAGCCGCGGTTATGTCAGCGGTGTTACGCTGGTGCTGAGTCCGGATCGGATGTTGGATTTACAGCGAATTCAGCCAGGTACCGGCATGTTGGAAGTCGACCGGATCGCGCGGCTGATCGACGGACCGGTCTTAAAATCGCCGGTGCTGAAGCAAAATCATGCGCTGCTGATCGCGGCGGAACCGGAAAACGTCGATTTGGCGTTAGGAATGGATCTGAGCACAGGTTATCTGGAAACCAAGGATTTCAATCATGTGTTCCGGATTCTGGAAACGCTGGCGCTGCGGATCAAACGGCCGGACGCGATCGTAGTGTTCGATTGAGGGTCACGGACATACCAGCATCGGACAAACGTAAAACACAACGCTTCTGTTCATTCAACTAATAGAAAAAAGCCCTGGGGTAAGCGCCCGGGGCTTTTTACGAACAGACGGACGAATCGGGAGGACTGCTTATGGATTCAGTCAGATCCGTCCTCTGTATCGGAATAAGTAATTTTATCTGCGGGAAGGATCCGGGGTCATTCCGACTAACTGCCAGACATCCTCAACCTGTTTCAGAATCCAGGTCGGAGTGGTGTTTGGCTTGTCTGTCCGGCCCCATTGCGCCAGCGCACAGTCGCAGCCGGCCCGCAGCGCACATTGCATATCGTAATCCGCATCGCCGATATAAATGGTTTCCGCCGCGCCTGCGCCGCTGCGCATAAGGTAATGCCGCATCGGTTCAGCGTCCGGCTTGTGCTGAACGGTATCGTCGGCGGTGACGATGACGGAGAAATATTCGGCTAATCCCAGCGCACCGAAATCCTGCGCCAGCTCGATCTGAGTCTTGGACGTGATGATTCCCAGGGCGACGCCGTGATCGCGCAAGGTTTTAAGCAGCTCGGGAATTCCTTCAAAGATTGTGATTTCATCAAGAAATTCGGTATATTTCGCATCCCATTCGCGCAGCACCTGATCCGGATGAGCTAGAGGAAATCGTTTCAGCGCGTCTGTTCCGGGGATACCCAAAGCAAACCGCAGCTGATCCAGTGGTAATTCGATCCCCTGGCGTTTCAGCGCCCATTGCAGAGAATGCAGCACGGCCAGCTCCGTATTCAGCAGCGTACCGTCGATATCAAAGACAAGATGCGTATAGGTTTTCATGCTGAAACCTCTTGCGGATTCATTAACCGCATTGCCCGGCAGCTCAGACCGATTTCATAATCGGCGCGGAAATCATCGGATAAGAGCAGCGCCGGCGGCTGGACTCCGGCAAAGCAGGCGTTGAGCTGGGCTTGAATTTCATCGAAGTGATCGACGAAGAATGGATGAGTATATAACTGGATGAAATCCGGATCGGTGATGATCGCGTAGGTCAGGATACAGCGCAGGATCGTTTCCGGCAGTGTATCCGGCCACTGGTTCGCGTTCAGTCCGGCTTCGCGGATCCACGGCAGCAGTTCAATCTCCCCCGCGACCTGATGAGCGCCTTTGATCGTTTTGCCGCCGACAACAAAACTGGAGCCAAATCCGCAGCTGCCTAAATAGAAGCTGATCAACGTCGTATGATCGTTCATCCGGCAGCGCTGCCAGCAGCCTTCCGCGGAGATCCACATATCGTTGCCCAAGGAGCCTTTCAGTCCGCTGGCGCATTCCAGCTCTTTTAACAGGTTCATGCCTTTGAGCTGCGGATATTCAAAGCTTTGCTGGACGGTTTCGCCGTTAGTATTCGCGGCAATACCCAGACAGAAGCAGCACAGCGAGGGTTCCTGCCGGCGGGCTTGCAGAAGCAGCCCGGTCAGCGTTCCCAATAAGTCGCCGTCAATTTCAATCCGGCCCTGGTTTTTCGTCATGCCCAGGCTGTCGAGGATGAACCAGTCAAGATTCTGACCTTCCAGGATCATCGCGATCGCGTTGCGGAAGTCAGCGTTGTATTGGTAGATCCGGCTGCATCGTCCGCCCGAAGAATTCCGGGTTCCGACAATCTGCAGCTGCCGGGTCCTGACCATTTCGTCGACAATCTTGCCGACCGTCGGGAAGCTCAAACCGGTTTTTTCCGCCAGCTCGGTCTTACTGAAAGGTTCACCCGCTAAAAAGGCGTTCCTTATTTTTTGAAGATTGATCTGCTTAAGCATTCCGGCATCAGCCATGGCGAGCGCCTCCCTTATTAATGAGCTACTATTCAAATACTTTTTAAAACTAATTTAATATTAAATCGAAGAAGCTTTTTTGTCAAGTCGGTGTCCAGATTTTTTATTTGCAGTGTCCGGCTCAGCGGATTCCAAAAACCGTTGCAGAAAACGAACGGTTTTTTTGAAAATGAATTAAAATCATGGTACTCTTTAAAAGAGGGGGGTGATCGCATGCTGAACCAGCGTCAGAAAGCCATTTTAAAATATCTGGATGAAGAAACGTACACGACGGCTTCCTTTATCGCTCAACAGCTGGAGCTGTCCGATCGAACGGTGCGCAGCGAGCTGAAGCAGCTGGCTGAGGAGCTGCCGGATTATGGGATGGCGCTCATCAGTAAGCCGAAGTTCGGTTACCGCGTTGAGATTCTTGATCCGGTTTTGGCGGGGAAAACTCAGGCGCCGCGGACAGAAATGCCCGCGACACCCCAGCAGCGTGTTCGCTTTATCCTGGAATATCTGCTTGCGCATGAGGACTATGTGAAGACTGAGGAACTGTGCGATCTGTTGTTTTTAAGCCAAAGCTCGATTTCCCAGGATCTCAAGACGGTCCGTGAAATTTTGGAGAGTTATAATTTAAAGCTGACGGTTCGGCCGCATTATGGATTAAAGATCGAAGGCAGCGAATTCGATTATCGCCAATGCCTTTCAACGTGTCTGACTTCGATGATGGAAGATCAGCCGGAGGCGGATCAGCGCCAGGGTCAGCTGCAGCGGATCTCTGAAATTCTGGAAACTGTTTTTGAAGAAGCGCAGTTTTTTATGAGCGACTTCGCGTTTAACAATTTGGCGATGCATCTGCTGATCGCACTGCAGCGCATTGTCAGCGGCAATCATGTGCCGATGACGCCGCAGAAACTGGAAGAACTGAAAGCCAAGCCGTTGTATCCGCTGGCGCAGAAAATCGTCGGCTGCATCGAACAGGCGTTTTCCGTCGTCATTCCGGAAAGCGAATGCGGCTATATCGTCATTCACCTGCTCGGCAAGCAGATGATCAAATCACCGCAGCAGGAGAACTGCATCATCAGCGAAACAATGTATGAAACGGTCGACGAGATGCTGCGGGTCGTCGACGATGAAATGAACCTGGATTTAAGCAGCGATCTGAACCTGCGGTTAGTCCTGGCCCTGCATTTGGTGCCGCTGGAAAATCGTCTGCAGTATGATCTGAATATGCGCAATCCGTTGTTAAAGGAAATAAAAAATCATTATATGCTGGCGTTTATGATCGCCACGACGGCCTGCGGCGTGCTGAAAGAACGCTATCAGAAGGAGATCAGCGAGGATGAGATCGGCTACATCGCGCTGCACATCAATCTGGCGCTGGAGCGCAAGCGCGAAACGATCCGCCGCAAAAACATCGTGATCGTCTGCAGTACCGGGCGCGGCACCGCGGAGCTGTTGGAGTATCAGTACCGCGATAAGTTCGGCAAGTATATCAATCAGCTGATGACCTGCGACGTTCTGACGCTCGACCGGATTGATTTCTCCGACGTTGACCTCGTTATCAGCACCGTTGAAATTCCGGTCAAGCTGCCGGTGTCGATCCTGCGCGTGCAGTATTTCATGCAAACGCGGGATGAATCGAAGATCAAGCGTGTGCTGGCTCAGTCCGGAACCAGTTCGATCGAGCATTTTTTTGATCCGAATTTGTTTCTTGTCAATGTGCCGGCGAAAAATAAAACGGAAGTCATCGACTACATGTCGGCGCGGATCCGTAATTTTTACAAAGTTCCGCGTAATTTCAAGGAGCTGATCCTGCTGCGGGAAAAGAAGGCTGTGACGGAATTCGGCAACCTGATTGCGATTCCTCATCCTTACCGCGTCTGTACGGACGAAACCTTCGTCTGCGTCGCGCTGCTGAAACGGCCGATTTTGTGGGATAAAAAGAAAGTCCAGCTGGTTTTCCTGCTTTCGATTGAAAAAGGGAAAAACCGCGACTTACAGAAATTTTATACGCTGACAAGCAAGTTTTTAACGTCGAAGGATTATGTGCGGCTGCTGCTGCATGAAAAACGCTATGCCACGCTGATGCGGATCTTCAGGACGATTGAGGAAGATCTGAATAATTGACTGCATCCTGACAGCCCGCAGCGTCTGCCGCGTTTTGCCTTTAGGCTTGTAAGAATCAGTCTTCAATGACAGACGTTCGGTTCCATTAAAGGAACCGGGCGTTTTTTTGGTTTACCGTGTTTTCCGGATTGAAATGAATTTCCGCATTCCATTTTCATTTCCGGATTCAAAGCGGAAAAAGGATCTATGGAACGTGAATGAATTTCCCTGTATGATGAAACCAGATCAAATGAGGCTGCAACCATTTGAGATCACAGCCAGGGAGGAATCGTATGGAAATGTATGAAACAGCATTTGGGTTGATCCTGAACGCAGGCAATTCAAAATCAAAATCCATGATGGCCATTGAAGAGGCCCGGGATTACAACTTTGCGGAAGCTGAAGCTCTGATCAAGGAAGCCAGAGAGGATCTCCGCCTGGCGCATCAGACGCAGACGGAGCTGATTCAAGGGGAAGCCCGCGGCGAAAAACAGGAAGTATCGCTGATGATGGTGCACGCCCAGGATCACCTGACGACCGCCATGATGATGGCCGATCAGGCAGAAGAATTCCTGAACATCTATCGTCTGTTATCAAGCTTATTAAAAAAGGAGGATTCAGAATGAGAATCATGTTAGCCTGCTGCGCGGGCATGTCCACCAGCTTAGTCGTTTCCAAAATGCAGGAAGCCGCCAAGGAACAAGGCAAGGATTATAAAATCTGGGCGGTCGAACAGGGCCAGATCCAGGAAGAATTAGGCAATTTCGACGTCCTGTTGTTAGGACCGCAGGTCCGGCATATCCTGCGCAAGGTCACCAAGATCGTCGGCGACCAGGCGCCGATCGCCGTTATCGATCCGGTTGCTTACGGAACCTGCAACGGGGCGAAGGTTTTGGAACAAGCCGAAAATCTGGCTAAGAAGTAAGAGGGGGAGAATATGGCTTTTTCAGAAAAATTTGAAGACGCGCTGCTGCTGGTCGCCGAAAAGGTTGACGGCAATCAGTATCTGACCGCGATTAAAAACGCGTTTACCGCGTACATGCCGTTCATCATCGTGGGCTCGTTTGCCACGCTGTTCAACACGCTGATCTGTTCCACCAGCATCGGTCTGGCCGCCTTAATACCGGCCGCCGCCTCCTTAAAACCAGCCTTCACCGCGATCAACTTCGCGACGATGTCGTTTATGACGATTCCGATCGTGTTCTTAATCGCGATGAATCTGGCGAAAAACGACAATCTGCCGCCGCAATTGGCAGGAGTGGCCGCCGCCTGCGCATACATTACTGTCATTCCGCAGACTGTTGCCGGTCTGGTCGACGGCGTGGCCAACAGCGCTGCGGGTCTGGCTTCGACGACTTTGGGCGCGCAGGGATTGTTCATCGGCATGATCATCGCGGTCATCGCGGAGAAAATCTTTGCCCGGCTCATGAAATTTGAAGCGATCAAGATCAAGATGCCGCCGTCAGTACCGGCTGCGATCTCTCAGTCGTTCAACACCCTGATTCCGATTCTGATCACATTGACGATTACAGCCGTCGGCGGTATTCTGTTCTATCTCGCGACCGGCAGCTATCTTAACGAATGGGTGTACTCAGTGATTCAGTCGCCGTTGGAAGTCATCTTCCAGTCGCCGGCCGGCATTATCGGCATTGTCATTATTTCGCAGATCTTCTGGTTCTTAGGCATCCACGGCGGTCTGATTATCTCGCCGATCCGCAATCCGTTAATGAGTGCGGCCATCGCGGCCAACACCGCCGCAGTAGCGGCCGGCTCCGTCGCCAACCAGCCGGTCACGATGGGCTTCTGGACCTTCTTCATCGTCGCTGGCGGCGCGGGAATGATCTTATCCTTAATCATCGCGATCTTCCTGTTCTCGAAGCGTGAAGATCACCGTATGATCGCCAAGCTAGGCGCGATTCCGGCGCTGTGCGGTATTTCCGAGCCGGTCGTCTTCGGCCTGCCGTTAGTACTCAACCCGACATTTGCGATTCCGTTTATCTTCAATTCAGGCATTGCCACAGCGATTGCACTGTTGGCGACCAACATCGGCTTTATGCCGTGCAACACGGTCGACGCGCCGTTTGGTTTGCCGATCATGATCGGTGCGTTTATCGGCCACGGCTGGCAGGGCGTTGTCGTGCAGCTGATCATCATCGCGGTGACGACGTTAGTCTGGATTCCGTTTGTTCTGATGTCCAACAAACAGGCGCAGAAGGAAGCTGGCAACTAAGACAAAGCATGTTATTTTCGGGAAGCGGAAGGATCAACCTCGGCTTCCCGGATTTCTAATTAAAAAAGGAGGATACAATGGGAAAGTTTCCAGCAGGATTTTTATGGGGCGGCGCTGTCGCCGCTAACCAGTGCGAAGGCGCATGGAACGTTGACGGGAAGGGAGTTTCGGTTGCCGATGTCGCCCGGTTTAAGCCGGATGTCGATAAAAAAGACTACGTTGCCCAATGGCATACGTCACCCGCCGATATTGAAGCGGCGCTGAAGACGGAAAACGAAGTTTATTATCCGAAGCGTCACGGCATTGATTTCTACCATCATTATAAAGAAGATATCGCGCTGTTTCAGGAAATGGGCTTTAAGACCTTCCGTATGTCGATTGCCTGGACGCGGATTTTCCCGAACGGGATCGAGGAACAGCCAAATGAAAAAGGCCTGCAGTTCTACGAAGATGTATTTAAGGAGCTGCGCAAGGCTCATATCGAACCGTTAGTCACGCTGTCGCACTACGAAATGCCGCTGTATTTCGTGACCCACGGCGAAGGCTGGGCGTCGCGCGAGGTCGTCGATCATTTTGTCCGCTATGCCGAGGTCTGCTTCAACCGGTATAAGGATCTGGTGAAATACTGGCTGACGTTTAACGAAATCGATTCGGTGTTCCGTCATCCGTTTACGACCGTCGGAATCGTCGAGGAAAACTATCCGTCCAAGCTGAAGGCCGAGGAAGCCATTTACAAAGCGCTGCATCATCAGCTGGTCGCTTCCGCGCTGGCGACAAAGCTCGCCCGGCAGATCAACCCGCAGTTTCAGATCGGCTGCATGGTGACCAAAACGATGACCTATCCGGAAACGTGCAATCCTAAGGATATCTATCTGGCGCAGAAAGACAACCGGATGAATTCCCTGTATACCGACGTGCAGGTGCGCGGCGAATATCCGCGCTGGATTAAAAAGGAATGGTCTGACAAAGGCTTTGAAATTCCCATGGCGGCCGGGGATGAGGAAATTCTCAAGCTGCACACCGTGGATTTCATTTCATTCTCTTATTACATGAGTATGGTTCAGTCCGTCCATGCCGACCAGCGTGAGAAGGTCGGCGGCAACCTGGCGACCGGTGTTAAAAATCCCTACCTGCCGACGTCCGAGTGGGGCTGGCAGATCGATCCGGAAGGGTTGAAAATCTCGTTGATCGATCTCTATGACCGCTATCAGAAACCGTTGTGGATCGTGGAAAACGGACTGGGCTACAACGATCAGGTCAACCCGGACGGCACGATCGATGACGATTACCGGATCGAATATTTCCAGTCCCATTTTGAACAGATTGCCGAAGCGATCGCGGACGGTGTCGAGGTCATGGGCTACACCTCCTGGGCGTGCATCGATCTGGTCAGCGCTTCGACCAGTCAGATGTCCAAGCGGTATGGGTTTATTTACGTCGATCTGGACGACTACAACCAGGGCAGCGGAGCACGCCGCAAAAAGAAATCGTTCGACTGGTACAAGCAGGTCATTGCGACCAACGGGGAGGACTTGAGTCATGAATAAAAATTTCCGCCATGATTTTCTTTGGGGCGGGGCAATCAGCGCCTGCCAGGCTGAGGGGGCGTATGACGCCGACGGCCGGACGCTGACGTTCCCGGATATCGTCAAGCGCATCGATCCGAACCAGCGTCAGAATTTCGGCCAGGCCTGGATCACCGACAAGGAGATTGCCGAAGGCAGAACTGGAGATTTGCTGGACTATCCGAAACGCTGGGGTATCGATTTCTATCACACCTATGCCGAGGATATCGCGCTGATGGCGAAGATGGGATTTAAGGTATTCCGCTTCTCGATCGCGATTTCCCGCGTCTTCCCACATGTCGGCGACCGCGAACCGAACGCAAAAGCGCTGGCTTATTACGACGGCGTGATCCGTGAATGCCGCAAATGGAACATGGAACCGCTCGTCACGATGTCGCATTTTGATCCGCCAATTGAGATCTGGGAGAACTATGGCGGCTATACCAACCGGGAAATCATCGACTATTACTATCGTTATTTTAAAACGCTGATCGACCGGTATCATCACGACGTCAAATACTGGCTGCCGTTCAACGAGATCAACTGCGGTCTGTTAGCTCCGTTTAAGGGTCTGGGGGTCTGCAACGGCGAGGGTGTTGAATTTGAGAACCGGCGCTGGCAGGCGATTCACAATCAGTTTGTCACGGCGGCTAAAATTGTTCAGTACGCCCATCAGCACTATCCGGATTTAAAAATGGGCTGCATGGTCGCCTATGTGACCTCCTATCCGTATTCTTGCGACCCGCGGGACGTGATTGCCAACGAAGAATTTGACCGGATCACCAACCTGTTGTTTCTGGACGTGCAGGCGAAGGGCGAATATCCGTATTTCGCTAAAACCTATTTTGAACAGAACCAGATCCATCTTCAGATTGAGGATGGCGAACTGGAGCTTTTGAAGCAGGGGACAGCGGACTGGGTCGGCTATTCTTATTACCAGTCGATCGTCACGGCCGCGGCTACTGACAAGAAGGAACGCACCAGCGGCAACCTGACTTCGGGATTGAAAAATCCGCATCTGAAGGCCAACGAATGGGGCTGGCAGATCGATCCGGACGGTCTGCGGTATCTGACGAATAAAGTTTACGACCGGTATGGAAAACCGATCTTCATCCTCGAAAACGGAATCGGCAAAATTGAAACGCTGAACGCGGAAAACACCGTGCATGACGACTACCGGATCGATTATCTGAAACGGCATCTGAAAGCGCTGAAGGAAGCGGTGCAGGACGGCTGCGACGTCATCGGGTACACGTGGTGGGGACCGATTGACTTGATTTCCTCCGGCACCAGCGAGATGAGCAAGCGTTATGGATTCATCTATGTCGATCAGGATGAAAACGGCCAGGGCAGCAAGCGCCGCTATTGCAAGGACAGCTATGCCGCATATAAGCAGATCATCGAAACCAACGGTGAAGAATTGTAGCCGTCAGTGTTACCCAAGTCATAACGATCAGGACAGCGAGGCGTCGCTGTTCTTATTAATTAAGGGGAGGAAATTAAAATGAGCCTGGTATTTGAACAGGTGACAGTGATGTTTCTATTAATGCTCGCTGGGGCTGGGGCCTACCGCGTTCATCTCATCAGCGACGAGGGCTCGCGGCAGCTGACGCAGCTGTTGTTGTATCTGTGCAATCCGGCGCTGATGATTTCGTCGCTGGCGCTGCCGTTTGACGTCCAGCTATTCAAGCAGGGCGCGCTGGCGGCCGGGGTCAGCGTGATCGTTGTCCTGGCGGCGTTAATCAGCGCCCGGCTGATGTTTCCCGGCGGTCAGGGCGTCGAACAGTTCGGCGTCGCCTTCTGCAACGCCGGGTTCATCGGAATTCCGCTGGTGTCTCAGCTGTTGGGCGAGGGTTGTCTGTTTTATCTGACAATCTATTTAACGGTCATGCCGCTGTTTGTCTGGACGGTCGGACTGACGCTGATCACTGGCGATGCCGCGGGAATCCGCTGGCGTAAAATTTTTGGCAATCCGGCGATGATCGCCTTTCTGATCGGGTTCGCTTTATTCCTGCTTCCGGTGCCGATTCCCTCAGCGCTGGGACAGACGCTGTCGTTTTTAAGCGCATGCAACACGCCGCTGGGGATGATCGTTCTGGGCGTCTTTCTGGCGCAGTGCCCGATCCGCGAGATCTTTGCGAACCGGAAAAGTTACGCGGTCAGCTTTGGGCGGCTGGTCGTGGCGCCGCTGGCATCGCTGGCCTTGCTGAGCCTGCTTCCGGCATCGCTGACCGAGATGAAGCTGACGATCTACATCGCAGGCTGTACGCCGGTCGGGGTACTGCTGGCGATGCTCTCACAGAAAGCGGGGAAGGATTGCCGGTATGGAGCAACGTTGGTGTGTTTGTCGACGCTGCTGTCGCTGTTCAGCCTGCCGCCGATGATCGGCCTGGCGCTGCGGTTGTGGACTTGAGACACAGAAAAAATGAATTTTTGGCTGCACAACAAGATGAAATTCAGTACAATAAAGATAAAATCAAGGAAACTAAAGGAGGAGTAAAATGGGACAAGCATTTCCTGAAAACTTTTTATGGGGCGGCGCTGTCGCGGCCAATCAGATTGAAGGCGCGTATCTGGAGGACGGCAAGCAGCTAAATGTCACCGACGTGGTCGTTGGAATTCTGAACGAACCGGATTTAAAATGGAATCCAAAGCGGCAGAAATGGGAACCGGCGCTGAAAGCCGACAAGGTATATCTCAGTCATGAAGCGATCGATTTTTATCATCGCTTCAACGAGGATCTGGCCTTGATGGAAGGAATGGGGTTCCAGGCATTCCGCACGAGTATTTCCTGGGCGCGGATTTTCCCCAACGGCGACGAAACGGAGCCCAACGAAGCCGGTCTGCGGTATTACGACGAGCTGTTCGCGCAGATGCGCCGGCGCGGTATGGAGCCGGTGATCACGCTGAGTCATTATGAAATGCCGCTGCATCTGTTGACGGAATACGGAGGCTGGCTGAACCCGAAGATGATCGATTTCTGGATGAAGTATGTTGATGTCGTTTTCCGCCGTTATCACAACGCCGTGAACTACTGGATGACGTTCAACGAGGTGAACAACCTGTTCAGAATTCCGTTTGTGGCCGGTGGCGTACTGGACATTCACCCTGCGCATCCGGAACATGTCAATCAGGATCTGACCGAGCGTCAGCTCTATCAGGCAGCGCATCATCTGTTTGTTGCCAACGCGAAAACAGTGCAGCTGGGCCATCAGATCGATCCGCAGGCGAAGATCGGCTGTATGCTTTCGCTCTCCAGTCTGGCGACGTATCCTTATACCTGCGATCCGCAGGATATTCTGGGTGTGATGGAACATCAGCACAAACAGATGTTATTCCTGGACGTTATGGTGCGCGGGGAATATCCGGGTTATGTCCAGCGGAGCTGGCGTGAAAATGGATCGCGGCCGGACATGACCCAGGATGAGCTGGAACTGATCCGCAGCTTTCCGGTCGACTACATCGCGTTCAGCTATTACCGCAGCACGGTTTATCATGCCGGAGCGGAAATCCGGACGGATACCGGCGGTTCGGCAGGACTGGACAATCCCTATCTTAAACAGACTTCTCCGGCGCCCTGGCGCTGGCCGGTCGATCCGCAGGGGCTGCGCTATGTCTGCAACTTCCTGACCGATCACTATCACAAGCCGCTGTTTATCGTGGAGAACGGGATCGGTTTGGACGAACAGCCGGATGAAACCGGAGCGATTCACGATGATTTCCGCGTTGAATATATCCGCGAGCATTTGATCCAGCTGCGCGAAGCGATCGCGGACGGCTGCGACGTGATGGGGTATCTGTATTGGGGACCGATCGATATCGTGTCGGCGGGCACCGGCGAGATGCGCAAACGCTATGGATTTGTGCATGTCGACCGGCAGAACGACGGCAGCGGGACACTGAAGCGGACACGCAAGGACAGCTACGAATGGTTCCGCAAGGTCATCGCGACGCAGGGCGAAGATCTGAGTGATAAGTAAACGAATCGTTACAAAACAGGACGATCTGAATTCTTTCAGGTTGTCCTGTTCTTTTTGACTTACTCTGGTACAATAAATTCAAGAGGTGAGGCCGTCATGCTGGAAGCTTATGAACTGTATCTCCGACAGGTCCGTGTGAACGAAGACGAAACCGGACGTCCTGCGGAATATCCGTTTACGATCCCGCTGTTTCAACATTTTCAGCCGTTGACGTTTCATAAACCGCTGACGTTTATCACCGGTGATAATGGAACCGGAAAATCGACGCTGATCGAAGCGATCGCTGTTGGGATGGGTTTTAACCCGGAAGGGGGAACGCGCAATTTTCAGTTTTCGACGCGGGAAACCCATTCGTCCTTATATCAGGCGCTGACGCTGGCCAAAGGCGTGCGCCGCTGCCGTGACGGCTTCTTTTTCCGGGCTGAAAGCTTTTATAACGTCGCTTCGGAAATTGAAAATATCGCGGCCGAGGACAGCCGCATGTTAACCGGCTACGGCGGGGTGTCGCTGCATAAGATGTCGCATGGGGAGAGCTATCTGACGCTGCTGCGCAGCCGGCTTTCCGGACATGGCTTTTATATCTTCGACGAACCGGAATCCGCGCTGTCGCCGACCGGTCAGTTCGCGATGCTGGCGATCATGAATGATCTGATTCAGGAGGATTCCCAGCTTGTGATCGCGACCCATTCACCGATCCTGCTCGCCTGTCCGCAGGCGGAAATCCTGGAAATTCAGGACGACGTGCTGGTGCCGGTGAGCTACGACGAGTCGCAGACGGTTAACCTGTACCGCCGCTTTCTGAACAATCCGCAGATGATCCGTCAGATTCTCGATTGAGCAGTCCGTTCGGTTTTCGTGGTGCAGGCTGGATCGAATTATGAGATATAGAAAATCAGAGAATATGATAATCAAGCCGGATTTCTGTCGCTGCCTTTTTTATCCTGCATTTTGAGATAAGCCGAAAATTATGGCAGCGCGGGACTCAGTTCATGAAAAGGAATATTGCAAAAGCTAGTAAAAGATAAACTGGGATATTTCATACAGCTAATGTTAATTTGGTCTGCTGAAAAGCTTTTGTAATTTATAAATAATGATACAAAATGTATCGAATTTTATTTTGGTTGAAGATGTTCTGTTCCTGTGGTAATATGAAATCAAGAAAAAGAACGGAGGTTTTCGGATCGTGAAAAACTCAATTGTACGTTTAGAAAGTATAGAGATCAGAAACTTCAAAAATGTCAAATATGGGAGAATGACGTTTGAGAATAATCGCAAAGAATATCAATCAAGTATTCTTGGCTTATATGGACAGAATGGTTCGGGCAAAACGGCACTGATTGATGCTTTATCGCTTTTGAAATCTGTGTTAACAATGAAGTCTATTCCCTTGACTTTTGCGGACTATGTCCATGTAGATGCTGACTACAGCGCTTTGAAATATGAGTTTAAGGTTACTGACGATGAGCCTGAAGGCGAATACGTCGTATATTATGAATTCAAACTATGTAAAAATAAAAAAGAAACGTTTGAGAATAAAGAATATATAAGCGATGATTCTGAAAAAAACAAAGCGCTTATTTTTGATGAAGTACTTTCCTATTCTTACAAGAGTAATGATTTAAAAATGAAATTACTCCCGATTATTGATACTCGTACGGATGAGGTTTTCATTCCGGCAACGAAATACGAAAGTTTAGTTGGCAAAGAAAAAGCAACGGAAACTAATTTGCTTGTTGCAAAAAAATACGCTGCTGAAACTTCAAGATCCTTTATCTTCTCTAAAGAATTGTTGAATGCAATCCGGAAAAATTGTAAAGAACATTATCATTCAGCGTTGTTTAACAGACTTTTCTATTTTGGAGCTTATGAACTATTCATTATCAATACAGCGAATTCAGGTTTGATTACATTAAATACGTTGCCGTTAGCGTTTAAATATGCTGATAAAGAAAAAGGAAAATCCATGATCGGAAATTTAATGATTCAGTTGAATGGTTCCTCGCTCATCCCGATGGAAACTTTGGATGTCGTTTGTAAAGTCATTGAGAATATGAACGTTGTCCTGAAACAAATTGTTCCAGGATTGACCATCGGTGTTGTAAACCTGGGTAATGAGCTTTTTCCCGATGGAAAAAGAGGCAGTAAAATTCAACTGGTATCCTGTAAAAACAACCGGGAAATACCTTTGCAGTATGAATCAGAGGGAATCAAAAAAATTATCTCCATCCTTCAACTGCTGATTGTCGTTTATAATAAAGCATCCATTACTGTCGCGATTGACGAAATTGATTCAGGGGTGTTTGAATATCTTCTTGGCGAGCTTTTGAGAATCATATCAGAAAAAGGAAAAGGACAGCTGATCTTTACTTCACATAACCTGCGTCCATTGGAAACGTTGGATCGAGGCTTTATTGCTTTTACGACAACAAATCCAGACAATCGGTACATTCGCCTGAGTAACGTTAAGACGAATAATAATCTGCGGGATTTTTATTACCGTGATATTGTTCTTGGGGAACAAAGTGAAGAAATTTACGAACCAACAAATAACTACGAAATTGCGTTTGCATTCAGAGAAGCGGGTGAATGGCGTGGCTCGTAAGAAAATCATATTCGTAATTGTTGAAGGACCTTCTGATGATGAAGCACTGGGCATGATCTTCAGTCGGATTTATGATAGCCGAAAAGTATATATTCATATTATGCACGGTGATATCACTACAGCTCGAGGTGTTTCTCCGGCAAACGTTTCTTCTAAAATTGGGAATGAAATCCGGACCTATGCGTCTTCCAATCATTATGGTAAAGATGATTTTGATCAAATCATTCATATCGTGGATATGGATGGTGCTTTCATCCCTGATGAATATGTAGTCGAAGATCGGAAGTGTACGGGAATATTGTATACAACGACAGGAATTTTTACGAATAATAGACAGGGAATTTTAAAAAGAAATCAACAAAAAAAAGCGAATATCAGTAAGCTTTGCGCTTGTCAGGAAATATGGAAAGTTCCATACAGGATGTTCTATATGTCTTGCAATTTGGATCATGTGTTGTATGGCAAGCAGAATAGTACGGATAAAGATAAAGAATATGACGCTTTTCAGTTTGCAAGAAAGTATAAAAATGAGATTCCGGAATTTTTATACTTTATTTCTAAGTCCGATTTTTCAGTAATCGGGAACTATAAAGAATCTTGGGAATATATCAAGCAGGAACTGCATTCTTTGCAGCGGCATACGAATCTTGGCTTGTGTTTTACTGAACAAGAGCTAAAGGATAAATTTATAAAATAAGATAGGAGAATGGCTGAATTTAGATTGTTTCTATTTCACCTTCAGCGAAACAAGGATAAAGGGATGGAGGACAAAGAGAAAGCAAGGTCCATTTTGATATTTTGGACAGTTGAAATTCCTAAGCGACGATTAAACGTTATTGGCTAAAAAGCTCTGTCAAATTAAAACTGACGTGTTTTTTGTGGCAGAGTTTATAATTCTGGAATTACGGTTCTTAGGGAATATTCCAAGGAATCTAACGATCGGCGGCGTTGTTTCAGCGCCGCTTTTCCTTTGTTTAAAATTTCCAGAATTGATCGCTTGACTTTGCCCTTAGGACAAGGTGTATCCTGAAGCCAGACACAGGAAAAAGGAGGAAGAAGGATGCTGACGATCGGCGAATTTTCAAGGATCTGCCGGGTTTCAACGAAAACACTGCGCTATTACGAAACGATGGGTCTGCTTCAGCCTTGGCTTGTCAATCCCGCGACCGGGTATCGGTTCTATACCGCAGATCAGTTTGGGACAATGCGGCTGATCAACCGGCTTAAGGCCTACAACTTTACGCTGGAAGAAATCAAGCTGCTCGTCGTCACATTCAATGGCGAGCGAAGCAGTCTGAGCGCGGCGCTGCAGGAAAAAAAGCAGGAACTTCTGCGTCAGAAAACGCTCCTGAATCAACGGCTGCGGCAGCTGGACGGGGACATTGAAAACCTCCGGCAAGGCTGTTCGTTGGCCAACGCCGGGGATGAGATTGTGGTGGAGTTGACGGAAATGCCGGCGATGACGCTGCTTTCGCGGCGCTTAAAAGTACGGGAAGGCGATTTCCCGCAGGCCTATCAACAAAGCTTTGGCATCTTGCTGGATAAACTTCAAAAACAACGATTGACGATGGAAGGATCGCCGATGACCTTATTTCATGACGATGAATTCAGCGAGGAAGGACTGGACACAGAATTTGCGATTCCTGTCCGGGAAACCACGGAGGAAACCCGGCTTTTCCAGCCTGGCCTCTGTTTGAAAACTGTGGTCAGCGGTCTGGACGCGGATTTCCCGGCCGTTTACGCCCGCCAGATTCAATGGGCTGAGGAGGAAGGATATCACAATGCGGATGCGTTGTTTGAGGTCTATCGTTCTGATCCGCGGGATGATCCGCAGGCGTTTTGCGCCGAAATCTATTATCCGGTTAGAAAATAAACAAGGAAAAGAGGAAGAATATGGATCCGAAAAAACTGTCCGCTCTCGACGAAATCATCAAAACAGACTATCCCAATCTCGCCGGACTGGTCGTCTGCCATAACGGCCGGCGTGAACTGGAGGCGTATTACAACGGCTTTACCGCTGAAAACCAATTTCACGTCTTCTCCGTGACCAAAAGCATCGTTTCCCTGTTGATCGGAATCGCTCTGGAACGCGGGGAAATTACCGGAGTGGATCAGAAAATTCTCGATTTCTTTCCCGAATTTCCAGTCCGCAAAGGGCATGAGCTGCTGCGTGAGGTCACGCTGAAGCACTGTCTGACGATGACGGTCCCATATCGCTTTCGCTTTAATCCCTATACGAAATATTTTATGAGCGACGACTGGGTCAGCTTCGCGTTAAATCAGATCGGCGGGCGGGGACAATTAGGTGAATTTCGCTATGCGCCGATCATCGGCCCGGATATTCTGAGCGGAATCCTGACGCGCGCAACCGGAAAAACAGTGCTCGACTATGCCCGGGAACACTTGTTTGATCCGCTGGGCATTGCCATAGAGAAAAGCCTTTTCTTTGAAACGAAAGAAGAACAGATGGATTTTTACAAGGCGACGACAAACAGCTGCTGGGTCTGCGGACCGAACAAGATCAATACTGCCGGATGGGGTCTGACGCTTTCGGCGCGGGAAATGGCGGCGATCGGCGAGTGCTGCATCCATGGTGGTCAAGTGGACGGAAAACAGATCATCCCCCAAGCCTGGCTGAAGGAAAGCACCCGCACGCAGAGCTGCTGGGAAAAACGAAATTTAAACTACGGCTATCTGTGGTGGATTGTGGAGGAAGCGGAGCCTTCGTTTGCGGCGCTGGGCGACGGCGGCAATGCGATCTACGTCAATCCGCAGAAAAACCTGGTCGTCGCGATCGCGTCCACGTTTGTGCCGCGGGTCAAAGACCGGATCGACTTCATCCGCGGTCAGATTGAACCGTTATTCTGCGAATAATCAAAACGGACGGGTCTGATCACCCAAAGACCGGAGACAAGAACGCTTGAATCGATCGGCAAAAAGGATTGACGGAACGAGGTCAGAATGGTCTAATGAGAACGAGGTGACCGCAGATGAATCCGATTGAAGCTCAGATTGAAGAACTGAAAAACAAAGATCAGAAGACCGCGTATCAGGCGTTAAAGCACCTGTTGGCGATCAGCGAGACCTGCGCGGAGGTTTCATATTATTTTGACAAATTCGTGGCGCTGCTTCAGGACCCTCAGTCTTATGTCCGCACTCGCGGCCTGCTTTTGATCGCCGCCAATGCCCGCTGGGTAAAGGAGAAGACCTGCGCCGCCGCCCTGCCTTTCTGCTTGGAATTAATTCAGGATCCCAAACCGATCACGCGCCGCCAGTGTATTCAGGCCCTGCCTTCCCTGAGCGCCGCCCATCCCTCGCTCAAGCCTTCGATCCTCGCCGCTTTAGCCGGCGCGCAGATTCAGGACGTGCCGGAAACGATGCAGCGGTTGATCGCGAAGGATATTCAAAAGACAATGCAGGCAATTCAAACCCAAACCGCAGAGGAAAACCGAAACGAATCTCTGTAACCGGATGACCTATCCGGTTTTTTTGCGGAAAAGCGGAGTTAAGTCAGCGCTTTCAGCGGATAGAAAAACATGGGGAATAAATCGGAGTTCTGGTCGAATTTCTGGATGAATTTCCGTTGGGAACACGGTATAATGAAAGCAGAGTAAAAAACCAGATCAATCCGGTTTTGATACCGTAAAAAAAGCTACGGGGAATACGACCCAGGAAGCAGAAAAGAAACGAGGAGGAATATCCATGCCTGAAGGGATTAAAGAGCTTGTCTATCCGATATTGAAAGAAGAACTGATTCCGGCGCTGGGCTGCACCGAGCCGATCGCGATCGCTTATGCCTGCGCGAAGGCCAAAGAAGTACTGGGGGCGTTCCCGGAGAAAATGACGGTGCGCTGTTCCGGCAACATTGTGAAGAACGTGAAAGGCGTCGTCGTGCCCAACACCGTGAATTTAAAAGGGATTAAAACCGCGGCGCTGATGGGCGTTGTCTGCGGAGACGCGTCAAAAGGCCTGCAGGTTATCGCCGGCAGCACGGCGCAGGACGTCGCGCGGGTCAAGGAGCTGTTAAAGAGCGATTTATGCAAGGTGGAACTGATTGAAGGCGAGGAAAACCTGCAGATCTGGGCGGTTCTGGAACAGGCTGAAAATCAGGTTCAGCTGCAGATCAAGCGTGAGCATACCAACATTACGAAAATTATAAAGAACGGAGAAGTACTGCTGGATAAGGATGATTGTTCCAGTCAGCCGGTCAGCGCGATTGACCGCAGCCGGCTGACCGTGGAATCGATCGTCGCTTATGTCGAAAATGAAGATCTCAGCGAAATCCGGCCGCTGCTTGAAAAGCAGGTGGAATGCAACATGGCGATCGCCGAGGAAGGCTTAAAGAATCCATTCGGTTCGCAGGTCGGCCGGATTATGATGAAAAACAATCCCAACGATTTGTTTACGAAGGTCATCGCGTATGCCGCCAGCGGTTCCGACGCGCGGATGAGCGGCTGCAACCTGCCGGTCGTCGTCAATTCCGGCAGCGGCAATCAGGGCATGACCTGTTCGGTCCCGGTTGTCGTGTATGCCCGGGAAAAAGGCATCAGCGAGGAAAAAATGTTCCAGGCGCTGGCCTTAAGCAATCTGATCACCGTGCATTTAAAGACCGGGATCGGCCGGTTGTCGGCTTATTGCGGCGCCGTCAGTGCGGCGTGCGGCGCGTTCAGCGCAATCACCTGGCTGGCCGGCGGCAATCTGCGTCAGATTGAGATGACAATTACGAATTTAGCCGGGACAATTTCCGGCATGATCTGCGACGGGGCAAAGCCTTCCTGTGCCAGCAAAATCGCTTCCGCATTAAGCTGCGGCGTGATCGCGCATCAGATGGCGCTCAACAACATCGCATTTGAGGAAGATACCGGCATCATCAAGCATGACATCGAACAGACGATTGACGCTGTCGGCAAGCTGAGCCGGGATGGAATGCGGATCACCGATCAGGTCATTTTAAATATGATGATCAACGACTAGCGTTTGCCATTCAGCGCCCGGGGGTTGAATCATCGGACGCAATGGAGAAAACAAAGCCGGAACTTCCGGATGAAAAGAGAAAGCAGAACGATAAAGGAAAGATCAGCGAACCTGATGTTTCCTTTTTTTATGGGATAACTCAGATTCATTCTCAAGCGATTGATCGCGAAAAGTCATAAGCATTTCTGTGCTTTGACAAGGTAAAGTTGTCTGGAAATCCGCCGGCAGGTGAAAAGCTGGAAATAGAAGAGGCGAAAGATCAGTTCACGATTTTTTCTTTTTTAAGGTAGGATCATCCAAGTCGGGAATCCCGGAGCCGCACGCCCTGTTTTTTAGGATGACCGCGCTCAAACAATAAAAAAGGCGATGGGCATTTTCATCGCCGTCCAAAGGGAAAAGGCGTTAATTATGTTTGCCGATCATCACGACGCAGCCGGCCAGAAAACAGATTCCCTTCGCTGCCAGCGCGCCCAGAGCAGCCCAGCTTTTCTCTTCCATCAGCAGCACGCCCAGCACCACCAGCACGATTAACAGCACCAGCGCCTGCAGCAGCACCTTGCGCTTGGCTTTCTGGGCGAATAGAATTCCGCATACCGCGTACAGCAGCACGCCGCATAAAAGACAGCCAATTTGATAAATCGGCGTTCCCATCCAGTTAAAATAGTATAAAACGCTGAATAAGAACGAAACTAAGAGGGAACCGCCGAGAAAGACGGCGGCCAGTCTGAGATAGGGGTCAAGCAAGTGTTTCATGATGTCACCTCACTCCCATCTTACGCTGGAAATGCTGAATTATGTCAACAGGAGGAAGTCAAAGTGGAATATGTTGAACTCGTTTCAAAATGTATTTTTTTCTATCTGATCATTATCATCTCGCTGCGGGTGATGGGCAAGCGCGAGGTCGGCGAACTGAGCGTTCTGGATATCGTCATTTATTTCGTCATGTCGGAGGTTTACGCTCTGTCCATTTCTGAACCTGACCAGAGTATCTGGAAAGCGCTGATCGCGATCCTGACGCTGACGGTGCTGCAGATCATCATCGCCTGGGCCTGCCTGAAAAAGAAAAAATGGCGCGACTTTTTTGAAGGCAAACCGAGTTTGATCATTTACAACGGCATGATCGACCAGCGGGAGATGAAGAAACAGCGCTATACGATCGACGATTTAATGTATCAGCTGCGGGATAAGGACGTTTCCACACCGGAGGAGGTTCAGTTCGCAATCCTGGAAAACAGCGGCACGCTGACTGTGCTGAAAAAAGAGGCCAGCAAGCTGAAGTGGAAGGATCCGCTGATCTCCGACGGCATCGTGCAGCAGCAGGTGCTTCAGGCCATCGGCAAGGATGAGGCATGGCTGCGCGAACAGCTGGAAACCGAAGGCATCTCAGATCCGGCGGATGTGTTCTTATGCCTGTGGCAGAAGAACGGCTTTTTCGTCCTGAAAAAGACAGCGCAGAACCCGGCCGAGATGCAGCACGGTCGTCACCAGCATACCGCTGACTAACGCGATTCCGACAGCCTGCGTGCCTAAGGGAATCGTCAGAAAGCTGATGCAGGCTAAACGCGTCAGACAGCCGCAGGTCGTGTTGATCATCGCTTTCTGACTCTGACCAAGCGCGTGCAGCACGCTGCTTAAGCAGGGCTGGATCGAATACAGAATAAACGGCAGAGCCAGCGAGCGCAGCAAACCGACCATCTGCGTCTGGTGATAGAGCAGCTGACAGATCGGTTCGGCAAAGCAGAACAACGTCAGTCCGCTGGCGCAGCCGATGCCCAGACAGCACAAGCCGATCTGAAAGAATTGTTTGCGGGCATGGTCCATGCGGTGCCGGCTGGCCTGGTAGGTAAACGAGGGCAGCAGCCAGTTGCTTAAGGCGATCGTCGCAAAGCTGGGCAGCGTCAATAACGGCATGACGTAGCCGTTAAGCTGGCCGTAGGTCGTGATCAGCTGCTGCTGAAGCAGGACACCGGCGAACAGCACGAGGCACATCGGCTCCAGAAAGCTTGTCAAGGAACCGATTAAACGGCTGCCGGTCATCGGCAGCGACAGGCTGAGCAATTCGTTGACGGTCTCCCAATGCCAGGAATCGCTTAAGGTGCTGACGTGATGCAGCACCCTTTTTTTACGTTTGAGCGCGATCAGCAGGTGAACGATGCTGCCCATTTCTCCAACCGACATCGAAAACACCGCGATCGATGCCATTTTAACCGGATCAGTCGTCGGCGCCAGCGTGAAACAGCCGATCAGAAAGAGAATCCGTGTGATTTCCTCGCTGATCTGGCAGGCTGTGGGCGGGATAATTTCCTGCCGTCCCATGAAATACCCCTTCAGCAGCCCTGAGATACTGACCAGCGGAATGATCGGTACGACCGCGCGCAGCACCGGAATCAGAACCTGCTGCTTCAAGACGACGGCCGCCAGCAACGGGATCACGATGATGAAAAAGACTGTCAGAAGGAGGTTGTTGATCACCGAAAGCAGAACGGACGCTTTTAATACCGGTGTGTAGTCCTGGCGCGAAGCGACGATCTTGCTGACAGCGCTGGGCAGCCCCATCTGGCCGAGCGTGATGAGGAACACCGTCGTCGGCATCGTCAGACTGTAATAATTCATCGCCTCGGCGCTGAGAATGCGCGCGCAGGCGATCCGGACAAAAAAGGAAAGGATTTTTGCGATCAATGAAAGGGTAAGAAGATGGACTGTTGATCGAATGATTTCTTTTTTCATTACTTTTTCCTCCACTTTTTATAAAGTATGATTTATAATAAATAAGTATGATTAAGAAAGGGGAGAGTTCAGATGGAATCCCTGGATCTGAAAAATAAGCAGATTCAGCTCACTCTGATGCTGAAGCTGCAGCAGCTGCAGCGTGAACAGCTTCCCGGCCTAAACTATAAAAATCTTGAGGATGTCATGCAGAAGCTGGTGTGGAAAAGGAATCAACCGAAGACTTTACACGAGGCTGTAAATGATATATTATCTTTATCGGCAGATCAAATTGTCCGCTTTTTGTCAAAGCAGGCGATCATTGAAGGGTATCATCAAGAATTATCAGAGTTTAGCGATTTAATAGGAGGAAGAAACGTATGAAAAAGGGGACAAGAACAAGTCGTTTAACGGTCTTCGTCGTGACTGTTGTTGCCATCTTTGCGATGATCGGCATCTTCGCGCAGGATGTCGCCAAGAACACGACGCTGGGTTTGGATTTGCAGGGCGGCTTTGAGATCGTCTATCAGATCAGTCCGTTGCAGGAAGGCAAAGATTTGCCGGCGATGTCCGCGGTGGCGGAAAGCGTCAGCAAGCGCATTAACGTACTGGGGGTCAGCGAACCTCAGATTTTGATTGAAGGCAACGACCGCATCCGCGTGCAGCTGGCGGGGGTCAAGGATCAGGAGGAAGCCCGGCGGGTGATTTCCTCGACCGCGAACTTAACGTTCCGCGACGTCAACGACAACCTGCTTTCCGATGCGAGCATCATCAAGGAAGGCGGCGCTTCTTTAGGGTATGAAAACGGCGCGCCGGTCGTCAGCTTAAAAATTGCCGATCAGGCGAAGTTTGCGGAAATCACGCAGAAGGTTTCCGAAATGGGAACCGGCAACAACATTATGATCGTCTGGCTGGATTATGAAGACGGCGATTCCTATGTCAAGGAAGCGGCGGTAGCACAGGCCGGGGGCGAAGCGAAGTATATCAGCGCCGCGCAGGTCAAATCGGCGATTTCCGGCGACTGCGTCATCAGCGGCGGCTTTACGGAAAGCGAAGCGCGCGAGCTGGCGGAGCTGATTAATTCCGGCAGCCTGCCTGTCAAAATGACAGAAATTTACTCCAACGTCGTCAGTGCCGACTATGGCATCGGCGCGTTTAACAAAACCGCGACGGCGGGCATCGTCGGCGTGGCGTTAGTCATGGTCTTCATGTTAGTCGTCTACCGTTTCGCGGGCGTGATCGCCGACGTGATGCTGGCGCTGTATATCTTCGCGGTCTTCGCGATTTACGGCGGCATGGGCGGCGTCTTTACACTGCCGGGCATCGCGGCGCTGGTTTTAGGCGTCGGCATGACCGTGGACGCGAACATCATCACCTTCGAGCGAATCAAAGACGAGCTGTACGCCGGCCGTTCCGTCCAGAACGCCGTTAAAGAAGGACAGTCGACTTCGTTTGCGACAATCTTCGACGCGCAGTTCACGACGCTCTTAGCGGCGTTGATCATGTATATCTTCGGCACCGGCGCGGTTAAAGGCTTTGCGACGATGCTGATGGTCACCGTTTTCTGCACAATGGTGTTAAACGTGTATGTCTCCCGCTTCTTAGTCAATCAGATCGTGAAGTCCGGCGCGCTGGACAACAAGAAGACCTGGTTCGGCGTGAAGCAGTCGAATATTCCGGATGTGGCCAAGCGTCAGGAACAGTTCTATTTCGGTCCGTTTAAGAAAGTCGACTTTGTCGGCAAGGCGAAATACTTTATCACAACCAGCCTGATTATCCTGGCGGCCGCCGTCGTGATGATCTGCGTCAACGGTTTTGGTGGCAAGGGTGCGCTGAATCTGGGCATCGACTTCTCCAGCGGGACGAAGATTACCGTTACGTCCAATGAAACGCTGAATACCAATGAGGTCCGCAGCGATTTTGAAGCGCTGGGCTACAAGCCGAGCCGCGTGCAGGCTTCCGGCGATAAGGTTGTTTACGTCACGCTGAACCAGGCGCTGGAACAGGATCAGCTGACTTCGATCAAGGAAACGCTGACGGCGAAATACGGAATTGAGCCGAATGATAACGTCGTCACGCCGGTTGTCGGCCGCGAACTGGTCAAAAACGCGATCGCGCTGTCCTTACTGGCGTGGGTGGCGATGCTGATCTACATTACGATTCGATTTAAATGGGATTATGCAGTCAGCTGTATCGTCGCGCTGGTTCATGACGTTGCGATTGTTCTGGCGATCTTCGCCATCTTCAGAATGGAAATCAACATCGAGCTGATTTCAGTTATCCTGGCGATCATCGGTTACTCGATCAACAACTCGATTGTCGTCTTCGACCGCGTCCGCGAGTCGGTTGTGGAAAGCCGCAAGCCGAAGCTGACGAACGCGGATTACAAGCAGATCGTCAACGATTCGCTGGACAAGACGCTGGTGCGTTCCGTCTTCTCTTCGATTACGACGCTGCTGCCGATCATCGCGCTGCTGTTAATGGGATCCGGAGCGATCGTCACGTTCAACTTCGCGATGTTCATCGGTCTGATCGCCGGTACCTTCTCCTCGATCTTCATCGCGCCGCAGATGTGGTATACGATCCGTACGCATGTGAAGCCGAAGGAAAAGAAAAAGAAGAAAGTCAAGAAAGAAAAACTGGACGAACTGACGATTCCAGGCATCAACGATTAATCATCAGGAAGGCGGCGCAAGCCGCCTTTTGTGCATCAGAAGGAAAGCGCCAGCCCGGACAGACAGTGCAATCTATGCTAAAATAGAATAAACAGGTGAAAAATATGAAAATTGAACGAATTGAAACCCATGGGGAAGAACAACGAATCCGGCAGAATTTTGGCGTCAGCGAGCTGTGCGCGAAAGTGCTGGCCTGCCGCTGCCAGGACGATGAACAAATCCGCCAGGTGCTGAATCAGGATCTGACGCTGCATCCTTGTCAAAGCCCGGAACTGACGCAGATTTTAAAACGCCTGGACACTGCGCGCCAGCGCCATGAAAAAGTGCTGATCGCCGGCGACTATGACGCCGACGGACTGTGCGCGACGGCGATCATGAAGGAAGCGCTCGACCGGGCGGGCATTGTCAGTGGTTTTTACATTCCGCACCGGCTTAACGAGGGGTACGGCTTATCCGCGCAGACCGTGCAGCTGGCCAGGGACAAAGGTTATTCGCTGATCCTGACCGTGGATAACGGCGTGGCCGCGCATCCTGCGCTGACTTTAGCAAAACAGCTGGGGGTGGAAGTGATCGTCACCGATCATCACGTAATCCAGCAGGAGCCGGAATGTCTGACGCTGCTGCATCCAACGCGGATGGGCAAGCCGTGGCAGTATTGCTGCGGAGCCGGGGTGGCGCTGCAGCTGTCGATGGCGATGACGGGTCCGCGCAAACGACCGATCATGCTGGCGGCGATCGCGACGATTGCCGATATGATGCCGCTGTGGGAAGAAAACCGGATCCTGGTGCGGCTGGGACTGAAATATCTTAACGAGCGTCAGTTTACGGCGATTGAAGCGCTCAATGAAAAGAAATGCGAACTGTGGACGGAGAAGGAAGTCGCCTACCAGATCGTGCCGAAGCTCAACGCCGCCGGCCGACTGGCCGAGCTGTGCAACATCAACAACATCGTGCGCTATCTGCTGCTGGAAGATCCGGCGCAGATCGAATCCGCAGCGGCGCAGATCCGCCAGATTAATCAGAAGCGCCGGCAGATGAGCGATAAGATGACCAAAACGGCGATGGAACAGATGCATCCTGAAGACGCTTTTCATGTGATCGCGGACAAAGAATTTCATGAAGGCATCATCGGTTTGGTCGCGGGCCGGATCATGAACGAAACACACCGGCCGACGCTCGTGTTGGCGCCCAGCGCCCAGGGCTACAAAGGCTCGGTGCGCAGCGTGCCGGGGTTGGATATCCAGGTCTTCTTCGAGGATCTGCGCGGTTATCTGATCCAGTTTGGCGGTCATGCTCAGGCCGCCGGGATCGAAGTCGCCGCGGATCAGCTGGAACCGTTAAGGCAGGCGATCCTGGCCAAGATGGAAACGTTGGATCTGGCGCTGCCGGAACCGACGCTTCAGGTATTGCCGGTCAGCGCTCAGGAAATCAATCTGACCGCGCTGCATGAGCTGGATCAGCTGGCTCCGTTTGGGCAGCAGTTTGAGCCGGTGACCTTTGAGGTCAGCGGACTGACGATCCTGCAATACGCCAAAATGAAGGAAATTTATCCGAAATGGCAGACGACCAACGGCGTCGATTTGATTGACGCGATCAGCTTTAACCGGGAGCTGGACAACCCTCATCCGGCCAGCTGGATCGGTCAGCTGCAGATTAATCGCTTCCGCGGGCGGGAAAAGTGCTCGATTCTTGTGGAAACTGTTGAATAAAACAGTTCAATTTGATAAAAATTTGTTATAATAACGGTATTATAGGAGGCATCCATCCATGGACTTTAAAAAATATATTGCTTCAATTCCTGATTTCCCGCAGCCGGGCGTGCTGTTCCGCGATATTACGCCGCTGATGAGCGACGGCGAAGCGTTCCACGCGGCGACATCGGAAATTCAGAAGTTTGCCGAACAGGTTGGTGCGGAAGTGATTGCCGGTCCGGAATCCCGCGGCTTCATCTTCGGCTGTCCGGTGGCCGCGAATCTGCATATCGGCTTTGTGCCGGTCCGCAAGCCGGGCAAGCTGCCGCGCGAAACGATCAGCTACCGCTACGATCTGGAATACGGATCCAACGAACTGCACATGCACAAAGACGCGATCACGCCGGGGCAGAAAGTGCTGATCGTCGACGATCTGTTGGCGACCGGCGGTACCGTTCAGGCCACGATTAAAATGATCGAAGAACTGGGCGGCGTGGTCGTCGGCTGTGCGTTCCTGATCGAGCTGGAAGGCTTGAAAGGGCGCGACGCGCTGGCGGGCTACGAAGTCTTTACGTTGATGTCCTACGAATAAGCCGAAGAGGATTCTCTTCGGTTTTTCTCAAAAAAGGGGGAATGGGTTGTGGATAAAGGGAATACGATGATCGCACTGGACGAGCTGATGAATGAGGTGAAGACCTACATTCAGGATCCGGACAGTCTGGCTTTGATTGAAAAGGCGTATCGCTACGCGCAGGGACATCATCAGGGGCAGTTCCGCCGCAGCGGGGAACCGTATATGATCCACGCCGCCCAGGTCGGTTATATCCTGGCGACGATGAAGGTCGGACCGCGGACGATCTGCGCAGGGCTTCTGCACGATGTGCTGGAGGACTGCGGCGTTTCAGCCGAGCAGATGAGCGCGGATTTCGACGAGGAAATCACGATGCTGGTGGAAGGGGTCACCAAGATCGGCAATCTGAAATTTAAGGATGAGAAGGAATATCAGGCGGCGAATCATCGTAAGATCTTTATCGCGATGGCCAACGATATCCGCGTCATCGTGATCAAGCTGGTCGACCGGCTGCACAACATGCGCACGCTGCAGTACATGCCGCCGGAGAAGCAGCAGAAGATCGCGGCGGAAACGCTGCAGGTCTACGCGCCGATCGCCCACCGCTTAGGTATCAGTGAGATCAAAAACGAATTGGAGGATCTCAGCTTTTACTATCTCGACCGCGAGAAATACTATGAGATCGCGCATTTGGTTGAAGAAAAAAAGGCGATGCGGGATGAACAGGTCAAGCACATGATCCGCGATATTTCCGAAATGCTCAAGGAAAAAAACATCGAATTCCGGATTTTCGGCCGCAGTAAGCATCTTTACAGCATCTACAAAAAGATGAAGACGAAGAACAAACGGTTTGAGGAAATCCTCGATTTGTTAGCGATCCGGATCGTTACCCAGACCAAGCTGAACTGTTATGAAATCCTCGGCTATATCCACGCGGCTTACCGTCCGATCCCCGGGCGGTTAAAGGACTATATCGCGGTGCCGAAATCGAACATGTACCAGTCGCTGCACACGACGATCGTCGGCGACGAAGGACGGATTTTTGAGATTCAGATCCGCACCGAGGAGATGGACAGCATCGCCGAAATGGGAATCGCGGCGCATTGGCGCTATAAGGAAGGCACGAAGTATGATCCGCATAAGGAACAGCGGGAAATCGAACAGAAGCTGTCGTGGTTCCGTGATCTGTCGGCACTGACCGGCGATCTGCTGAGCGACGACCCGAACGAATACATGGATACGCTGCAGAAGGATATCTTTGAGGCGAACGTCTATGTCATGACGCCGAAAGGACGGGTCATCGAGCTGCCCAACGGCTCCACGCCGATTGATTTCGCCTACCGCGTGCATACCGAGGTCGGCCATTCCACCGTCGGTGCAATGGTCAATGAAACGCTGGTGCCGCTGAACACGCCGTTAAAAACCGGCGACGTCGTACAGATCAAGACGTCCAAGCAATCGGCAGGGCCGAGCGAGGACTGGCTGAAATTTGTCAAGACCAACCATGCGAAAAACAAGATCCGCGGCTTCCTGCAGAAAAAGGAAGTTGAGAAAAAACAGGAGTTTGTCGAACGGGGTGAACAGATCATCCGCGACGAGCTGAAAAAACGCGGCTATCCGGAAAAAGATTATTTTGAACGGAAAAAGATTGAAAGCATTCTGACGGTGTTTCAGGTCGGCTCCTATACCGATTTGATGTACGGGATCGCCGTGAAGTCGATTTCGGTCATCAGTGTTATTGAAAAACTGACGAATCAGAAGAAACCGATCATTCTGGATAATGAAACGGTCAGCCGTTCCTTTTCCCCGGCCCGCAAAGCGCCGAGCAAATCCGGCATCATCGTGCCGGGCATCGAGTCGATGATGATTTCGCTGGCCGGCTGCTGCAGCCCGATTCCGGGCGATGAGATCGTCGGTTATATCTCTAAGGGCAACGGCGTCAAGGTTCACCGCCGGGATTGTCCGAACGTCGCCAACGAGAAATCACGGCTGATCGACGTGGAATGGGACGACCGCCGCGAACCGCGCAAATATGAAGCGACGATTCAGATTTACAGCCATGACCGCAATTTCCTGTTAACCGATCTGATGACAGTCATCTCGCAATGCAAAGCATCGCTTCAGAATATCAATTCCTCCGTCAATCAGGAAGAGTTGACGGTATCGACAAAAATCATGCTGCTGGTCGACGATTACGATCATTTAAAAACGCTGATCGCCAATCTCAAAAAGGTGAACAGCGTAGTCAGCGTGGAACGGGTAATCCAATAAAGGAGGACTTCATTGATGAAACTCAGTACGAAATGTTTACTGACAACTTTCGGTGCCGCCGCCGCGGTGGGGACGGCGTATGCCGTACAGCGCAAGGTCAATCAGCGAAATCAGCGCTTTGATCAAGACACCGGGTTTGAGCTGAAGGAATACCGGATGATCAACGGTATTCAACAGTACCTGGTGCATCGCACGGAAAACGATGAAAATCCGGTGCTGTTAGTTCTGCATGGTGGACCGGGGGAATCCGCGATGCCGACGCGCTATTTATATCAGCGTGAATGGGAGAAATATTTCACGGTGGTGAATTGGGATCAGCGGCTGTGCGGCAAGACGCTGCAGATCAACGCGGATCAGAAGGAGGAGCTGGCTTCTTCGCTGACGCTCGATCAGCTGATCGAGGACACGCGCGAGATCTGCGATGTGCTGCGTGCCCAATACCATCAGGATAAAATTTTCATTCTCGGTCATTCCTGGGGCAGCGTGCTGGGTACGATGTTTGTTCGCAAGTATCCTGACCGTGTGAAAGCCTACGTCGGCGTTGGTCAGGTCGTCAGTATGCGGCGCAACGAAGAAACAGGCTATCAGAAGGTATTGCAGAAAGCGCGGATCGCCGGAGCGGATCACGATGTCCAGCGGCTGTTGGCGCTGACGCCGTATCCCCAAACGCAATTTGATCAGGAAATGATGGATAAAATGATGGTGGTGCGCAGGCTGCAGCGGAAATATCATCTCGCTGCGCCGATCTCGCTGAAAGCTCTGTGGCAAATGCTGGCGGCGCCCGACGTTAACCCCGGCGAGTTTTCAGTCTACTTCAACCTCGATTTCAAGCTGCAGCTGTCATTGCTTCAGGAATTAATGGGCTTTGATCTGGAGGCGCTGGACCGGCATTACGAAGTCCCGATGTACTATTTGTTAGGCGATCAGGACTGGCAGACGCCGTATCCGATTGCGCAGGAATACTTTGCGGGGATCGAAGCGCCGCGCAAGCAGCTGATCCTGATCCCGAATGCCGGTCACAATACGATGATTGATCAACCGGAGTTTTTCCTCAATGCGCTGCGCGCGGTTTTATTAGCATAGAGCGAGTCAGGTCTGAAAAATATAAGGGACGTACGAGTGCGTCCTTTTTTTGAAGTCAAAAGCCTGAAAAAATTGGAAGAAAGTCGCCGGGGAAAAGAACGGGAGGTTCAAAATGATAAACCCTGCAACAACCCTAGAAGACAGGGATAAGCGGATGTGACGCAGATGACAAATTTATTAAATAAAGCAATTATGATTTTTTGTTTCAAAAGTGAGATATACATAGTAAAAGAAAAATAGAATCTAAGATGTAAAATGATTTAGAAGAAAATAGTGGATCTGATTGGTAATGGGGAAAGCAAATTGATCTTGGAAATCAGTAAAAGGGGGGCAGTGAACCTTCCCTGTTTTTCTGCTTTGTTCAGCTTTGGCGTATTCAGGATCGTTCATCATTTCTAACGCCTTTGAACTTTTTTTGCATTTCTTTAATTTAGGACTCGATTTTTTGAAAAGAATTTTGTATAATAAGAAAGCACACGGAGAAATACCCAAGTGGCCGAAGGGACCAGTTTCGAAAACTGGCAGAGGTGAAAGCCTGCGGGGGTTCGACTCCCTCTTTCTCCGCCATATACAAATAAAGCTCTCAGCCGAGAGCTTTTTTCGTATTTTCCTAACATGATTCCCCGCAGGCGTTTAACGCGGATCTTCGCAGGCGAGATAAACCAATTGGGTTAGATCACTTCGTACAGGATCGTTAACAAAATGCTCAGTCCCAGCAGAATGCCGGACAGCTTGAGCAGGAAATGTTCGCTGGTTCCCCGGCGTTCTTTCTGTTTCTGTGCGTAATCGAAATACCGCTGCGGCTGCGCTTCAGGATGCCGCGTCAACAAGTTCTTCGCCGAAGAAAACGAATAGGTCATAAAATCAAAATAACCGCCGTGGATCAAAAACTCAACCAGTCCCCCGACAAGCAGAACCAGACTGAGGATCGACAGAACATCGATAAACGTCAACAACGGATTTTCAGAAAAAAAGGCGCATCCGGCGCTGAAAACCAGCCCTGCCAACGTGAAGCTCAATAAAGCTTTTTGATTTTTTTTCATACGCCACCTCGTGGGCTATTATATCAAATCCTGTGCGAAAGATGAAACTAATTTCACAAAATTGTCATATTTCATTCCTGATTTTTAAGAATATCATTCTCAACATTGGTACGATTTTTAGTCAATGCAGTAAAATTTAAGGATTCAATTTTTCCATTATTGAAAATTGATTTTGAAAGGAATATACTAAATGGCGTGCTTTAGACAAGGGAGGGAGGTCGTGCTATGGAATCTAAAATCCTGGATCTGATTCAGACGGATCAGAAGACGCGGGAAGCGGTGGAAGAAGCGCATCGGATGAAGTTTGAGCTGAAGCGGAAAATCGCCGATACGGAGAAGCAGATCAGCGAAGACGCGTGGAAGGAAGTTCGCCAGCGAGTCGACGCCAAAAAAGCCGAGCTGGATTATCAGATCAGTCAGGTGGAATCCGAGAATTTGAAAGAATATGAGCAGGAGCTGAAACGGCTTCAGGCCCATTATCTGGAGAAAAAAGAGGAATGGCGGAAAGAGCTGGTTCGCCGCTGTTTGGAAATCTAAATAGGCCAGCGAACGACCAAGTTAAAAAGGAGGGGTGCCATGGGAACCGCATCGAATGCAGCGATGGCGACCAAAGCCAAGGCGATGTTTGGAAAACGGCTGACGGCTTTGGATTATCAGCAGCTGCTGCAGAAGAAATCAATTCCGGAAATCGCTTCTTATCTTAAGAACGAAACGTTGTTTCGGGAAGCGCTGGAAGGATACAGTGAGACCGGACTGCACCGCGGTCAGCTGGAAATGCTGATCCGGCGGGATCTGGGAACCCGGCTGTCCCGGCTTTTACGGTATGCCAGTACCAGTGGGGATAAGTTTTATCGCTACGGCATCATGATGAGCGAGGTCGAGCAGATCATGGCCTGCATCCGCGCCTTTAATGATGAAGATAACTACAAGATGATCGGCGAGCTGCCGCTGTATATTGAAAAGAGTACGTCGTTCGATATCCGGGCGTTGGCCCAGGTCCGCGACTTCAGCGCGCTGCTGGAGGTGCTGGCCAAAACGCCGTATGCCGATCTGATCCGGCCGTTCTCCGTGACGAACATGGAAGATTTTGATTATACGGCCTGCGAAAGCGTCCTGCGGAAATATTTCTACGATCAGGTCATGAAGATCGTCGATCAGGAGTTCAGCGGCAAGGTGAAAAAGGAAATCCGGGAAATTTTTCTGACCCAGATCGAATTGGACAACATCACGCGGATCTATCGTTCCAAACGGTATTTCAACGCGACGCCCGCACAGATCAAAAAAGTCATCAATCCGGTTTACCTGCGGATACCGAAACGGGAATTAGAGGATATGATCGATCACTGCAACGCCGAGGAATTCATGGAACGGCTGGCCCGTTCCGCTTATCACAACTATCTGGATTCTTCCAACTTCGCGTATATCGAATATCACGCGCAGTCGATCAACTATAACCTGAACAAGCGGCACATGATGTTTTCGACCAATCCGGACATCGTGCTGATCGCGTATCTGGTATTGTCGGAAACGGAAATTCAAAACGTCGTTGATATTATCGAGGGTGTCCGCTATGGCATCCCGGCCGATAAGATTAACCGGCTGTTGATTTATTAAGAAGAAAGGGGGAGCTTATGTCAATCGTAAAAATGAAGCTGGCAACGGTGCATGCCGGAGCCGATCAGTTTCAGGACGTGCTGGAACGCTGCGTGTCCTACGCCCAGTTCCATCCGGAACCGGCGGCGCATCTGATCAACGATGAGAACGGCGGCAAGGCGCTGCAGGACGAAAACGTCTACAACGAATACCTGAACCAGCTGAAAAATATTGGCCATAGCGTCGGTTTCGAGCTGAAAGCCGGACCGGTCAGCCGCAGCTATGAAGAAGCGGAAATTGAAGCGTTTATCAAGGAAGTCAACGAGCAGTTCGCGATGATCGCGGATACGCACGAGCTGATGACCTTGACGGACAACGATGAAATCGCTTTGGAAAAAGTGCGGAGCTATGGATTTGAGGCGATGCATGAGTGCCAGTATATTTCGTTCGGAATGGGCCGTCTGCCGGCTGAAAGCTTCAAAAAGCTGAGTCTGATCGAAAAGAAGAACTTCGTCGTTGAGGAGCTGCATAAAAGCGGTCAGTACGTCTGGATCCTGTACGCGACGTCCAACACCTTCGTTAAAGAAGTCAGAAAATGCATGGAAAGCCTGTTCATCGAGGAAATTCCAATCCCGCGCATCGACGGAAAGAAAATCCTGGAACAATATAAGGAAAAGCTGACGGAGGTTTATTCCTATTGCGCTTATACCAGCGAAATCCGTAAGCTGTACCGCTATGTCGTGCAGGTGCAGGACGATTATCAGCTGGCTGGCTTTGTGCCGGAAAAAACAGCGGATCAGTTTGTCCGGCTGTTTGACGGGCTGAATGTCCGCGTCGATCTGGCCGAACCGGAAACGGCACCGCAGCTGGTGCCGCCGACGATGCTGCACAACGCCTGGCTGTTCCGTCCGTTTGAGATGTTCGTTGAGATGTACGGTCTGCCGAATTATCACGACCTGGATCCGACGCCGTTTGTGGCTGTCACGTTCTGCCTGTTGTTCGGCATTATGTTCGGCGATCTCGGTCAGGGCGCGCTGCTTCTGATCGGCGGTCTGCTGCTGGAAAAAATCAAGCATAACCGGCTCGCCGGCATCGTCGGCCGGGCGGGATTGACGTCGATGATCTTCGGCTTCCTGTTCGGATCGGTCTTCGGCGTGGAAACGCTGCTTAATCCGGTGCACCAGAGCCTGTTCGGCGTCCGCGAGAAGCTGTTTGAGGTCATGGACGCCAGCGCCACGATGCCGTTGTTGATCGGCGCGGTCGCGATCGGCGCAGTGCTGATCCTGATGACGATGATCATCAATATCTATCTGAATATCAAGCGCAAAGAGATGGCGGAAGCGCTGTTTTCGCAGAACGGCGTGGCCGGATTTATTTTCTACGGCTATATCATTCTGTTTTTGATCGGCATGTTCATGCCGGATCTGCTGCCGTTTAATCCGGGAAGCAAGCCGCTCATGATCCTGTTCATCGGCGTGCCGGTCGTCCTGTTCTTCATGAAGGAACCGTTAAACGGCTTAATGAAGGGCGAGGGGCTGACGCCGCATCAGGGCTGGGGCAACTTCGCGCTGGAAGAAGTGTTTGAAGTGCTGGAAATCATTCTGAGCTTCGTCACCAATTCCCTGTCTTATCTGCGTGTCGGCGGTTTCGTTCTGAGCCATGCCGGCATGATGCTCGTCGTCATGACGCTGGTCAAAATGACTGGCAACGCCGGACCGGTCGTCTTCGTGCTGGGCAACTTGTTTGTCATGGGCTTAGAAGGTCTGATCGTCGGCATTCAGACATTGCGTCTGGAATATTATGAAATGTTCAGCCGTTACTTTGTCGGCAACGGGAAGAAATTTACGATGATCTCATCGGAAAATGCATAAGGAGGAAAATAAACCATGTTAACATTACTTGAAATGCTGCTGCCTTTGATCGCCGTGATTCTGGTGATCGCTCCGCTGTTCTTCATCTACAAAAAGGGCGCTTCCGCTGAAAACCTGAAAACCAAGCTGATCGCGCAGATCTGCGTCTTCGGCGGTGTCTTCGTCTTAGCTGTCCTGTTCCAGTTCGGCGGCGTCCATGCGCTGGCGGAAGGCACGGCGGCCGCCAATTCCATCACCGGCACTTTAGCTCAGGGTATGGGCTTTATCGCAGCGGCGCTGGCGACAGGCTGTTCGGCAATCGGCGCCGGCTGGGCGGTAGCTTCCGCGGCTCCGGCAGCGATCGGAGCGATCTCGGAGAATTCGGAAAACTTTGGTAAGGCGATCATCTTCGTCGCGTTGGGCGAAGGTGTTGCGATCTACGGTCTGCTGATTTCCATCCTGATCATCAATAAGCTGTAAGATCGGGGATTGTCATGAAACTTTATTTGATCAGTGACAATATTGATACCCAGATGGGCATGCGCTTAGCCGGGGTCGAAGGCGTCGTGGTCCACGAACGGGACGAGGTGCTGGCCGCTTTGAACAAAGCGATCGAGGACCCGGAAATCGCGATCGTGTTAATGACTACGAAAATCGTCAACACCTGCCCGGACGTGGTATCCGATTACAAGCTGCGGCTGTCCAAGCCGCTGCTGGTCGAAATTCCAGATCGTCACGGGTCAGCCAAAATCGGAGAAACGATCGACCGCTATATCAGCGAAGCGATCGGCATCAAATTGTGAGGTGAAAACAATGGCAGAGAAGACAGAAGCGCTCACGGCGATCCTGGAGGACATTCAGGATCAGGCCGGCTTGGTTACCGATCAGATTCACGCTGAGGTACAGCAGCTGCAGGACGAGGAGATTCATTTCTTCACGGAATCGCTGCATAAGGAAACCGGGCACTACGAAGAAAAAGAAATCAGCGAGCTGGAGCTGCTGCAAGCCACGAAGACCTCCCAAGCCAAGCTGAAAATCAAGCGGGATCTGCTGGCACAGCGCCAGGCGATGGCCTCGGAGCTGTTCGACAGCGTGGCTGACGAGCTGAAAGCGTTCGCGGCTTCCTCCGCTTACGCGGATTTACTCGAAAAGAAGCTGGATAAGCACGCGAAGATCGCCGGCAAGGCCGGAACGTTCATCGTGCGCGAACAGGACGAAGCGCTGATGCGCGAAATCTTAAAGCGCAAGGGCTTTTCCCAGCCGGTGGAAACAGCGTATCTGGAATTTGGCGGATGGCGTTTTATGTGTCCGTCAGAGGGCTTTGAAATCGACGAAACGCTGGACAACGCATTAAGAAATCAGAAAGAGTGGTTCCAGAACAATTCCGGATTCACATTGTAATACGACGAAAACCGAGGTGAAGACATTGAATAACAATTTGATCTATTCAATCAACGGACCGGTTGTCACCGTCAAGGATTCCAAAGACTTTTCCATGCAGGAGATGGTCTTTGTCGGCAATAAGGAAATGATGGGGGAAGTCATCGGCATTGATGAACAGTACACGACGATTCAGGTGTACGAATCCACCACGGGTCTGAAACCGGGCGAACCGGTTCGGCCTTCCGGATCTCTGTTGTCTGCGACGCTGGGGCCGGGAATTCTAAAAAATATCTTCGACGGCATCGAACGTCCGTTAAAAGAGCTGATGGAAACCGAAGGCGCGTTCATTGCCGCCGGCACGACGGTTTCCCCGCTGGATGAAGAAAAACTGTGGGACGTGACGATGCAGGTCAAGCTGCACGATCGTTTGCGTTCGGGACAGATCTATGCGACCTGCCCGGAAACCGAGCTGATCGAGCATCGCTGCATGCTCAGTCCAATGCTTCCGGAAGGCGAGGTCATTTTCGTCGCTGATCATGGGCAATATCATATCAACGACGAGATCGTGCGGATCCGCGACGATCAGGGCGAAGAACATGCGCTGACGCTCACCCAGAAATGGCCGATCCGCAATCCGCGGCCGGTCGGCTTCCGCAAGCCGATCACCCGTCCGCTGATCACCGGCCAGCGCGTCATCGACACGCTGTTTCCGATCGCCAAGGGCGGCGCGGCCGCCATTCCTGGCGGGTTTGGCTCAGGCAAGACGATGACCCAGCATCAGCTGGCGAAATGGTGCGACGCCGACATCATCGTATATGTCGGCTGCGGCGAGCGCGGCAACGAAATGACCCAGGTTCTGGAGGAATTCACGGACCTGATCGACCCGAAAAGCAACAAGCCGCTGCTGGCGCGGACAGTCTTGATCGCCAATACGTCCAACATGCCGGTCGCAGCGCGTGAAGCGAGCATTTACACCGGCATCACGCTGGCGGAATATTACCGCGATATGGGCTATCACGTCGCGATCATGGCCGACTCCACCAGCCGGTGGGCGGAAGCGCTGCGTGAAATTTCCGGACGTCTGGAAGAAATGCCGGCGGAAGAAGGCTTCCCGGCGTATCTGCCGTCGCGGATCTCGCAGTTCTATGAGCGCGCAGGCTATATTGAAACTTTAAACGGAGCCGAGGGTTCCGTCACGATTATCGGCGCGGTTTCGCCGCAGGGCGCGGACTTCTCCGAGCCGGTCACCCAGAATACCAAGCGGTTTGTGCGCTGTTTCTGGGCCCTGGATAAGTCGCTGGCGTATGCCCGCCACTATCCGGCGATCAACTGGAATGACAGCTATTCCGAATATCTGGATGACCTGGCGCGCTGGTACGACAAGAATGTCGACCGGGAATTCAACACGCTGCGTCAGGAAATCCGGGCGATTCTGCATGAAGAAAACCAGCTGATGGAAATTGTCAAGCTGATCGGTTCCGACGTGCTGCCGGAAGATCAGAAGCTGACGATGGAAATCGCCAAGGTGATCCGCGTCGGTTATCTGCAGCAGAACGCTTACCATCCGGCTGATACTTATGTGCCGTTTGAAAAACAGTTCAAGATGCTGAAGATTATTTCGTATCTCAACGCGCAGGCCAAAAAGCTGGTGGCCAGGCGGATTCCGGTATCACTGATTGCCAAGACCGGAATTATCGACAAGGTCGTCAAGATCAAATATGACGTGCCGAATGATCAGCTGGAGCTTCTGGACGGTTATTTTGAGATGATCGATCAGGCTCTGGCCCAGGTGGAATAGGAGGAGAAAACAGATGAGCGTTCAATTAATGGGTTTGAATGAAATCAACGGTTCTCTTGTTGCCCTGGACAACGTCAAGAATGTCAGCAATGAAGAAATGGTTGAAATCGAGCTGGAAAACGGCTCTGTGCGCAATGGCCGCGTCGTTCAGATCGAAGGCCGGCGCGCGATTATCCAGGTGTTTGAAGGTACGACCGGATTATCCAAGACCAATAACAAGACCCGGCTGTTAGGCCATCCGATGGAGCTGGCGGTATCCCAGGAAATTCTGGGCCGGATCTTCAACGGCGCCGGCGAGCCGATCGACGGTTTGGGCGAGGTGTACGCGGAGAAGCGTCTGGACATTAACGGTCAGCCGCTCAATCCCGTTGCCCGGAAATATCCGCGGAATTATATCAATACCGGAATCTCCGCCATCGACGGTTTAAACACGCTGATCCGCGGGCAGAAGCTGCCGATTTTCTCCGGTTCCGGTATGCCGCATGACAAGCTGGCCGTTCAGATCGTCCGGCAGGCACAGCTGGCCGAGGGCGACGGAAAGAACTTCGGCATCGTGTTCGGCGCGATGGGCGTCAAGAACGACGTCGCCGATTACTTCAAGCGCAGCTTTGAGGAAACCGGCGTCATGGAAAAGGTCGTCATGTTCATCAACCTGTCCAACGACCCGATTATCGAACGGACGCTGACTCCGCGCTGTGCTTTGACGGCCGCGGAATATCTGGCGTTTGAAAAGAATATGCATATTCTGGTCATCTTAACGGATATGACCTCGTATTGCGAGGCTTTGCGGGAAGTGTCCAGTTCCAAGGGTGAGATTCCGGGCCGTAAGGGATATCCGGGATATCTATACTCCGATCTGGCTTCGCTGTATGAAAGAGCAGGGATCGTCGAGGGCGTGGAAGGCTCAGTCACCCAGATTCCGATTCTGACGATGCCCAACGACGACATCACCCATCCGATTCCAGACTTAACCGGCTATATTACTGAGGGACAGATCGTGCTGGATCGTTCGCTGCACCAGACGGGAATTTATCCGCCGATCGGCGTGTTGGCTTCCTTGTCCCGTTTGATGAAGGACGGCATCGGCGACGGCTTCACCCGCAAGGATCATGCCGATGTGTCCAACCAGCTGTTCGCCTGCTACGCCAAGGTGCAGGATGCGCGCTCGCTGGCTTCGGTTATCGGTGAGGATGAGCTGTCGGATATGGATAAGAAATACATGGCGTTCGGCCGGCTGTTTGAGAAGATCTTCGTCGGTCAGGGCTTTGATTCCAAGCGTTCGATCAACGAAACGCTCGATCTGGGCTGGGCGTTGTTGTCCACGCTGCCGATCGAAGCGCTGGACCGTCTGGATCCGGAAGTCATCAAGGAAAATTACGATCCGAAGCGGGCCGCGCGGATGCTGAATCTAAGCGGTCAGGAGTAGGCTTATGGAAAACAAGGTATTCCCGACCAAGGGCAACCTGATCGCTTCCAAAAAGTCGCTGGCGCTGGCCCGGATGGGCTATGATCTGCTGGACCGCAAACGGAACGTGCTGATCCGCGAAATGATGCAGTTAGTCGATAAAGTTAAAATGCTGCGTGATGAGATTACCCAGAGCTATGCGACGGCGTATTATCTTCTGCAGCAGGCCAACGTCTCGACCGGCATCATCTCCGATATCGCCGCGAGCGTGCATGTCGAAACCGGCGTGCATGTCACCTACCGCTCGGTCATGGGCGTCGAGGTGCCGTCCGTCAGCATCGAACCGTCGGAAACGAAAATGGAGTATGGCTTTGAAGGCACGAACTCCCGTGTCGATGAAGCGTATCTGCAGTTTCACCGCGTCAAGGAACTGACGATCATCCTGGCGGAGGTCGACAACAGCGTGTACCGGCTGGCCAACGCGATCCGCAAAACGCAGAAGCGAGCTAACGCGCTGAAGAACATCAGTATCCCGAATCTGGAAGCGACCGTGAAATTCATCACGGAATCGCTGGAAGAAAAAGACCGTGAGGAATTCTCCCGCCTGAAGGTTATCAAGGCGAACAAGGCGAAGGAAACCGCCGTCGAATAAATGGTAAAAAACCGCAGAAATCCGCAAACAAAGCTGGATTCGCTGCGGTTTTTTTGGGTTTGTCGTATAATAAGGGACACAAGGGAGGATGAGCGGCAATGAGAATAGGTTTGATCTCGGATACGCACAACGTCCTGCGTCCGCAGGTGATCGAACTGTTAAAAACTTGTGATGAAATCTGGCATGCGGGCGATTTCTGCGAACCGGAAATCTGGGAAGCGCTGAATGCGCTGAAACCGCTGCGCGGTGTGCAGGGCAACAATGACGAGGATCCTTTTTTTGAACGGCTGCCGACGGTGAGCGAGTTTGTCTGCGGGGGGCTGCAGATTGCGCTGGCGCATAACCGCCGTTCGCTGGACTGCATGCGGGCGGATCTGAAGATTTTTGGTCATTCCCACCAGCTTTGCGACGAGCAGCTTAACACGGTGCGCTGGCTGAATCCCGGCAGCTGCGGTCGAAAGCGGTTTAATCTGGAACTGACGATGATGATATTGACAATTCAGGATCAGAAGCTGCAGGTCGAGCGGATCGATCTTAGCCGTTAAGAAGCCTGGCTGCGGCGAGCCTTGCCGCAGCTTCGGTCCTGAGCCTGAATAACAAGAAAGGAACGGAACTCTGAAATCAAAGTCCCGTTCTTTTTTCTATGTTTCAGCGAACTGTTTTCGTTCGTTGTGCCAGTGGATGAAAATTGGAATTTCTCAGGTTACAATCCAGCCAGCTGACGGATCTTGTCTTCGCTTAGCCGCCAGGTCGTCCATTCCGTCAGGCCTTCCGCCCCCAGGCTTTGATAAAAGGCAATCGACGGAGCGTTCCAGTTGAGGCATACCCATTCCATCCGGCCGCAGCGGCGTTCGACGGCAATCTCCGCCAGCCGCTTGAAGAACGCCTTGCCGTAACCGCGGCCGCGTTTTTCCTGCAGGACGTACAAATCTTCCAGATATAATCCTTTCCGGCCGACGAACGTTGAGAAGTTGTGAAAATACAAAGCAAAGCCGACGACCTGACCGTCTTCCTCGCCTAACAGCACTTCCGCCCGGTGTTCGACGAACAGCTGGTCGTAAAGCGTAGCGTCGTCCCAGACGACCTCGTCGCTCATTTTTTCATATTCCGCAATCAGCCGGATGAACCGGCCGATCGTCGCGCAGTCTTCCGGCTGCGCTTGTCTGATTGTAAAACCCATGATGTCCCTCCTGATCTCATTCTGTGCTCTATTGTACCGAATTTCCAGCCGGTTGACCATCCCTTTTCTTCCAAAGAGTGCCAGAGGAATGCGGGAATATTCCCCTGCGGCCCGGGAAAACTTCCATTACGCACATCAGGAGGGTCCGGGTCAATGGGTAAATATAAAGTAGAGATCTGCGGCGTCAACACGGCGACGCTGCCGGTTTTAAAGAGTCAGCAGATGACGGAGCTGTTCATTCAGCTGCAAAGCGGCGATTTGTCGGCCAAGGAGAAGCTGATCAACGGCAATCTCAAGCTTGTTCTGTCGATTGTTCAGCGCTTTGCGCACCGCACGGAAAATATGGACGATCTGTTTCAGATCGGCTGCATCGGACTGATCAAGGCGATTGATAATTTCGATCTTTCCCATGAAGTCCGCTTTTCAACCTACGCCGTCCCGATGATCATCGGCGAGATTAAGCGCTATCTGCGGGACAATCAGATGATCCGGGTCTCGCGGCATCTGAAGGATCTGGCGTACAAGGTGCTGAAGGAAAAGGAAGCGTTCATCCACGCGAATCAGCGTGAGCCTTCGCTGGCGGAGCTGGCGGAAATCATGGGCGTCAAGGAAAAAGACATCGCGGAAAGTTTGGAATCGCTGCAGAGCGTCGTCAGCATCTTTGAACCGATTTATAACGACGACGGCGATACGCTGTATCTGTTGGATCAGATCAAGGACGATCACGATGAGATCGGCAAGCTTTCCAGTCTGATCGCGCTGAAGGAAAGCATGAAGCATTTAAGCGATAAGGAAGCTCAGATTATCAATAAGCGCTACTATCAAGGCCAGACACAGACAGAAATCGCCTCCGAACTGGGAATTTCCCAGGCCCAGGTGTCGCGTCTGGAAAAAAGCGCGCTGCAATGTCTGAAAAAGAATTTCTGACCCTTTTCGATTTTTTTAGAGTCGATTCGATCGTTTGCACAAAAATCCGCCGGCGGCATACACTGAAAACAGGTGATAACTATGAAATTCAGTGAACTGCAGGACAAACAGGTCGTCAATGTTCAGGACGGCACCCTGATCGGCCGCGTCGAAGATTTGGACGTATCGCTGACCAACTACCAGGTTCAATCGTTTCTCGTCGGCAGGAATACCGGCTTACTTCGTTCGTTGTTTGCGTTTTTATTTCCGCCGGCGCGGATCATCGTCTGCCTGGACCAGGTTGTCAGCGTCGGTGAAGATGTGATCCTGATCCATCCGCGGACCAAGAGCGGAAAGGGGAAGGAGTAAACGGCTGGAAAGCTTTGGAAAACAGAAGCCGGAATTTCGTTCTTTTTCGCTAAAATTCGTGTGAAAAAGGCGGTTGAAATCCTTTCATTTCTGTGAACTCGGTATTCCCTTGCGCAGATTTATGATATAATGAACGAGAATTAAAGGAAGGTGCAAACCATGGGAGTATTAGATAAAATGAAGAATTTCATCGCTCCGGTCGACGATGATTACGATGAGGAAGAACTGGAAGTAGAAGAAGACGAGATCGCCGTTCCCGTCAAATATGAACAGCCGCAGACGAAAGGCGTAACCAAGCTCGCTTCGGATACGAAAATGGTTTTGTTTGAGCCGCGCTCGTTCGACGAAGCCGAGGAAGTTGCGAAGCATCTGAAGGAAAGACGCGCCGCCGTTGTCAATCTGCACCGGCTGCAGCGGGAATACGCGCAGCGCACGATCGACTTTTTAACGGGCGTTGTGTTCGCGCTGGACGGAACGATTCAGAAGATCGGCCACAACGTCATTTTGTGCACGCCGAAGTCCATTGCCGTTCATGGGGAAATCACCCTGGACAGCAATGAGGAATAGTGCGGACCCCGCATTTTTCGGAGTCGGACGAAGCCGCGCTGCAGGCCCGGCTGGAAGACTGGATTGATCAGTGCAGGACGCGCCGCAAGCCGGTGCGCTCCTGTTTTCTTTCGCCTTCCCAACAGGAAGCGCTAAAACCGTTTCTGCCGTGGGATCTGGCGTACCGCTGGGATGGCGGCTGTGCGGAGGCGGAGCGGAAAAAGCTGATCCTGGCTCCGGAGGAAGACGCGTGCGTCAGCGACATTGTCTGTTTGACCGCGCGGATTTCGGATAAATTTGTGCAGGTAAAGCATCCCGATGTTTTAGGCGCGCTGATGAACCTGGATCTCGACCGCTCGCAATTTGGGGATCTGTGGGTTGAGCCGGGCCGGATTGTGATCTACACCAGCGAAGAGCTGGCGGATTACGTCTGTATGAATCTGACGCGGATTCATAAGCTGTCGATCCGTCTGGAACGCTCGTCGATGATGTATGAGCCGGTCGTAAAGAAGCAGGCGCTGACGGTGATCGTCACGGCGCTGCGGCTGGACTGCGTGATCGCGGGATTATGCCGGATGTCACGGGCGAAGGCGCAGGATTTGATCCGGGCGCAGAGAGTGTCGGTGAATCACAAAATTCTTGATGAATGCGACTTTCTGTGTCATAATGAAGACACGATTTCCGTGCGCGGGTACGGGCGTTTTGTGCTGAAAGGCCAGCGCGGTCAGACCCGCAGCGACCGGATCGTCGCTGAATTCGAACAGTATGTTTAAAAGGAGGGATTTCTTTGGAACCGGGAACGCCGAAATTCCGAGTGATGAAAAACGGATACGACCGCTTTGCCGTCGACGACGCGGTTGACCGGTATGTCCGGGAAATTGATTCTCTGAAAAAACAGCTGGATCTGACCAGCCGTCAGATCCAATCCGCCAACGAGCAGCTGGCGGTGATCCGTCAGCGTTATCAAACGTTGGTCAGCGAACTGACTGTGAAGGAAAAGGCGGCCGACGATATCGCGCGCCTGGCCCTCAAGGAAGCCAACACGATCATCGAAACCGCGCAGAACAACGCGGACGCGATTGTGAGCGAAGCGCTGACGACCGCCCGGATCATCCTGAACGACCTCTCGCGCATCGCGTCGGAGGCGACGGAGATGAAGGGCGATATGCAGGAACAGCTGTCCTCGCTGATGGGGATGCTGGATCAGTTTGAAATTCCGCCGGTTCCGAAATCGGAATGGCTGAATCAGGAAAAGCTTTGATGCAGGACGCGCCGGTTCCACGGCAACGGGAGTGCAGAGAGTCTGCGGGTTGGTGAAACGCAGAACCCCGGGTGGACAGGACATCACCTGCGAGCTGTCTTTTTGAAATGAGTAGGAAAGACCGCGGCTCGGCGTTATGAGAGAAGCGCATTCTTCCCCTGCGGGCGGAAGGATGAACAAAGGTGGTACCGCGCAGAACTGCGTCCTTTTCTAAGGGCGCTTTTTTATTGTTGAGGAGGTAGAGGACATGGATTACAAAAACACACTGCTGATGCCGAATACGAAGTTCGAGATGAGAGGCAAACTGCCGACGAAAGAACCCGGCTATCAGATCCGCTGGAAAGAACAGGACATCTACGAAAAAATGCTGGCGAAGCGCGAGGGCTGCGAAGCGTTCGTGCTGCATGACGGGCCGCCGTATGCCAACGGCGACATCCATCTGGGCCACGCGTTAAACAAGATTTTAAAGGATGTCATCGTGCGCTCGCATTACATGGCCGGCTACAAGGTGCCGTACATCCCGGGCTGGGACACCCACGGCCTGCCGATTGAAACGGCGATCACCAAGCTGGGCTACGACCGCAAGAAGATGGAGCTGTCGGCATTCCGCAAGCTCTGTTATGATTATGCCCTGGAACAGGTTGAACGGCAGAAGGCTGGTTTCCTGGCGCTGGGCGTGGTCGGCGACTACGATCATCCTTACATCACGTTAAAGAAGGAATTTGAAGCGCACCAGATCCAGATCTTCGGCCAGATGGCGATGGACGGTCTGATCTATAAAGGCTTAAAGCCGGTCTACTGGTCCCCATCCAGCGAATCGGCCTTGGCGGAAGCGGAAATCGAATACAAGGACATCAAGTCGCCGACGATCTTCGTCAAGTTCGCGGTGAAGGACGGCAAGGGCCTCCTCGATAACGAGACTTCGTTTGTGATCTGGACGACGACGCCGTGGACGATCCCGGCCAACCTGGCGATCTGTCTGAATCCGGAGCTGACCTATGCGTTAGTGGACAGCGAAAAGGGTAAGCTGATCGTATTGGAAGAACTGGTCGACACGCTGTGGGCCAAGTTCGGATTGGAAAAGAAAGACATCATCAAGACCTTCAAGGGCCGCGAGCTGGAAATGATCACCTGCCAGCATCCGCTCTATGACCGTGAATCGTTAGTCATTCTGGGCGATCATGTCACCGCCGACGCCGGCACCGGCTGCGTTCATACGGCTCCGGGCTTCGGTGCGGACGACTTCTTTGTCGGCCAGAAATACGGCCTGCCGGCTTACTGCAACGTCGATGAGCACGGCTGCATGATGGAGGACGCCGGGGACTGGCTGAAGGGCCAGTACGTCGATGACGCCAACAAGACCGTTGCCAACCGCCTGGACGAGCTGGGCGCCCTGCTGAAGCTGGAATGGATTACCCACTCCTATCCGCATGACTGGCGGACGAAAAAGCCGATCATTTTCCGCGCTACGACGCAGTGGTTCGCTTCCATCGACAAAATCCGCACCGAGCTGCTTCAGCAGATCGACAACGTTGACTGGATTCCGAAGTGGGGCCAGCAGCGCATGCACAACATGATCGCCGACCGCGGCGACTGGTGCATTTCCCGCCAGCGCGCCTGGGGCGTCCCGATTCCGATCTTCTACAATGAAGACGGCACCCCGATCATGGAAAAGGCAGTCTTTGAACATGTCGCCGATCTGTTCCGCGAGCATGGAAGCAATATCTGGTTTGAGAAGGACGCGAAGGAGCTGCTTCCGGAAGGCTACACGAATCCGGCATCCCCGAACGGTGAATTTACAAAGGAAACCGACACGATGGACGTCTGGTTTGACTCCGGTTCCTCGCATACCGGCGCGATGATCGAACGCGGCCTGGGCTATCCGGCCGACCTGTACTTTGAAGGCAGTGACCAGTACCGCGGCTGGTTCAACTCGTCGCTGATCGTCGGCACCGCCGTGCATGGCCAGGCGCCGTACAAGCAGGTATTAAGCCATGGCTTTGTCATGGACGGCAAGGGCGTCAAGATGAGCAAGTCGCAGTGGAACGCCGTTGCGCCGGGTGAAATCACGAAGAAATACGGCGCGGATATCCTGCGTCTGTGGGCAGCCAGCGTCGATTACCAGGCCGACTGCAGCATGTCCGAGGAGATCCTGAAGCAGATCAGCGAAAACTACCGCAAGGTCAGAAATACATTCCGCTTCTTACTGGCGAATATCAACAACGAAGACGACTTCACGAAAGCCGACCTCGTTGATGTCAGCGAGCTGCCGAAGCTCGATCAGTACATGCTGGCGCTGCTTGACGAGGCCAACGCGAAATGTCAGCTGGCCTATCAGGAATACCGCTTCTCCGATGTTACAACAATGCTGACAAACCTGATGACGAATGAATTCTCGGCTTATTATCTCGATTTCACGAAGGATATCCTGTATATCGAGAAGAAGGACTCCCCGCGCCGACGTCAGGTTCAGACCGTGCTGTACCATGCGGTCAACGTCTTAGTCCGGCTGTGGGCGCCGATTCTTGTCCATACTGCCGAGGAGGTCAACGACTTCTTTAAGGGTGAGGAAGAAAGCATTCATCTGGGCCGGTTTGCGGAACCGTTTAACATTGCGGACGCCGAAGCCTTAAAGGCTAAGGTCGGCCGGCTGATGCAGATCCGTTCCGATATCTTTAAAGCGCTGGAGGAAGCCCGCGCGGAGAAGGTCATCGGCAAGTCTTTGGAGGCGGAAGTGCTGGTCAACGTCAGCGACGAGGACCGCGCCTTGATCGCGGAGCTGTGCGGCGATCAGTTCCACCAGTGGCTGATTGTCTCGAAGGTCAGCTTCTCGATCGACGAGCTGAAACCGTACGACGTCTGCCAGGTAGAAATTGTCAAGGCGGAAGGCACGGTCTGCCCGCGCTGCTGGAATATTTCCGAGCAGGCTGATGAGGAAGGTCTGTGTCCGCGCTGCCGCAAGGTGCTCGGCCTGTAAGTCTTGTTCCTTTGATTAAGATCCCGTTCGCGGGATCTTTTTTATCCCTTTCTCTAACGATGGAATTTTTATTCCTTCACTTGAACGCCTGCTTTGTCAGAACAGAAAAAGCAGGAGCGGTCTGCGGAAAAAGCGGGCGAGGGATAGACAAAAGGGCACGAAAGTCCACGGTTTTTTCGTTTCTTTGTTCAGCGGAATCTGATATAATCATTAAGATAAGGAGGATCCGTATGCTGCTGAACTATTTCACGCCTGCGCTTTATCTGAAAAGCTATGAAGATCTGGATCCCGCCTGGTTAGTGCGGCGGAAGATCCGGCTTTTAATCTTAGATATCGACAACACGCTGGCGGCGCACGATGAACAGGTCGCCGGCGACAAAGCCAAAGCATTCGTCCATAGACTCAAGGACGCCGGCATCCAGGCCGTTGTCATGTCGAATAACAACAAGGAACGTGTCAGCCGGTTTGCGGCGAGTCTGGATGTGCCGTATTATTATTTTTCAACGAAACCGTTGAAGCGAACGTATAAGAAGGTGCTGCGCGATACCGGCCTGAAGCCGGATCAATGCGCGGTGATTGGCGATCAGCTGCTGACGGATATCCTCGGCGGCAGCCGGATGGGCTTGACGACGATCTTAACGACGCCCTTAGTCACCCGGGATATTCCCTGGACCAAGCTGAACCGGGTGGTTGAAAATCAGGTGTACCGTCTGTTGGAGCATGAAGAAATCTTGAAAAGGGGAGACTATGATGAGTGAAAGATGCCAGGGCTGCGGCGCGCTGCTGCAGCACGACCGTCCCCGGGAGGCCGGGTATACGCCCAAGGCGGGCAGTGCGCTGTGCCAGCGCTGTTTCCGGCTGACCCATTACGACGACCTGCAGTTTTCGATGCGGGAAGGGATTGATCCCGACCGGATTCTGGCGCAGATTCACGCGATGGACGCGCTGATTTTGTGGGTGGTTGATCTGTTCGATTTTGAAGCAAGTTTGCTGGAAGGCATGAACCGGCATCTGTTCGGCAAGGACGTCATCGTCGTCGGCACCAAGCGCGACCTGCTGCCGGAAACGGTGGGCAGCGAGAAGCTGGCGAAGTTTGTGTACGGCCGGCTGAAAGAGCTGGGCATCCAGGTCAAGGGACTGGTCGTGACCGGTAAAAATATTCCCGGCGGACCGGAGGAAGTGCTGCGGGCGATCGAATGGGCCAAAGGCAAGGACGTCGTCGTGATGGGCATGGCCAACGCTGGCAAGAGTACGCTGCTCAACGCCCTGATGGACAAACCGCAGCTGACCAGCTCGCGTTATCCCGGCACCACGCTGGACTTCAATCCGCTTGACATCCACGGCGTCACGGTGTATGACACGCCGGGCTTGACACCGCGCAATTCGATGCTGCTGCACCTGGAAGAAGAAGATCTTAAAACAGTGCTGCCGGCCAAGGCGGTCAAACCGGTCGGCTTCCAGCTGCGCGGGGATCAAAGCTTCGCGGTGGGCGGTTTGTGCCGGATCGATTTACTCAGCTGCGAACATGTCTCGGCCGTGTTCTACTGCAGTAATCTTCTTGAGCTGCACCGCGGCCGCGCGGATAAGGCGGACGAGCTGTGGCAGCGGCATTACGGCGAGCTGCTGCGGCCGATTCCCGACGGGATGCCGTATGCCGAATGGACGAGCACCGTCCTGACGCCGCTGGGGGTGAAGGAAGACGTCGTCATTCCGGGCGTCGGCTGGATGTCCTTAAGCGGAACATGCGGTCAGATTCGTGTAACCCACCCGCAAACATTGGAAATCAAACACAGAAAGGCAATGATATAAATGTTAACGAACAAACAAAAAAGCGCTCTGCGTTCGATGGCGAACACGCTGCGCCCGATCTTTCAGGTCGGCAAGGAAGGAGTTTCCTACAACCTGATCAACACGCTTTCCGACGCGCTGGAGGCGCATGAATTAGTCAAGCTCAACGTCTTAAAGAGCTGTCCGGACGACGTCCGGCAGGTCGCTCTGGATCTGGCCAGCGGCGCGCATGCCGAGGTCGTTCAGATCATTGGCAAAACGATCGTGCTGTACCGCGAAAGCCGCGAACACCGCAGGATCGAGCTGCCGCGATGAAAATCGGTTTATTGGGAGGAACCTTCGATCCGATCCACAACGGTCATCTGGCAATCGCGAAAACCGCGCTTAAACGCCTGGGACTGGATCAGGTCTGGTTTATCCCGTCGCTGAAAACACCGTTGAAGGATCGGGAACTGACGCCCTTTGAGCTGCGTGTGATAATGATGGAAAAGGCGCTGCGGCCCTATCGCAAAATGAAGCTCTGTCTGATTGAAAAAGATCTGCCGACGCCCTCCTATACGATCACGACGGTGAAGACACTGAAAAAACAATATCCGGAGTACGATTTTGTCTGGATTATCGGCGACGATCAATATGCCAATCTCGATCAATGGAAAGCGGTCGACGAACTGCGCCGGCTCGTACAATTCGCCGTCTTCAGCCGTCAGGGAATCGCGGTTAAGCAGCCGGGATTTCAGTATGTTGAAAACTTTTCGCATCCCGCTTCGTCCACAGCCGTCCGTCAGGGCGCGTTTAAGGATGTGCCGAAGGCTGTCCGGCAGGTAATGCTGGAAACGGGGCTGTATGTCGAGGAGATTGCGAAGGCGTATTGCAACCCGCGCCGCTATCAGCACTGCGTCACGATGAGTGCGCTGGCGGTCGAGCTGGCAAAAGCGCATGGGGTGAATCCGCGCAAAGCCTACGTCGCGGGCATGCTTCATGATCTCGCCAAAGGCCTGGATGAAGAAACGGCGCGCGGCTGGATCGAGGTGTACTGGCCGCAGGCCCGGGATCAGGCATGGAAGATCTGGCATCAGTACATCGGGGCGACTTGGCTGAAAACCCGGCTGTATCTTTACGATCAGGAAATTCTGGAAGCCGTGGCGTGGCACACGACCGGTGAAGGCAAAAGCGATCTGGCGAAGATCATCTACATCGCCGATAAGATCGACCCCGGCCGCGGCTATGATATTACCCGCCAGAAAGCGGTGTGCCTGCAAGATCTGGATCAAGGTTTCCGTCTGATCCAGCAAGAACAGAAAGCTTATTTACGCAAGGAGGGATTGAATGTCTGAATTACTGCAGAAAGTCGTCCACGCGGCGGATCAGCGGCTGGCGGAAGATCTGGTCGTGCTGGATTTCCGCGGCCACAGCCCGTTTACCGATTACTTTGTGATCGCCTCGGCGAAGAATGAACGGATGGCCGATTCGATTGTCGATCATGTGATCGAGGAAACCGAAAAAGCCGGCTATGCCGTGCGCAACGTCGAAGGCGGTCAGGGCAGCCGGTGGCTGTTAGTCGATTTGTACGAGATCGTACTGCACGTTTTCGTCGGAGAAGAACGCCAGGTATATAATCTGGAAAAGCTGTGGGGCGATCTGCCGCGGGTTGAGGTTCAGCCATGAGCTATGACAGTCTTGCGGCCTATTACGACGCATTGGTGAAGGACGAGGAAGCGACGGCCGCCTGGCTGGATTACACCCGGCGCTATTGTCCGCCCGGCCCGCTGCTGGAGCTGGCGTGCGGCAGCAGCGAGATTTCCATCGCCTTAGCCGAAGCCGGCTACACCGTCGACGCCACGGACTTATCCCCGTCTATGATCGCCGCCGCTCAGGTCAAACCGCATCCGGATTCCATTACCTTCCGCGTGATGGACATGCTGGAAATGGAAACGAAGCTTCCGGTACAGGCCATCGTGTGCTATTGCGACAGTCTGAATTATCTGGCTTCGCTCGATCAGGTTGCGCAGTTTATCCAGAAGGCGGCGGCTTTGTTAAAAAACAGCGGCGTGCTGTTGTTCGATATGCACACCCAAGAGCGACTGAATGAGTTCGCCGAGGAATATATTGAAGAAGGAATGTTGGGGGATACGCCGTATCAATGGACGATCCTCAGCGACGAGGATCGGATTTACCAGCATTTCGCGTTCTGGACGCCGCAGGGACTGCGCGAGGAACATCATGTCCAGACGGTCTTCGATCCATTGGCCGTGCGCCGGCTGATGGAAGAAGCCGGCTTCGACGTGGAAATCATGACGGATTTTACACAGCCGGGTATTCAGCCCGGTGAAAAATTGTTTTACGCAGGGAGGAAGAAAGTATGATCGCGATTATCGGAGCGATGAAGGTAGAGATTGACGCGCTGTTGGAACGAATGAGCGAGGTTCAGGCCTGTCCGGTGCAGAAGATTTCGTTTTATACCGGGAAACTGGCAGGCGAGCCGGTCGTTGTTACCCAAAGCGGCGTCGGCAAGACGCTGGCGGCAATGAGCACGACGCTGTTATTGGAGCATTTCGATGTCGACGGCGTAATCAACATCGGCACAGCCGGCGGATTACTGGAAAATCAGGAAGTGCTGGACGTTGTCATCTCAACGCGGATCGCGCATCACGACGTCAACGTGCCGGGCTGGAATCATGGCTTCGGACCGGATAATCCGTGCTGCTTTTCTGCCGATGAACGGTATATCCAGGCGGCCGGCGAAGTGATTCAGGAACAGGACCGGGTCTGGATCGGGCCGGTGGCTTCCGGTGACTGCTTCGTCAATACGCCTGAACAGGTTGAGCGAATTCTGCGCGACTATCCGCAGGCTCTGTGCGCAGAAATGGAGGCGGCCTCGATCGCTCAGGTGTGCGCGCATTACGGCGTACCGTTTGTCGTCGTTCGCTCTCTGTCGGATATCACGCTCAAGGAAGGCAATGAGATGACCTTTGAGGAATACGCGCAGAAAGCGTCGGCCCGCTCGGCTAATTGGTGCGAAAAGCTTGTTGTGAAGCTGGCTGAGCGCTCATGAGCGAAACGCTTCGATTTTGGCTTGAGCGGATCATGACCGTGGAGTTCTGGGTCGAGGCGCTCTCAGCGTTTAAGGATCTGGGGCCGCTGGCGCCGATCTGCCTGGCTTTCGTGGAATCGTTGATCCCGGCGCTGCCGCTGGTGGCGATTGTCACGATCAATATCAGCGCTCACGGCGCAATTTTAGGTTTTTTGTATTCCTGGGTGGGAACGACGCTCGGTTCACTGATCGTCTTCCTGTTCTTCCGCCGGATTGTCAAACGCAAGCTGATGCCGTGGTTCAGCCGCAAGGCGTCGATTCAGAAAGCGCTTGACTGGGTGGCTGACCGCAACGCCGCCGTTCTGTTTATTCTGGTGTCGCTGCCGTTTACGCCCAGCTCGTTTATCAACATCGCATTCGGTTTATCTGATTTTGACGAACAGAAGTTCATCAAGACGCTGATCGCCGCCAAGCTGATCATGATGCTGGGGCTGAGCTTGTTCGGCAAAACCCTGAGTATATCCTTTACCCGGCCGGTCTATCTGATTTTAGCTGTTGCGATCCTGGCCGCGTTGTACCTCATCTCCGTGCATTTCCGCAAGAAGCACGGATTATGAATCCTGTACTCATTAAAATGAAACGCAAAGATAAAAACGCAACGTAAGCGATCCCGCTTACAGAGCCGGTAGGTAGCCCGGCCCCATCGCAAGATGGAAGTAACCTTCCCTCCTTCGGGTCGTCCGTTCTTTGTTCATAACTTATCATGAAGGAGGAATCGTTATGAACAAAAGTTCGATTTGTCTGACCGTCTTTTTTGAGGACCCTTTCTGGGTCGGCATTTTTGAACGGCAGGCGCAGGGAGCACTGACCGTCTGTAAAGTAACGTTTGGGGCGGAGCCGAAAGACGGCGAGGTCTATGACTTCGTTTTAAGAAACTATGCGTCGCTGCGTTTCAGCCCGGCCGTCGCCGCGCCGGTCAAAGCGCATGCTGAAAATCCCAAACGTGCCCAGCGCCAGGCCCGCGGGCAGATCCGCCGGACGGGGATCGGCACAAAGGCGCAGCAGGCGCTGAAGCTGCAGCAGGAACAACTGAAAACAGAACGTCAAACGCAGCTTCGGCAGCAACGCGGGCAGGAAAAAGAAAATCGGTTCGCGCTGAAGCAGAAGCAACGAAAAGCGAAGCACCGGGGAAAGTAACCCGGGCTGGAATGATCAAAAAAAGGATGCCTGATTTCATCCGCGGAGACGCTCTCCGGGAAATCAGACATCCTTTTGCTTTTGTTTTAAGCGATGCCGGGAAAATTGGCCGCTTATGCGTGCTTGTTGACGATGCGGGTTTCCGTTTCGCCGCTTTCCAGATCGATCATGCGGACAAACAGGGAAACCTTGTTGTCCGGATTCAGATTATCCCACAACAGCGCGGTCAGCGCGTCGAGCGAATCCGGGATTTCCACGCGCTTGGGTTCACCCTCAAAGCTGGGCAGCGGATCTCCGTCATGCATGTAGGTGTGGATGAAATGGCCTTCGCCCGCCAGCGGATTTTCGTATGCGAAGGTGTAGCGGTGGCAGGACTGCGGATTGCCGTCGCTGCTTTTTAAGATCGACAGCGCATAGTTGAACTTGCCGTTTTCGATATGCAGAATTCCGGAGATCCGCGGCGTGAAGTTCGGTCCGTCCGGCTCGAATTCCCGGCTGCGCAGCGCTTGTTCAAACGTCAGCTGCCTGTCCATGCCGGCGTAGATCGTATCGGTCTGATCGCCGTTGGTGACGATTGTCTTGTTGCCCAGAACGCGCACCGGGGCATAAATGATCAGCGACGGATCGGTCAGCTTCGAGGGATCGTAAGCCTGCGTGCGGATTCCCTGTCCGTCCGTGACGAAGATGCGGTTGCGGCTGTTTTCACTGCGGCCCATGATGAAGTACGCGGCCGCCGCTTTGCGGCCGTCCGGCGTCTTGCCCAGCACGATACCCCGGCCGGGGTAGGTGTTCTGTTGAAGATCGTCTTTGAGTGAGATTTTTTGCATAAAGTTTCCTCCCTAAATTCAACGGGAATGTCTCCCGGCCCAGGCGGTCGGCTGTTTCAGAATTGTGCTCCCTGTGGTTGTTCCACTGATCCGCCAGTCGCACATCCACCAAAAGTTTAGACTATTCTTACAAAAAAAACAAGCGCTGAAAAAAAAGAAAAGCCCTGAACTTTCAGGACTTATTCCGGTTGTTCGATCAATTCTCCCTGATCTTCGATTTCGCCGGTCCAAATGCCGTTGTCGATCATCCACAGCTTCAGGCTCTGGGCGTCGATTGGATCTTCCTTGTTCCAGCTGAGGACGTTGTTAATGGTCTGCGTGCCGTCATCGGCAACGCTCAGGGAAACAAACGCCGGATAGCTTTCAAAGCCCCATTGGCTCTTGAGCTTGGCCGCCGGATAATTCTCACCCAGACTGGTCAGATCATAAAATTCAAACGCGTCCAGCGCGGTCGTTTTCAGCTCCTGCGCTAACGGCTTGAAGACATATTCGTTGATATAAGCGCAATCATCGTTGTCCGGCCGGCAGAAATAGATATTATGCAGTCCCGGCTCATAGACCGGCTGAGCTGAAGCGACCGCAGGCGCCGCATCGTCGGACGGCTCTACTGAACGAAGCATGGCGGACGGCTGGGCGGCGTTCAGGTAGCTCTCTTCAATGCCTGTCGCGGCTTTCGGTTCCAGCGCCCGGTAAGAAAACAACGTAGCACTGCTGAGAAAAAGGAATCCCATCGATCCGATCATCAGTTTCTTTAACACATCATCACGCTCCTCAAATGCCCAATCATCATATCATGTTTCATTCCGTTTTGCAAATTCAGTCCCGCTGGAACAAGCATGGCGAATCTCTACCTTTGCGGCAAAGACGGGTCAGGTTCATTGTTTCGGCGAACTGAATTTGGTATAATAAGGACCACAGAGGTGAAGACCATGAATTCTAAGCGGGTCCGGTCGCTGCTGCTGTCAGCGGCGCTGCTTTTCGTTTTATTTCTAAGCTGGTTTATCGGCCGGTCGATTTTTGTTCAAGGGCCGTACATCAAGGACCGCAGCGCGGATCTGCGGTTGCATCGGCAGTTAATGGAAGCGATGCGTGCACCTGCGGGCGAGCTGGTCAACCGCTACGCGCTCAATGAGGTAACGTATATATCGCGCGTCACCTCGCTGTCCAGGCAATGGATCGTATGGTACGACGATCAGCTGAACATCAAGGCGCAGATGGAAGAAGCACAGATCGACGCGGCGCAGGCTTTAGCGATCGGAGAACAAAATGGAATCTCGGCTTCGGCAATTCAATTCGGCTGGGTCAAGGACCGTCCGGCGATCATTGTTGAGGACCAGAACCGTGAGCTGGCGCTTGACGCTGCAACGCTGGAAAAATTAATGTTGTATGAAAAGAGGTAAAGGATGAAGGCATGGTGGAAACAGCCGTATATCAATCGGCTGCAATGGATCCTGGAACATTACGAATGGTTTGGTTTTTCCGAGAAGGAAGGACTGGTCGTGCTGATGATCGAATATCTGAACACATGTCAGATCGCGATCACGCCGGCGCTGTTGGAACAGAAGACGGGACTGACCAAAGAAGCGCTGGACCAGGCGTTAAGCGTCTTGTGCGCGAAGAAATATCTGGAATTGAAAGCGGGCCGTTCCTCCGTCAGCTTCAGCCTGGACGGACTTTACAGCGCGGACACGGCGAAATCACAGAAGGCGATGGAACAGCCGGTGTTCGATTTGTTTGAAGGCGAGTTCGGGCGGCCGCTGAATTCCAATGAGCTGATGACGCTGCAGGATTGGGTCAGCCGGTATGATTCGTCAGTCCTGGTCAAAGTGCTGAAAGAAGCGAGTATGTATCAGAAGCTGAATTTCGCGTATATGCAGCGGATTTTATCAGAATGGCAGCGAAAAGGCTGGATCGGGCCGGATGGCCGGGAGGTAAGAAATCATGAAAGTGGATGAGATTCTGGCGGCGCTGACGGCGATGTTTCCCGACGCGCATTGCGAGCTGAATCACCGCAACCCGTTTGAACTGGCGGTCGCCGTCGTGCTGTCCGCGCAGACGACCGATGTGTCTGTCAACAAGGTTACGCCGCGGCTGTTTGAAAAATATCCGACGCCTCAGGCACTGGCGGAAGCACCGCTGGAAGACATTGAAGATTGTATCCGCCGGATCGGATTATATCATAATAAAGCAAAAAGCATTCAGGGGCTGGCACGCGGCGTCGTCGAGCAGTTCGGCGGAGTGATGCCGCAGACGATGGAGGAACTGACGAGTCTGCCGGGAGTTGGCCGCAAAAGCGCCAACGTCATTATGTCGGTGTGCTTCGGGATGCCGGCGATCGCGGTGGATACGCATGTAGAGCGCGTTTCCAAGCGGCTGGGGCTGGCCGCGCCGAAGGATACCGTGCTGGAGGTGGAAAAGAAACTGATGCGCAAGCTGCCGAAAGCGGAATGGTCGCATGCGCACCATCTGTTTATTTTCTTCGGCCGCTATTTCTGCAAGGCCAAAAACCCGCAGTGTCCGGATTGTCCGTTTACTTCTTTCTGCCGCGAGTATAAAGCCCAGCAGAAGCAAGCTGAGAAGCTGGCTGCCAAGAAGGCGGCCCCGGTCAAAGCCAAAGCTTAAATTCAACGGCAAAATGAAAAATACGTTAAAGGCGCAGGAGATGAAAACCCGCGCCTTTCTTTTCGATTGAATTCAGTGAAATCCAATTTTATAAATCGATGCTCCTTTGGCAGAGTGTCGTCCACTTGGAAATCGAGCAGATTGATTGCGATGAACTCTTATTTGCCCTTGAACAGCTTGAAGCCTTTCGGCTTTTCCAGCTCTTTGAACGCCTGATCCATCCAATCCGGATGGCGGCCTTCGTCTTTCGCTTTGTTCAGCCATTTCAGTGCTTCCTCGCGCTTGCCGGTTTTCCAGTAATGGTAGGCCAGGACCGTGTGGAACCACGGCGTGTCGTAGCCTTTTTCCAGCGCTTCCTTTAAATAGACGTCTGCTTTCGGGTGGTGGCCTAACCGGTCTTCGGTGCAGCCTAACTGCGCCAGCAGCCAGCCGCTTTTTTCCTCACGCAGATGCGCGGCCCGCTGATAATAATCCAAAGCCTTGTCATACAGTTCCATTTCGCTGTAATTCCAGCCGAATTCCTCGTACAAGGCAGCTTCGTCATGGTCTTTCGCCTTGCGCAGATGCGCGATCGCTTCGCGATGTTCGCCCAACGGTCCCAGATTGCGCGCCATCATCCAGTGGTAATCGCTGCAGTCTTTTTCATCTTCATCAAAGCCCAGCGGGACTTCCTTTAATGCGGCCTCGTATTTTTCCATGCGGTTGTAGACGATGGCCAGCTGATAGTGCGGCCAGCTGTCCGCGTAGCCCATTTCCAGGCCTTTTTTCAGACTGGCCTCCGCCGCTTCCAGCTGGTTCGTATTTTTATAGGAAATCCCCAGCTGACAATACGTCCAGGCGTGATCCGGCTTGAGTTCGATCGACCGCTTTAAATAATCGATCGCTTCCTCGCTGCGGTCAAGCTGATTCAGGCAGTAGCCCGCTTCGCCCAAGACCCAGCGGTCGTCGGTTTCCGAAAGATTCAGTTTCTCCAATACGGCCAGTTCATCCTCATAGCGACTTAATTGCGAGAGGATCCAGGCTTTTTCACGTAAATTCCACGGTTCTTCAAAATCCAGCTGTTTGGCTTTTTCCATCTCATCCAGCGCTTCGTCGAAGTGCTTCAGGCGGCTCAGCGCATAGCCTAATTGGGCGTGGGCCCAGCCGTCTTCCGGATCCATTTCAATTGACCGCTCGAAAAGCTTGCGGCCTTCTTCATAGTGATCCATCTGAATTTCATTCCAGCCGATTTCATTGACGATCCACAGATCGTCGCGGCCCAGTTCCTGGGCTTTTTTCAGTTGTTCCATCGCGTCTTCGTTGCGCCGCAGCCGGCCGAAGTTCCAGGCTCTTAGCGAATACAGCTCGATATCCTGCTTGCCTTTTTTCTCGGCGACCGCCAGCTCGGCCAGCGCCTGATCGTAGCGGTCCAGCTGGCTGAAGGCGTCGGCCTTGCGGTAATGCAGCCAGTCGTCGTCGCGCCCCATCTCCATCGCTTTCTGCAAGTATTCCAATTCCTTGTCATAAGCTCCGATCCGATGATACAGCCAGGCGCAGTCGCTCCAGATCCAGATTTCGTTAATGCCGGTCGCCAGTGCTTTTTCATAATTCTCCCGCGCGGCGTCCAGTTGGTCCAGACGTACCTGATTCCAGGCGATCTGCGCCAGCACCCAGCCGTTTTCCGGCTGTTCTTCCAGCAGCTTGAAATACACGTCCAGCGCTTCTTCCTTATGCCCTCCGGCCGCGAGATTCCAGCCTAACTGGGTTTTAACCCAGAACGGATCGTTGTGGGACGCAACCGCTTTTTCATAATATTCGGCGGCTTTGTCATATTCGTTGACCTCTGAATAGTCATAGCCCAGCTGGGCATACAGCCAGGCGTCGTCGCGACCTAAGCTCAGGGCTTTTTCCAGCAGCGGCAGGGCTTGCTTGGAATCACCTTTCTGGGAGAGCTGATAGGCTAAATGCGACAGTGCGGAGATGTTGTCCGGATCTTTCTGCAGCGCCAGCTCAAACTGCGGGATTGCGTCCTCCGGTTTGTTCATGTCTTCATTGACATAGCCGATCTGTACCTCGATCCAGGCGTCGTCGCGGCCTAATTCCTTGGCTTTGAGAAAGTGCGGCAGAGCCTCTTCCGGCTTGCCCTGCATCGCGTAGCAGCGGGCCAGCTCGCATTGGCTCCAGATATCCTGATCGTTGATCGCCACGGACTTTTCAAGGTAAGGCAGCGCTTGTTCCGGATGATCGAGCGTGTTGCAGCAGAAGCCCAGTTCGTTGAGCAGCCACAAATCGTTCGGATTGTCCTTGATCAGCTCCTGCAGAATCTCCAATTCGTCTTCCAACTGATTGACGCGCGAACAGCTCCAGGCATATTCCTTCATCACCCACAGATCGCGGTAATTCATCGTCAGCGCTTTTTTTAATTCGATCAGCGCCTGATCCGGCTGTTCCATCCGGTTGTAACAAAAGCCGATCTGAGCGTGGCACCAGCCGTCGGTCTGATCGAAATACAACGCTTCCTCAAAGTAGCCGACAGCTTCCTCGAACTTGTCCAGCTGTGTCAGAGTCCAGCCTTTTTCACGGTACAGCCAGGCGTCGTCGCGGCCTTTCTTTTCTGCCTGGTTCAAGTAATCCAGCGCGGATTCGTGCATTTCCATTTTGTTGAGCACCCAGCCCAGCTGGGAGAGAATGCCGGCATCGTCCTGACCTAAGCTCAGCGCTTTGTTTAAACTCCAGAACGCTTCCTGATAGCGTTCGAGCATGCCCAGAATCCAGCCGCGTTCGCTGTAATACCAGGCTTTATCATGAATCTTGGCTTCGTTGGCGTCGAGCGTCAGCAGGGCTTCCTGAATCTGATCTTCATCGACTAATTTCTGAATTTCTTCTTCGATTTTCAAGTTATCAGCTCCTTGTTCTCATTTTAACATAAAAACGGCAGAGCGAATTGAAATTCCTCTGCCGTGATTGAAATTAAGACTTTTGTAAGAATACCGAATCAATCCTTGTTCTCATCGTTTTGATCCTGGGTATCCTCGCTAGGCGTTGGATCCGGAGAAGGCGAAGTGTCCGGACTTGGATCGGTAGACGGGGTCGGATCCGGCGTTGGCGCCGGCTTTGCCGTACAGCCCTTGATCGGATCGCCCTCATAGCCCTGATTGCAGGCACAGGCGCCGTTGACGACGGACGCGTTGTCGCCGCAGGCAAGACCGACGTACAGCGTGACGGCGAAGCGGGCCTGCCCGATTGTCGACTGCATGAACGTCATCGTTGTCCCGTTGACCTTGGCGCCGTTGGAAATGATTTCGTTAGTGCCTTTCTTTGCTTCATCGGCAACTTCCGTAAAGCTGACGGTGACGCCGTTGGCGCTGGCCCAGCTTTCAATTTCCGCCTTGGTCGCTTTGTCGGACGGGATCGTCAGCTGGATCTCCTTGTCTTCAACCTGGATTTCCTTGCAGATCTCATTGCTTCGGTAATTCATATTTTCATACGCGTAGTAGCCGCAGACGTTGACCTTGTCGCCCGGCTTGACGTCGATGTGCTGATCGATGCTGGATTGTTCGCTGGTTACGTCGAACGAGAAGTCCTGAATGGAAACCTGCGCTTTGTAGCGGATCGGACCGTAGACCCATGTCCAGTCGAACGCGACCGCACAGTCCGGCGCGTCGTACCACTTGCCGCCGACTTCAATGCCGAGATTTTTGGTGTTCGGCGCGACGGTGAGCTTGCTTGCGTCCGGGTAATCACCCCAGGTCAGATGCAGGTTGCCGTCGGTGCTCAGGCTGGCGTCGAACGTGCCGATATCCTGAACTGAAGCCTGCAGCGGATCGGCAAGCTTGTTGAATTCCTTTTTGATCATGCCGGTGGTCACGAAGCTGCCGTCCATGCCTTCCAGCACCGCGGTGTACGGATACAGGCCCTTGATATGGGTGATCGAGGTGACGCCGTCGGGCTGAGTGATCGCCGGCGGATTCTCCTCGTCTTTATGCAGGACGTCGAGCATCAGCTTGGAGATGTTGCCCGGGATGTTCAGTTTGCTTTTCTGCGAATCAAAGTAAGTTTTTTTATCTTTAATCCCTTTTTCATAACCAACCCAGACCGCGTTGGTGTATTTCGAGCTGGACGCGATCATCCACTTATCCTTGGCCGCGCCCTGCGGAATGCCGAATTTCAAGCCGTCGCTGCCCCAGTCGGTCGTGCCGGTCTTGCCGTAAATCGGATAACCGCGCTTTAAGATCTGCATGTAATTGGAATACGGACCATAAACCGCCTGGTACATCAGATGCGAAGCCAGATAAGCGGATTCGGCGCTGATGACCTGGGTTCCGGAATAATCCGGTACGACCGGCGAGGTGCCGTCTTTGAATTCAATCTTGGTAATCGTGTGCGGCTTGATGTAGCTGCCGCCGTTGATCATCGTGGCGTGGGCGCCGGCCATTTCAACCGTACTGGCTTCGTAGGTGGAGCCGCCGATCGCGTAGCCGACGTTGAATTCGTCCTGGGTGACGCGGCTGAAGCCGAGGTTTTGCAGATACTGCACGACCTTCTTGCTTCCGATCGCGTCGATGACTTCCTGCAGCGTCTTTAACGCCGGAGTATTCAGCGAGTTGCCGACGGCGTATTCCAGCGGAATATCGCCATAGTAGCGGCCGTTGAAGTTTTTGACGACCTTTGTCGTCCCGGCGTAATTAAACGGCGCGTCAGTGACCGTGTGGGATGTGGACCAGCCGAGGTTTTCAAAGGCCAGGGCATAGGATAAGAACGGTTTGACCGCGGAACCCGGCTGCTTGTACTGATCGGTCGCATGGTTGAGCAGCAGGCTGCCGCCACCGGCGTAATTGCGTCCGCCGCCGATACCGACGATCTCGCCGGTCTGGTTGTTCATCGACACGATCGCGATCTCCATCAGGTCGTCCGGGAATTCCACGTTGGTTTTGCCAGCCTGGATGTCGTCGATCTGCGTCTGGACTTCTGGGTCCATCGATGTGTAGATTTTCATCGGCACGACGGTCGGATCCATTCCAGTCAGCTCTTTCGCTTCGGCGATGACCGCGTCGACATAGCTCTGGTACGGTGTGCCGCCGTCGGTGCTGCCCTTATTGACAGAGCTGTCCACCAGCTGATCTTCAATTTTGATCGACTTGGCCAGCTCGGCTTCCTGTTTGGTGATGTAGCCGTGCCGCTGCATCAGGTTGAGCACCGTGTTGCGGCGGTCGGTCGCGTAATCGAGATTTTTAAACGGATTGTAGGCGTTCGGCCGGTTGATGATCCCGGCCAGCAGCGCGCTCTCGCTGAGGTTCAGCTCGCTGACGTCTTTGCCGAAGTAATACTCGGCGGCCTTCTGAACGCCGCGGATGTTGCCCGAGCCGCCGAAATTCAGCTTGTTCAGATACAGCTCGAAAATTCGCTTTTTGTTTGTCTGTTTCTCTAACTGCATCGCCAGGAAGATTTCCTGAACCTTACGCTTGACGCCGGCCAGCTTGCTGCGGGCCGCCATTTCGCCGGTTTCATCGTTGGTAAAGTAGGTGTTTTTGACTAACTGCATCGTAAAGGTTGAGCCACCCTGCGAAAAGCTCAGCGTTTTCAGGTTGGTCAGAAACGCTTTGGCAAAACGCGGCAGGTCAAAGCCGTTATGTTCAAAGTAACGGCTGTCCTCAACCGCCACAAACGCGTCGACTAAGGACGTTGGCATATCCTCATAGGAAACGTTCGTGCGGATCTGCTGACCGATGTCCTGGATCAGATTGCCGTCCTTATCAAGGATCTGCGTCGATTCCTTGCTTTCAAAGTTGTTGATGTCGATCTTCGGCGCGTCTTTGATCATGCTGCCGATCATCACCATCCCGGCGCTGCCGCCGATCAGGCCCAGAACCACAATCACCGAAACGATGATCGTCGCCATATTCTTGGCGTTGATTTTTCTTCTTTTGACCGTTTTCTTTTTCGCCGCCGGCTTTTTCTTCGGCGGTTGTTTCTGCGTCGTATTCATAGCTCACTTCTCCTTAAAGTATAGTTCGTCGATCACCCGCAGGTAATGCACCGGCGGGGTCAGCGAATACGGAATCAGAATCCCTTCCTGCACAAACCAGGAATAAGGCAGGGATTTCCGTTCGGCCAGACGATACTGCCGGATCATCTTGGCGGCATCGACATAGTAGGTTTCATCGTAGGCGATAAACCGGACGATGACGAAGGCGATCGCTCCCTGCCGCAGCACCCGCTCCAAATGCTCGATCTGATGCAGATGAATGTGGGAGAAGGGAAAGGAAGTCTTCGAGCGTGTTTCCTTCGCCTCAAAGTCAATCGCTTTGCCGCGGTAGACGCCGTTGTAATCCGTTGTGGAAGGTACCTTGAAGTACGCTTCCGTGATTTTGGCGGCGCTGCGCTTGGGATAGTCGACCTGCACGATCTGGATTGGGGTGGGTTTCTTGTGAATCACCGCTTTGTCCAGCTGCAGGTAGTATTCATTGGTCTTGTTCAGATCATTTTCCAAAGACATCCCGCGGCCGCCGGCCGACTGTTTCAGCGGCTGGGCGTTGACTGAACGCGCGGCAGTCTTTCCATTCGGATAACCGATCATATCATCACCTTCCATTATTATATACAACATTGCGTCGTTTTTCTAGGAATACCCGGGATTCGTAACAAAATCGTAAAGTCTGACCGGGGTTTGTCAAAAAACGTTTTGTGATATGACTTGCTTTTTAACCCCTGATCTGCGAAAATAAAGGAAGACGGAAGGTTGTGACACGATGGAAAACAAGCTGAACTTAGATCCCCAGACAATTCTGGACAAAGAATTTCACGTTGACTTCAAAGGGTATTCCCCGGCGGAGGTGGACGAATTTCTGGATTCGGTCATTCAGGATTATCAGATCTACGAACGCAAGATCGGCGAACTGGGTGAAAAGCTGATGGCTCAGGAACGGGCCAACGCTTCGCTGAAAGCCCGGATCATCGAACTGGAAAGTCGGCAGAAAGTCATGGAAGAAGCGGGCCAGAACTCGTTTAATCAGGTTGACATTCTGAAGCGGCTGTCGCGTCTGGAACAGGAAGTCTATAAAAACAAACAGATGGATTAGTCTTCTATCCGGGCAATCGCTGGCTTGACCAAAGCTAGAGGAAAGTCCATGCTCGCACAATCTGCGATGATTGTAGTGTTTGCGCCGGCCCAATCAATAAGACCGGGCAGCCGCAAGGCTGACGGCTGACGAAACCCTAAGGTTCGTTTGAACTATGGCGGACGTCTGTAACAGTGTCACAGTGACGGAGTTTCCGGGGAAACCCGGAAAGTGGAACGCGATAAACCCCGCAAGCGAGAAACCCAAATTTGGTAGGGGAACTTCCAGACCTGAAATGAAAGGCGCGGAAGCCGTCCGCAAGGACGGAGATAAATGGTTGCCGCCCGGTCCGCAGGGATCGGGAACAGAACATGGCTTACACGATAGAAGGCCGGGAGCTGAGCGATCAGCTCCTTTTATTCTATTTTCAGCGGAAGCAAAGAAATGGAACTCGAAACTGGAATTGGAATGCAGAAAATTCTTCATCAAGAAAGAAGGAACTCAGTTGCGGATTCTTGGGGAGGAAAACCGATTAAGGTTGAACTTGAAAATAATTCATCTTTGTGCTATAGTGAGTTTGTCCGACAAAAGTCGGTTCCATTCACCTCGGTTTGACAAACGTGACGCTTTGTCGACCGCTTTCAGCGAGTTCTTGTTTTACAATTAGAACAACACTTGATATAATTGTTCTGATATGAAAAAAAGAGGTGCAGCAGAATGAAAGAAATTGGTGCTACATTGAAAAAACGCCGGGAAGAACTCGGCTACACTCTTGAGGAAATGAGCAATAAAACGCGGATTTCCGTCGCTCAGCTCAAAGCGCTGGAGGATGGGGATCTGGAGTTCTTTAAGGATGACCTTTCCTATGTCCGGTATTTTGTCCGGTTCTATTGCCAGGCGCTGTATCTGGATTTTGATCCGCTGCGCGATCAGCTGAGTCAGGATCTGGATCAGTTCACCGAAACGATGAGCTTAAAAGCCATTCATGACCGGGAAGAAATGCAGTCGAATATTGAAAAGAAGATCAACAAGGCCTCAGGCACGTTGAAAAAAGAGAAGAAAAAGATTGATTACTCGCTGATTTCCTTATTAGCGGTGATCGCGGTGATGCTCGTCTGTCTGAGCGTCGTGCTGTTTAAGACAGTGCCGAACTGGTTTAAATCGGAACCGAAGCCGGACAGCTTCCCGACGGCCGACGTCACGCCGACACCTTCGCAGACACCGGCGGACACGCCGGATGTGATCGACCAGCCGTCCGCGCTGACGGTGACGATGGCGGCTAACGATCCTTCGACGTATGAGGTGCGTGGATGGAAGGCGCAGGAAAGCTTTACAATCGCCGTTACGTTTGCGCAGGATACTTGGATCCGGGTGCTGGAAAACGACGTTGCGACCGACAATCCGGCAAGCACAACCTATCATGCCAACGACGTGATGGAGATCACCCGCACGGCGTCCCAGGATTTAAAGATAACGATTCACTTTGGAATCGTCAAAAACAACACGATTACGATCAACGGCGAGGCGGTAACGCTGGACGCCGGGATCGCGGCGAAAACCAGCGGCCAGAAGATCAACTTTATTCTGAAAGGAGAATAAGCTATGAATTTACCTAATCGTTTAACCGTGATGCGGATCATCATGATTCCGGTCATCATTTTGATCGCGATCTTTCCTTATTCTCAGTTCGGGATTGAGATTCCGCTGCTGCAGTTTGGCTTCGTGACGCTTTCGGCGGTGAATATCGTCATGCTTGTGCTGTTCTGCGTTGCCAGCTTTACGGACTTTCTGGACGGCTACCTGGCGCGGAAGAACAATCTGGTCACAACCTTCGGTAAATTTGCCGATCCGATCGCCGATAAGCTGTTAGTCACGACGATGTATATTTTATTTGCAGCGCAGGGCACGATTCCTGTTGTGCCGGTGCTGATTATGGTTGCCCGCGACACGATTGTGGACGGCATCCGCATGATTGCCTCAAGCAGCGGCGTCGTCATGGCGGCGGGATATCTCGGTAAGCTGAAAACCGTCGTGCAGATGCTTTCGATCATTACAATTTTATTGAATAATCTGCCGTTTGAGCTGTATCGTCTGCCGGTTTCGGATTTCTTATTGTGGTTTGCGGCGTTCACGTCGCTGGCCAGTGGAATTTCCTACTTTAATCAGATGAAGGAGTACATTTTTGAAAGCAAGTAGTATGGCGGAACTGGCGGCGCTGGTTCGGCAACGGGGCTGGACGCTGTGCAGCTGTGAAAGCTGTACGGGCGGATTGTTTGCCAGTAAGCTGACGGAAGTGCCGGGCGTATCCGCTTTCTTTAAGGGGGCCGTCGTGACCTATTGGACGGCGATGAAGATCGACGTCGTGCATGTCGATCCGGCGATTATCGATCAATACGGCGTCATCAGCGAGCCGACAGCCAAAGCGATGGCGGAGCAGTGCGCGCTGTTGATGGACTGCGATATGGCGGTGGCCTTTACCGGCAACGCCGGACCGGACGTCATGGAGGACAAGCCGGCCGGGATGATCTGCACGGCGATTCATGTTCCCGGTCAAACCTGGACGGCGACCGACCTGTTAACCGGGACCCGCCAGGAAGTGCGCGAACAGATCGTTCAGAGGGTTGTGGAGCGAAGTTCGACATTTTTACGACAGATTTGGTAAAATAAAAAGGATTTTTAAAAAATTTGCGTATATAAAGAGTAGCGGAGGGACAGCTATGGCAGAAAAAGAGAAGAATAAAGACGCACTACTCCAGGACACACTCAAACAGATCGAGAAGCAATACGGCAAGGGGTCCATTATGAAACTGGGCGACCGGGCCAACGTCGACATCGACGCCATCAGCAGCGGTTCGATTGCGATCGACTACGCGCTGGGCATCGGCGGCTATCCGAAAGGCCGGATTATCGAGATCTACGGACCGGAATCCTCCGGTAAAACGACACTGGCGCTGCACGCGATCGCCGAGTGCCAGAAAGCCGGCGGCCGAGCGGCGTTTATCGACGCGGAAAACGCGATCGACCCGATGTACGCGAAGAATCTGGGCGTCAAGATCGACGATCTGATCTTATCCCAGCCGGACAGCGGGGAACAGGCGCTGGAAATCACCGAAATGCTGATCAAGAGCGGGGCGATCGATCTGATCGTCATCGACTCGGTTGCGGCTTTAGTTCCGCAGGCGGAACTGGATGGCGAAATGGGCGATTCCCAGGTTGGTCTGCAGGCCCGTTTGATGTCGAAGGCCATGCGGAAGCTGGCCGGCGTTATGAACCGCAGCCAGTGCACCGCGATCTTTATCAACCAGCTTCGTGAAAAGGTCGGCATCATGTTCGGAAATCCGGAAACGACGCCGGGCGGCCGGGCCCTGAAGTTCTATTCTTCAGTGCGCTTGGACGTGCGCCGCAGCGAAGCAATTAAAAATGGTTCGGAAATCGTTGGCAACAAAGTCAACGTCAAGGTTGTGAAAAACAAGGTCGCGCCGCCGTTTAAGGTTGCGGCGATCGAAATCATGTACGGCGAGGGAATTTCGCATATCGGCGAAGTTGTCAGCCTGGGCGAATCGTTTGAAATTATTAACAAGAGCGGGGCCTGGTTCTCCTATAACGGGGAGAAGATCGGGCAGGGCCGTGAAGCGGTGCGGGCATTCTTAAAAGCCAATCCGCAGCTGGATGAGGAAATCACCGCTAAAATCAAACATAAACTCTTTCACGGCGACGAGGAAGAAACGCCGACTGAAGAACAAGCTTAGGCTTGTTCTTTTTTTCGTCATGCTGAAAAAAAACGCTTCGTTACGGGCGTGCGCGGGTGGATTGGGGTGTAAGGGCTTCCTTTTTGAAGGATAAAACCGTCGGAAAAGTAATGTAAAAGCCGATGAAAAAGAAAGAAATTCTGGAAAAACCGTGCTTTGTTATTGTGAAAACGGTTAAAATTAGGTATTATTATAAAGGAGTCACAACTCTACACAACTGATAATGGAGGAAATAAGGTATGATGAATTCACTTGTTTTGTCCATTTTATCTGGTATTGGGGGTTTAGCTGTCGGTGTCATCATCATGGTGATCACATCCCGGCTGGGCTTAAATCGTGATCAGCAAAAGGCAAAATTGCTGTTAGAAGAGGCACAAATTAAATCTGAGAACTTAGTCCGACAGGCTGTGCTGGACGGCCGTACGCAGGCGTACGAGCTGAAGCTGGCCGCTGAGAAAGAGGTTAAGGAAAGAAAACAAGAGCTTCAGGATAAAGAAAATAAACTGACGCGTCGGGAAGATAACCTGAATTTTCGTGATGAAACCTTAACGGCGAAAGAAAAACAGATTGAAAACAAAAACAGCCAGATCACGGATAAACTGAATGTACTGGAGAAGATGGAAAGTCAGCTGCAGGCCAAGATCGACAATCAGATTGTCGAATTGGAACGCATTGCATCGATGAGCGCCGACGACGCCAAAAAGGAATTGATGGACGCCGTCGAAAAGAAAATGGATAAAGAGGTCAGCGTTTATATCCGCGAACGGGAAGATGAGGCACGGTCTAAAGCTTCGGATTCCGCCCGCAATATCATCGCGCTGGCGATTCAGCGTTATGCTCAGGAAGAAACGATTGAACGGACGGTTTCCGTCGTCGGTCTGCCTTCCGAGGAAATGAAGGGCCGGATCATCGGCCGCGAGGGCCGCAACATCAAGGCGATCGAACAGGCGACCGGCGTCGATTTGATCATCGACGACACGCCGGAAACGATTACGGTATCCTGCTTCGATCCGATCCGCCGCGAAATCGCGCGGCAGGCGTTGGAAACGCTGATCCGCGACGGCCGCATTCAGCCGGGCCGGATCGAGGACGTCGTCCGCAAGGTGACCAACGAACTCAACGATACGATTATGAAAACCGGCGAGGACGCGGTGTTCAAGCTGCAGATCGGCCGGATCGACAAAGAGCTGGTCAGACTGCTGGGCCGCCTGCGGTTCCGTTACAGCTATGGACAGAACGTCCTGCAGCACAGCATGGAAGTGGCTTACCTGTCCGGCATGATGGCCGCGGAACTGGGCTTGAACCAGACGCTGGCCAAGCGCGCGGGCTTACTGCACGATATCGGCAAGGCGCTGGACTTTGAAATGGACGGCAGCCATGTCGAGCTGGGCGTGAAGGTCGCGAAGAAGCACGGTGAAAACGCCGTCGTCATCAACGCGATTCATTCGCACCACGGCGAAGTTGAACCGACGACGCTGATCTCCAATCTCGTCGCCGCGGCGGACGCGTTGAGCGCAGCTCGTCCGGGCGCCCGGTTTGAAAGCTTTGAAAACTATATCAACCGGCTTGAACAGCTGGAAGCGATCGCCAACGGATTTGAAGGCGTCGACAAGACGTATGCGATTCAGGCCGGACGCGAAATCCGCGTCATGGTCGTTCCGGATAAGATCGACGACGTGGCGTGCCATCGCGTAGCGCGCGATATTAAAGATAAGATCGAAGCCGAGCTGACCTATCCTGGACAGATCAAGGTCACCGTCATTCGAGAAACCCGCGCCAGCGAATTAGCGAAATAATGCGAATTTTATTTATCGGCGATATCGTCGGTTCCCCAGGCAGGCAGATGCTCCAGCAGCACCTGCCTGCTTTAAAAGAAAAGATCTGTCCGGACCTGACGATCGTCAACGGCGAGAATGCCGCCCATGGCAAAGGCATCACCAAAAAGATTTATTATCAGCTGCTGGGCTGCGGAGCTGACTACATTACGATGGGCAACCATACGTTTTCCAAAAGTGAATTGAAAATGTTTATTCAGGAAGCCGACCGTCTGATCCGGCCGGTCAACCTGGCTCCGGTTGAGCTGGGCGAGGGCGTGCGCATCGCCAGGGTCAACGGAAAGCGGATCGGCATGGTCAATCTGTGCGGCGAGGTGTTCATGGACAACGTCGTGCGCAGCCCGTTTGAGTGCATGAGCGAGATCCTGAACCGGACCTTGGCTGATCTGTGGTTTGTGGATTTCCATGGTGAAACCACCGGCGAAAAGGAAACGTTTGCGCAGGTGTTCGCCGATCGGTGCGTCATGATCGTCGGCACGCACACCCACGTTCAGACCGCCGATGAGCAGCTGATGCGGGGCTGTGCGTACATCAGCGACGCCGGCATGTGCGGTGCTTTCGACAGCATCCTCGGCCGCGATAAGCGGGAAGTCATCGAACGCACGCTGTACCAGATCAAAACCCGGTATACGGTTGCGGAAGGACCGGCGATGTTATGCGGCGTGTGGGCGGAAATCGACGAAATCACCGGCCGCGCTACGCGTATCGAACGGATTCAGATCAGACCTTAACATAAACCCCTTTTTTCTCACATATCCTGTTAGAAGAAAGGGGTATTTTATGGAAATATTAAAAGTATCAACGAAATCCAATCCGAATTCGGTCGCGGGCGCGCTAGCCAACTTATTAAAAGAGAACGATCGGGTCGAAGTCGATACGATCGGCGCCGGCGCGATAAACCAGGCGATCAAGGCGGTCGCAATCGCGCGCGGCTTCGTGGCGCCGATCGGTCTGGAGCTGTTCTGCGTTCCGGCATTTATGGATATCGTGATCGACGGCCAGCCCAGAACGGCGATAAAACTTATTGTTGAAAAAAAGCAACCATGATATAATAGGTAACATAAAGGAGGATGAAACAATGCCAGCAAAAGTAGATAAAGATACATGCATCGGCTGTGGCGCATGCGCAGGAGTTTGCCCGGTAGGAGCCATTGCATTACAGGACGATGGAAAAGCGGGTGTTGACGAAGGAACATGCATCGATTGCGGTGCCTGCGTTTCGACCTGCCCAGTTTCTGCCATTTCGCAGTAATTCCATCCTGAAATAAGCAGAGCAACAGAAAGAAGGCGACAAAAAGCCTTCTTTTTGATATAATGAAACGCGTTATGAAAAAGACAAGGAGAGGCCTATGAAAAAAGACTGGAAGCTGCCGTCGCTGAAGGCGGCGCAAATACGGACACCGCAGGAGGCGGCGATCGAACGTTCACTGTTTGCCCTGGATCCGCAGGCGCGCAGTCTGGGTGTCGGCCGGCGTTATTATATCCATACCTATGGTTGTCAGGCGAATGAACGCGATTCGGAAACGATCGCCGGTATTCTTGAAGCGATGGGCTTTACGGCGGCACTGGAGGAAACGGACGCCGATCTGATTCTTTTGAACACGTGCGCGGTGCGCAAAAACGCTGAAGATAAAGTCATCGGCCAGCTGGGGGCGCTGAAGCGGATGAAGCGGGAAAATCCCGATCTGATTTTCGCGGTCTGCGGCTGCATGGCGCAGGAAGAAGACATCGTCGATCTGATTCTGAAGAAATATCATCAGGTCGATCTGATCTTCGGTACGCATAATCTGCATCGTCTGCCGCAGCTGTTGACGCAGGCCATGCTGAGCCATGAGCGGACGGTCGAAATCTTCTCCAAGGAAGGCGAAGTCATTGAAAACCTGCCGGTCCGCCGCTTTGGCAAGCATAAGGCGTGGGTCAACATTATGTACGGCTGCGACAAGTTCTGTACCTACTGCATCGTGCCGTATACCCGCGGCAAAGAACGTTCGCGTGATCCCGAAGACGTGCTGGCGGAGGTGCGCGAACTCAAAGCGCAGGGCTATAAGGAGATCACCCTGTTGGGCCAGAACGTCAACGCCTACGGCAAGGACCGCGCCAGCGGCTACGGTTTTGCCCAGCTGCTTCGCGATACCGCGGAAATCGGCGTCGAGCGGGTGCGCTTTACGACCAGCCATCCATGGGATTTTACGGATGAGATGATCGACGTGATCGCCAGCTATGACAACATCATGCCCGCGATTCATCTGCCGGTGCAGTCCGGAAGCAGCGAAATGCTTAAGATCATGGGCCGGCGTTATACCCGCGAAGAGTATTTAACGCTGTTCCATAAGATTAAAGACCGGATTCCGGGCTGCTCGTTCACCACCGACATCATCGTCGGCTTCCCGAACGAAACGGAGGAACAATTTGAGATGACGCTGAGCCTGGTCGACGAATGCCAGTACGACGGCGCCTTCACGTTCATCTACTCTCCCCGCGAGGGCACGCCGGCCGCGCGGATGCAGGACAACGTGCCGGCCGAGGTTAAAAGCCGCCGTCTGCAGCAGCTCAATGAAAAGATCGCGTTTTATGCCCATCGCAATAACGAGCCGTATCTGGGCCGGATCGTGACTGTGCTGGTCGACGGACCATCCAAGAAAAATGATCAGGTTTACAGCGGCTACAGCGAGACGAACAAGCTGGTCAACTTCACTGCTGAGCATGCCGAGCCGGGCGATCTCGTTCAGGTCCGGATCACCGAAATTCATTCCTGGTCGCTCAACGGCGAAAAGGTTGAGCAGCCTGAACCGGAAATCGCTTAACGTCCCATTCCAGAACCGCAGCCGCATTTTCCTGAAGAAAATCCGCCGCGGTTTTTTGTCTGCTTTTTTCTGGAGCCGGCCGTCGCAGGGGGAAACGGGACCTGATCGTTCATGGAAAAAGATTGAAATCCAGACCGGGGTATGATATAGTTTACCCACGAAGCTATCCCTGTTGGGCCGTATCATGATTGACCAAAACCGCCTGGACAAGCGCTTTTCAACGATTGAAAGCGTTTTTCCTGTGCTGTGCGCGGTTGTCAGGGAACGTTGGACAGGGTATAATAAAGAAAACATCATAGGAGGAATTTTCATGGATCAAGTACGTCTGTTCGCTTTAGGCGGGCTGGATGAAGACGGCAAAAACATGTATGTGGTTGAAGTCGGCGAATCCATTTTTGTCATTGAAGCGGGCTTAAAATATCCGGAATCCACCGATCAGTTAGGGATCGAACGGATCATTCCGGACTTTAAATATTTAATTGAGAACCAACACCGGATTCAGGCGATTTTCATTTCGCATGGTCATGACGACGTCATGGCGGCGCTGCCGAATCTGCTCCGGCATGTCAAAGCGCCGGTCTATTCGACGCCGTTAACCGCGATGCTGATCGAAGAAATGCTGAAAAAGGAAGGACTGCGCGAGATCCGCGTACACCGCGTCAAGCGCAATTCCAGCTTTAAGATCGCCGGCATTCCGATCCGCACGTTCGGCATGACCCAGTCGATCGCCGACGGCTTCGGCCTGTCGATCGAAACGCCGCAGGGTGCGATCGTCTACACGAGCGAATACATCGTCGACTACGATATTCATAACGACGCCTTTTCCTGCGATATCACCGCTTTGGCGGAGATTGGCAAGCGCGGCGTGCTGGCGTTGATGACCGAGTCGGTGGGCGCGGACCGCGAAGGCCATTCGGCGCCGCATCACCGGATCACGGAGTTTGTCGAACCAGCGTTTGAAGATGCGGAAGGCCGGATTATCATTACGACCTATCATCAGAATTTATACCGGATCATCGAGATTATCGAACTGGCGAACAAATACAACCGCAAGGTTATTTTCTATGACGACGATCTGCGCGCGATTTTAAAGGCTGTCGAAAAGATGGGCTATTACCGCATGCCGATCGGTCTGGAAATCCCGAAATCCAAGTTTACCAACGAATTGAAAGACGTCGTGGTGATCGTGTCCGGATCAGGCGATCATGTGTTCCGGCGAATGCACAAGGTTGCGCTGGGCGAAGACGCGATGCTGCGGCTGAACGGCCAGGATACCGTCGTCATCGCCTCGCCGGTGGTGCCGGGAACAGAACGTGAAGCGACGAATATGGAAAATGAGCTGTATAAGGAAAATGTCCGCGTCGTGACGCTGGACCGGCGCAAGGTGTATTCCATGCACGCGTCGATCGAAGATCTGAAAATGATGCTTTACCTGTTTAAGCCGACCTATTACATGCCGATCAAGGGCGAATACCGGCAGCTGGTGTCCAACGCCAACATCGCGCTGAACATGGGCTATCACGCGGATAAGATTCTCGTGCTGGACAACGGGCAGATCGCCAAGTTTGTCGACGGCGTACTCAAGTCGACGGCGGATCAGCTGACGCTGGAAGATGTTTTGATCGACGGCAACGAGAATCTCGACGTCAGCGGCATGGTGCTGCGCGACCGGGAGATTTTATCGACGGACGGCGCGATCATCGTCGGCATCGTCGTCAATCACAAAACGAAAGAGGTCATCGGCGGACCGGATGTGCAGAGCCGCGGTGTGATCTATCTGAAGGACGCCGATCACATCGTCAAGGAGATCGGCAATATCATCGAACGCACGGTCGAGGACGCCGTCAAGGAAAAACGCTATGAGAATATGGCGGTGCGGATGGAAGCCAAAGACCGGATCGTGAAATATGTCTTGAAGGAAACCGGCAAGCGTCCGATGATTTTACCGGCGATTGTCGAAATCAATGTCACGGAATAGGAGATGATGATCCGTGGCGAAAACGAAGCAGAAGAAGAAAAAAAGCAATAAGAATACCGTGGATTCGGAAATCCTGCGTTATGTGATCGCGTTGGCGGCGATCACCGTGACGCTGATCGCGGCGCTGCAGTTAGGCATCGTCGGTCAGTTTCTGACCACGATCACGCGGTATTTGTTCGGAACGTATTACGGAGTCGTCTACGGGCTGTGTTTACTCGGGGGGCTGGCTGTCTTATTTGGACAGAAGTTTCCCGTTTTCTCCGTAAAGACGCTGATCGCGATCGGCGCGGTGTTAATCGCGATGATTTTGTGGTCGGCCATCCCTCAGGATCCGCAGCTGACCGGTTTTAAGGTTTTCAGCGAGTATCTTTCCCATACCGGTGAGCATTTCAGCTCGCCTTCGACCGTCGCAGCCCAGGGCGGCGTGCTGGGTGCATTGTTGTATTCGCTCAGCTCGCTGTTGTTTGCCCGCACCGGCACGGTGCTGGTGATTTTCGCGCTGCTGGCGCTGGCGGCGCTGCTGATGATCAAGACCGAGGTCTATGTGTCGCTGTGGCAGTCGCTCACCGGAGCTTTGCATCGTGAGAAAAAGCCGAAGCCGAAACGTTCAAAACGCGAAACGGAAAGCGATTCGCTGGAAGTGGCCGCGGAAGAGCGGAAGGTGATCGGCACAGTGGAGCTGGGCAAAAAGAAGAAGAAATCGATTTTCTTAACTCCGGACGACGAACCGGCAGCGGAAGAAGAACTGCCGTCACCGGTCGTGAAGAAAGAAAAGAAAAAAGAGGAAAAAGAGAAACCGGCTGTCGAGGAACTGCCGAAGGTGGTGTCCGTGGGCAGCGGTGCGGGAGCGGTCGACTACAAGCTGCCGGCCTTGACGATGCTCGATGAAATCCAGGCCAAGTCACGCTCGGTGCTGAACCAGAACGCCGCGTCGATCAAAGGCAAGAAGCTGATTGAGGTGCTGGGCAATTTCGGCATCAACGCGCAGCTGGTCGCGACGCATATCGGTCCGGCGGTCACTAAATTTGAAATCCGCCCGGATTCCAATGTCAAGGTATCGAAGATCAACGCGATTTCCGACAATTTGAAAATGGAGCTGGCAGCCCGCGATATCCGGATTGAAGCACCGATTCCCGGCCGCAACGCCGTCGGCATCGAAATTCCGAACGTCGAAACGACACCGGTCAAAATGCTGGAGCTGATGCGTCAGCTGCCGGATGATAAAAAAGACAAGAAGCTGCTTCTGGCGCTGGGCAAGGATTTAATGGGGAAAGGCATTTTCTGCCAGCTGGATAAAATGCCGCATCTGTTGATCGCCGGCGCGACCGGCAGCGGCAAGTCGGTTTGTATGAATACGATCATCACCTCGCTGTTGATGCGGACTTCGCCGGATGAGGTAAAGCTGCTTTTAGTCGATCCGAAGAAGGTGGAATTCACGCCTTACCGCGAGATCCCGCATCTGATCGGTCCGGTGATTTCCGACGGCGCCGAGGCGGCCCGGGCGTTGAAGGTCATCGTCATGATGATGGAAAACCGCTACGAGGTTTTCGCTCAGGTCGGCGTGCGCAACATCGCCGGCTACAACGAGAAAATCGCTAAAGAACCACAGCCGAACCTGCAGCCGATGCCGTTCATCGTCGTGATCATCGACGAATTGGCGGACTTGATGGCGGTGGCCGGCAAGGAAGTGGAAATGAGCATCCAGCGGATCACGCAGCTGGCGCGCGCGGCCGGCATTCATCTGATCGTTGCGACGCAGCGGCCGTCGACGGATGTCATCACCGGCATCATCAAGGCCAACATTCCAAGCCGGATCGCCTTCTCCGTTTCCAGCGGCATCGATTCCCGGACGATTCTCGATCATGTCGGGGCGGAACGTCTGCTGGGCAACGGCGATATGCTTTATTTCCCGATCGGCGAACCGAGTCCGGTGCGCTTGCAGGGCGTCTATGTTACCGACGAGGAGGTCAAGCGGATCACCGACTTCGTTTCCGCGCAGATGAAGCCGCGCTACGAGGATGCGTTTATCCGTCTGGAAGGCGTTGATAACAATGAGAGCACAGCCGTGGTCTCCGCTCAGGACGATCCGCTGTACGAGGAAGTGAAGGACTACGTCATCGAAACGCAGAAAGCGTCGACGTCGCTCTTGCAGCGAAGGTTCGGAATCGGATATAACCGGGCGGCCCGGCTGATCGACGTCTTGGAAGAACGCGGCATTATCGGTCCGGTTCAGGGCTCGAAGCCAAGAGACGTTTACATTAAAAAAACGGACGTCCAGGACGACGAGGAAGAAAACTAAAAAATCACATGTGAAACCAGAATTGATCATTTTCAGAATCAAATCTGGTTTTTTTCTTCATTTGTCGGAATTGTCCGAAGAAAACGCCGGGTTAAGTTGACAAATGGCATTTTGAAAGTCTAATATTATATTGTAAGCATAGCTTGCACAAAGCAATGGAGGGAAAGAAAAATGAAAAAATTGCTGACCTTTGCTTTAGCGCTGCTGATGGTTGCCGGCTGTTCCAACAATGGCGGAGGAACTGCCACACCGACACCAAGCGCTGACGCAAACACAGACGGTGAAAACACTGGCTGCACGATTACCATCGGATTAGTTACCGACTTAGGCGGTATCGACGACAAGTCCTTCAACCAGGGCACTTGGGAAGGCGTAGTTAAATTCGCGGAAGACAACAAGATGAGCGAAGATTGCTACGGCTACCTGCAGTCCTCGGCCGATGCGGATTACATCCCGAACCTGAGCACCTTCGCGGATCAGAAGAAAGATCTGATTGAAGCTCCGGGCTTCCTGTTTGAAGATGCGATGAAAGAAGTTGCCGATCTGTATCCGGATCAGAAGTTCGTTATCATCGATACGGAAGTTGACAAACCAAACGTTGCTTCTGCAGTCTTTAAAGAGCAGCAGCCTTCTTATTTGGTCGGCGTTGCCGCAGCCATGAAGGCAAAAGAAGCGGGCAAAACGAAAGTCGGATTTATCGGCGGCGTTGAAAACCCGATCATCGAACGTTTTGAAGCAGGCTACAAGCAGGGTGTTGCCAGCGTCGATCCGGCGATCGAAGTGCTGACGGACTATGCCAATGCCTTTGACGATCCGGGCAAAGGCTCAACCTTGGCTCAGAAGCAGTACAATGACGGCGCGTATGTTATTTTCCATGCGGCGGGCGCAACGGGCAACGGTCTGATTAAAGAAGCGAAGGACCGTCGTGAAGCTGGCGAAGACGTTTGGGCGATCGGCGTTGACTCCGACCAGTATGACGCAGGTCTGATGTCTGACGGCACATCCGCAGTTCTGACTTCTGCGCTGAAGCGGGTGGATACAGCGGCTTACTATTTCGCAGAACAGGTCAAGAACGGCACATTCCAGGGCGGAACGATGGTCTTTGACGCAAGCAATGACGGCATCGGCTTCCCGAAGGAAAACCCGAACCTGTCTGATGAAATCGTTAAGGCGATGGAAGACGCATTAGCGAAGATCAAGTCTGGCGAAATCGTCGTTGACGAAGCAGTTCAGAAATAAGCTGATTTTCAATTTGTGAGAGGAGGGCGCAGGCTCTCCTTTCTTTTTGACAAAAGCGGTTTTCTTGCGCAGAGGCTGCAAATCTCGGATCAGAAGACGGTTTTTGTCAGAAATCCCATTGTTTTTATCCCTAATCGACGCGGCGAAGGCTGAAAACAGGCGAAGACCGGTCAACTCTACCGCGGGTAGGTGTTCCTTTTGACGCTTCGCGGTACAATGAAAACGAGGAAAGCGAGGTCAGATTTATGGATCAGATGAAAATCGGCGGTTTCATCGCCCTCTGCCGGAAAGAGAAAGGCTGGACACAGAGTCAGCTGGCCGAGATCTTGGGGATTACCGATAAAGCGGTGTCGAAATGGGAAACCGGAGTTTCCCAAAGTTAAAGATACCACATCAATCCCACGCGGACTTTTGCTCAACCGATACAGCCGGAGGGCTGGATAACAAGAAAAGGCGGTATGCGCCCCGTGGAGGGGTAGCGTACCGCCTTTTCTTGTGGGGGTTTCCAAAGGGGGCAACGCCCCCATTTGGCACACGACTTTGCGAAGCAAAGTGTAGTGTGTTATACGCTCTGCCGGCGTTGCCGTGAAAATGCCGTTGCCGCCGGGGAGGGCAAGGGCATTTGAAGCGGCAGGAAAACAGGGCTGTGCTTGCGTGGCGTGGAGCCGCAAGCGCAGGTCTGGACTCATCAGCAGACAGGGCGTATATGAAAGCCCCAGTTCCTCGTCCTACGCTCCAACTTGTGGACAAAGTGTCCCGAAGTTGTGGCCACACTCCCGGAAAAGTAGCAGGACAACGGGCAACCGTCAAGGCTGAAATGAACGGGTTTACACCCGGCCTTGACCTCCGCCCGCTGTCCCGCTGGATGGGTGGACAAGGCGGCCAATCCCTCAAAGTGCTTGGCCGCTCTCTTTCTGATTTTGAGGTATTCAGTTTTTCAAAATTGAATAATCAAAATAAATTTTTTCGATTGAAAAAATTTTATTTGTTATCATCTTCAATGCCATATTTTTTCTTTTGCCGAATCACATAATTACTGATTTTTTCATCATATAGTGGATACTGGTAATCCAACTGGCATGCCACTTCTGACGAAACCTCCCGGAACAATGCCATACATTGTTCAAAGGATTCCCACATATGGGGATAGGAATCCATATTATAAGTGGACATAAGTCGTTCCCACAATTCCTCTGGGACATATTGCTTCATAAATTTATAGTTTTTTCCCAAACTGAAATGAAATCCCTGTTTGATACCAATCAGCCAGGAAATCATGCGAAGCAATTCTTTTCGTACTATATCATTCATATGGTCAATAGCAAAAAGAATTTCTTTGCGGCATAAGCCCTTTACTACATATGTTGTAGTATTCCAAAATTCATTACAGCAATCGTCAAACATTCTTTGAGTAGGCTTCTGCAAGTGGTAGTCTATATCCGTTGGTATTGGCGGCTTTACGATACGGTTGTCTTTATCCAACAGTAACTTTACCAGTTTATCCCATGTAAAATACTCGTCTATCAGTTCCAGCGGCAGCAAAGTTAAATCTATCTTAACATCATCAGTAAACAGCATTAAATATGAAAATCCCTTTTCTACAGCTGGAAATAATTCCATATCTTCCGGCTTTTGCAGAATCAACCTTTCACCAAATATATCTAGCCATTTATCATCACTTGTGAAGCTGTCCATATCCGTAACAAAAAAAGTAATATCAAAATCCTGAAAATCATCAGGCGGAATATTTGTATTTGTTCTAGATCCTTCCAAAGTAACCATGCGAATGCGTTTGTCTGTTTTTGCAAAATTCAAAACAATATCATAAACTTCCTTTTCTGATCTCATTTTTATCTCCTCCAATTATTGAAATAGGTGTGAAGCCATTTTAGGGCTTTCCCGCCTTGATTACCCTTTAGCAAAGACGGGCGGGACTGTCAACGGCGGCGCATGAAATGCGCCGTTCATCTTGACCGTTGACTGGCTCGGCTGGCTTTGCTATCTTCCTGACAAATGGGAATGTCTAAGATAGTAAAGACGTCCCACATGCAACTCTTTCTTTTATTGCGGAAACCGTATCTTTAATTGTGAATGTAGTTGTGTCTATGACATTTGATTCATATACTCCCAAACCGGAAAATTGCTCCCACATTGTTTCCACTAATTCAATATTTGTTTTTCTATCTAATTTTGAGCGTTCCACAGCTCGCTTCATAGTTTCTTTTTTACTCGCTCTTAATACAATATAGTGTACCTCGTAATCTTCTTGGGCAAGAGCTTTCCATGGCTCCAAAAACCATGGCCCGACAATCCCATCTACAATTACATCATATCCGCCACGAGCATATCGCTTTGCAGCTTCTAAAAAGGCTTCAATGACAACCAGATTTTGCTCGTTGGATTCTGGCAAATGTGGTGGTATTGCGCCTTTGCTTAAGTAATGAAAAAAGTCATCGGTGTGCATATGCACTGATTTATCCATATCTGATTCCTTTGCGACAATTGACGCAGTTGTTGTTTTTCCTGTCCCCGGTGAGCCTGTAATCACAATAATTCTTCCTTGATTCATCTGTATTTTCCCTCACAATTCAAATTTATCACTTTGTTCCTGCCTGCTCAATCATCTTCTTCGCAAACTGCTGGAACATTTCAACAGTTTCTTTATCCATCGGTGTAAGCTGTCCGATCTGTCCAGCTATCATCGCCGTTACATCGTCAATGGAAAGTGGTTTTTGTTTCTGTTCCGCCAGTGCGTCCCGCATGGCTTGGAACATAGCGGCGGTCACAGCTTCTCCCGGCTGTTCCCCGTTGTCAATGTCTTTCTTAATGTCCCGCAGGATAGCCAGGAACACATTTTTGATTTTTTCAATCTCCGCTTCATGTTCCCCTATCTTTTGGGCGTTCAAAAGCTGTAAATCCTGCTTCGCTTCTGCCCGGTGTTCCGGGTGTTCTTTCATCAGGTCGGACAGGGAAGCCGTTGCCATCTCGATAAGCTGGTTTCTTGCTGTTATGCCCTTTGCCGCCGTATCCTGAAAATAAATCCGTATCAAATCTATCAGCTTAGGAAAATTCCTGTGTTCCAACAGGCGGTTGAGGATTTGCACATCAACAGCACCCGTCACAAGCCCCCTCACGGCTCCCTCGGACAAGCCTAATTCAGAAATATCGTAGCTTTTACGAACGCTCACGGTAGACAAGCCCAGTATGTAGTCTGTCGATACCTTAAATTCCTTTGCCACACCTATGAGAATATCACTGCTGACCGTTCTTGTTTCGCCGCTGACAATGCGGCTCAACTGGGAAGCGGAAACGCCTATCTTCTCCGCAAGTTCCTTTTGTGTGATGTGGTTCCCGTTGCATAAATCGGAAATCCGCTGTCCGGGCGTTCCGGGTAAAGCCATAGATACGCACCTCCTCCGCATACTTCCATTATACAGAATGATTGCAAAAATGCAATTTCCAAAGTGTAAACTTCATCAAAATGCAATTCTCGCAATATTCCGGGAATTGCATTTTTTTCGTGTAGACTTAGGGTAGTTCATCGATGGACGGCACCTTGAAAACAGAATGACCGTCCGAAAAGGAATACCCCGGCTGGGGAAGCACCGCAAGGAGTCGGACTTCGGGACAAAATGTCCCGAAGTTGCGAGGAGCGTGCCAACGCCGGAACACGCCGCAGGAATGGGGCAGGAAACCTTTTCGGGGAGAACGGCAACGGAAAGCAAAATGGAGGGAACGCATGAGAGATAACCCCTATAAAGACTTGCCGCCGCTGGAACGCAGGCCGGACGGTTCCCTTTACCGCATGACCCCGGCGCAGAGAAAACAGGCGGCCAGCCTGATACGCCGGGAGTGCTGTTGCTGTGAGGACGGCAACTGCATTGTCCTTGACGATGGGGACACCTGCACCTGTCCGCAGACGATTTCTTTCTCGGTCTGCTGTAAGTGGTTCCGCTGGGCGGTCTTGCCGCTGGACGGGACGCTGGAAGCGGAGATTTTCCGGGATAAGGACTTGAAACGCTGTGAGGTCTGCGGCGGTGTGTTCGTCCCCAAATCCAACCGGGCAAAATACTGCCCCGGCTGTGCCGCCAGAGTTCACAGGCGGCAGAAAACAGAAAGTGAACGGAAAAGGAGGTCTGCTGTGGACAGTTAGGAGCGAAAAAAGCCTTGATTTATCAGGCTTCGCAAGCCCCAAACCGGGGCTGGTGGTATAAAGTATCGCCCGCCCCGGAAAACGGGCTTCTAACCGTCCACAAAACGCACTATGACAAATACCATCTATATCCATCAGCCGGAAAAGGCGTTCAGCTTCACCCGGCTCCCGAATTTCCTCTTTGAAGCCCCCACATTCAAGCCCTTGTCCAACGAGGCAAAGGTTCTGTACGCCTTTATCCTGCGCCGGACAGAGTTATCCCGCAAGAATGGGTGGGCGGATGATTGCGGACGGATTTATCTGTACTATCCCATCTGCGAGGTGGTTGACCTGCTCCACTGTGGGCGGCAGAAAGCGGTAAACACCCTGCGGGAACTGCAATACGCCGGGCTGGTGGAGATCCAGAAGCAGGGCTGTGGAAAACCCAACCGCATTTTCCCAAAATCCTATGAAGCGGTTCCAAACACCGACTTCAAGAAATCCGGTTCTGGTACGCCGGAGGGCTGAAAACCGTACTTATGAAGTGAGGAAATCACTCCCCGGAAGTACGAAAACCGGACGGTATATAGAAATACAAAGATTAAAAAGATTTATTTATATTCTATCCATTCCAATCCTATCCGAGCTAATTTCTGCGGGATTTTCCCTGTGGAAAACCCCGGATAGGAAAGGAATGGGGAAAGGAGCAGAATGGCACAACACGCAATTTTGCGGTTTGAGAAGCACAAGGGCAACCCGGCAAGGCCGCTGGAAGCCCATCACGAAAGACAGAAAGAACAATACGCCAGCAACCCCGACATTGACACAAGCCGGAGCAAGTACAACTTTCATATCGTCAAGCCAGAGGGCAGGTACTATCATTTCATTCAAAACCGCATTGAACAGGCCGGGTGCCGAACCCGCAAGGACAGCACACGGTTTGTCGATACGCTGGTAACTGCCAGCCCGGAGTTTTTCAAGGGGAAATCCCCAAAGGAGATACAGGCGTTTTTCCAGAGGGCGGCGGACTTCCTCATTGGCCGGGTAGGACGGGAAAATATCGTGTCGGCGGTGGTACACATGGACGAGAAAACGCCCCACCTGCATTTGACCTTTGTTCCGCTGACAAAGGACAACCGCCTGTGTGCAAAGGAGATTATCGGCAACCGGGCAAACCTGACGAAGTGGCAGGACGATTTTCACGCCTATATGGTGGAGAAATATCCTGACTTGGAGCGTGGGGAGAGCGCCAGCAGGACAGGCCGGAAGCATATCCCCACCCGGCTTTTCAAACAGGCGGTTTCCCTCTCCCGGCAGGCAAGAGCCATTGAAGCCACACTGGACGGCATTAACCCGCTGAACGCCGGAAAGAAAAAAGAGGAAGCCCTCTCCATGCTGAAAAAGTGGTTCCCGCAGATGGAGAATTTCTCCGGGCAGTTGAAAAAGTACAAGGTCACAATCAATGACCTGCTGGCGGAGAATGAGAAGTTGGAAGCAAGGGCAAAGGCCAGCGAAAAAGGAAAGATGAAAGATACGATGGAACGGGCAAAGCTGAAAAGCGAACTGGACAATTTACAGCGGCTGGTTGACCGTATCCCGCCGGATATACTGGCGGAACTGAAACGTCAGCAGCGGCACACGGTAAAGGAAAGGTGATAGATATAAGCAGAAATTTTCGCCGCCTCTGTGCGGCATTGTACCTTGAAAACTGAATATGGAGGACACTGGATGGCAAAAAGTGAAAGCGATATTTTTACACCCCGAACAGGGCAGGTTATACAAGCAGAGAACGGCACGCAGTATTTTGTATGTGGGAACAACCGTATAAAAATCTCCGAACACTTCGCCGCAGGCGGGAAGCCCCTCGGTGATCTGATTGTAGATGTGGTGCGGCATACCGCAGAAAAAGCCGCTTCAACCTGATAGCCCATCATTGATAACACGCCCACGCTTATGATATAATTGCCATAGAGCAAAAGTATTGTAAGCGTGGGTTGTTTCTTTAGAAGGAGGATTTTTACGGTGAAACAACCTTACAATACTACGATTTACAACACGGCGCTTTATATGAGATTGAGCCGGGACGATGAACTGCAAGGAGAAAGCGGGAGTATTCAGACACAACGCATGATGCTCCGGCAATATGCCGCCGAGCATGGCCTGAATGTCATAGATGAATATATCGACGATGGATGGTCTGGAACGAACTTTGACAGGCCGGATTTTCAGAGAATGATTGATGACATTGAGGACGGGAAAATCAACTGCGTTGTTACGAAGGATTTATCCCGCTTAGGCAGAAACTACATTCTGACCGGCCAGTACACGGAAATCTACTTTCCCAGCAAAGGCGTCCGCTATATCGCTGTCAATGACAATGTGGACACCATCAACGGAGAGAATGAGCTTGCCCCATTCCTCAACATTCTGAATGAAATGCACGCCCGCCAGACCAGCAAAAAGGTAAAGGCGGCCATGCGGACACGGTTCGCAAATGGCGCACACTATGGAGCCTATGCTCCGCTTGGCTATGTCAAAGACCCAGATAAGAAAGGCCATCTTCTGATTGACCCGGAAACAAGGTGGATTATCGAAAAGATTTTTGACCTTGCCGTTCATGGCCGGGGAGCCGCCAGCATTACACGGATTTTGGTCGAAGAAAAAGTACCTACTCCCGGCTGGCTGAATTTCCAGAGATACGGCACTTTCGCAAATATCTATGCCGGAGCGCCGGAGGAAAAAGCCTATGCGTGGACGATAGCGCAGGTGAAAAGTATTCTGAAAGAGGAAACCTATATCGGACACAGCGTCCACAATAAGCAGACCAACATTTCATTCAAAAACAAGAAGAAAGTACGCAAGCCAAAAGAGGAATGGTATCGTGTGGAGAACACCCACGAAGCGATTATTTCCGAAGATGTGTTCCGTCAAGTACAGGAGCAGATTTGCAACAGGCGCAGACGGCAGAAGAACGGCACAACACAGATATTTTCCGGGCTGGTAAAATGTGCGGACTGCGGCTGGTCGCTGGCCTATGGTATGAACAGCCAGAACAAAAATCCCTATGCCCACTACCATTGTAGCAAGTACGGGCAAGGATTGCACCAGTGTTCCATGCACTATATCCGCTATGATGTGCTTTACGCCTATGTCCTTTCCCGTCTGCAATACTGGTCTGTGCTGGCACAGCAGGATGGGGACAAACTTCTGAAACGGCTACTTAACGCCAGCGACAAGGAACGCAATACTGCAAGGAAGCGGCAGACAGCCGAACTGAAAAAGGCGGAAAAGCGCAAAGCAGAAGTAGACACCCTGTTTGCAAAAATGTATGAGGACTGGTCTGCCGGACGCATTACAGAATACAATTTCAATATGCTGTCCGAAAAGTATCAGGGCGAACAGCGAGAATTGGACGTAAAAATTGAACGGCTTCACGAAGCGATGGAGACCGCCGCCCAGACAGCGGTTGACGCTGAAAAGTGGATAGGTCTGATGAAACAGTATGTCAATCCCACAGAATTGACGGCTGAACTTCTGAATACGCTGATTGAAAAAATCCTTGTCCATGAAGCGGTCAAAAGTGAGGACGGAAGCCGGGAACAGGAAGTGGAAATCTTCTACCGCTTTATCGGCAAAATCGAATGACACATCTTGAGATACCCAACAATATCTTTAACTAAGGGAAACGGGGAAATCGCTGCCGGATTATGCGTTGCTGACGCCGTTAAGCGAGGCGTTGGGGATCACACTGAGCGAATTGTTTTCAGGTGAGCGGATCCGTGCTGAAGATTTAATGGAAAAAACAGATCAGGTGCTGCTGGAGGTGATCGCCGGGTGGCTGGGCCGGGACGAACAGGCGCCGGCTGACAAGTCCAGCTTATCTTGTCCGGTCTTGCGGCTGGCACATGTCGCCAAGGTTTATGAGAACGACGGCGTGCTGACGCAGGCGGTGCGGGATGTCAGCTTTACGGTGGACAAAGGCAGCTTCGTCGGAATAATGGGGGCTTCCGGCTGCGGGAAGTCGACGTTATTGAATCTGATCGCAACGATGGATAAGCCCAGCGGCGGAACGATTGAGCTGGATGGCCAGGATCTGGCGGAATTATCAGAAGCAGATCTGGCGGCTTTCCGCCGGGATCATCTCGGATTTATTTTTCAGGAATACAATTTGCTGGAAACGCTGACAATCCGGGAAAATATGATGCTGGCGCTCACGATCAAACAAACGCCGAAAGCAGAAATTAAAGGGATTGTGGAACACTGGGCTGCCAAGCTGGGGATCTCTGAAATTCTGCGGCATTTTCCCTGCGAGGTTTCCGGGGGTCAGCGGCAGCGCTGTGCCTGCGCCCGCGCGATCGCGACGCAGCCTGCGTTGATTCTGGCCGACGAGCCGACCGGGGCGCTGGATAGTCAGGCGGCGAAACAGCTGCTGGAAACGTTGACGATGCTGCGCGCGGAGGGCGCGACGATTCTGATGGCGACCCACGACGTGTTATCCGCCAGCTATTGCGACCGTATTCTGTTGATGCACGATGGTCAGCTGCGAAAGGTGATCGAGCGGGGGAATTTAAGCAAGCAGGCGTTTTTCACCCGCATTCTGGACGCGATGGGGGCGGTAAGAAAGGTGACGGAGAATGATTTTTAAATTAGCGTGGCGCAACGCCTGCCGCAGTGCCGGCGATTATTTTGTCTATGTGATGACGGTGATCATTCTGGCCGCGCTGTTGTGTGTGGCTCATTGCGTTGCGGCGCTGGGGCAGCGGCAGGCCGGATTTCAGACAACTTCGCTGCCGCTGTTGATCGTGGTGATTCTGGTGCTTCTGGTCGGCGTGCTGAACCGGTTCATCGTGGCGCAGCGGGCTCAGGAGCTGGCAGTTTACCTTTTAATGGGAATGGCGAAAAGTCGCCTGATTTCATTGTTTCTTCTGGAACTCTTCGGCATCGGCATCGTTTGCTGCAGCATTGGCATCCTTTTGGGCTGCGGCGCGGCTGCAATTCTTTTTTCGGGACAGACGTCTTTTGCCGGAGTCCTTCCGCAGCTGGGCGCTAGCGCAGTTCAGACGGCGGTCTGGTTTCTGTTAGCTCAGCTCTTATCCGCTTACCCTGTTTACCGGAAATTATCCCGCCTGCAGATCCGTCAGCTGTTTATGGAGCACCGCCGTCTTCTGCCGCCGGATCCTGAAAAACAGAAAGATTGGCGGCGACGCTTATGGGGCAGCCTGTTCGTTTATGTGTTCCTGTTGATCTTGATGGTTATCGGCAAAGAAGAAATCGTCATGATCGCCATCGCGTTCATCGCAGTGCCCCTGTTATTCAGTATCTATGCGTTTTATCAATATCTGGCCGCCGCTGCTTCCGGGCTGCGCCGGGATTGTCCCGCTATTTTGCTGGAAAAAGACCGGCTGCTTACCCTGGCGGAGTTTACGGCCTCAGCCAACAAGGACATCATTCTGAACGCGGTATTCTGCGCGTGTCTGATCTTCGCCTTCACGGCGTTTTGTTTCGGTACGTTATTATTTACGGAGGGATTAGTTATATATGATCCCCAGCCGCAGCGCTGGATGGGATTTTTACAGATCAACATCGGACTGATTTTTCTGGTACTCTATTTCTCAATGCTATCCTTAATGCAGATTCTTAAGCTGCGGCGGCAGACGCGCTCGTTTGATATCCTGTGTTCGCTGGGCAAAAGTCAAACGGCGCTGAACCGTTGGCTGGACCGGCAGATCTTGATCAATCTGGGGCTGCCGGTTTTAATGAGCGTCGTTCTGTTAGGGAGCGCCGCACCGGTTGTCAATTTTGAACTCAATCGGGTAATTCCGGCAGGAATGCAGAATATCTTATTTCAGATCGCCGGGATCTTTGCGCTGTGTTTTGCGGGTCTATATGGAATTTACGCTTGCGCGGCGATCGTCTATAGCCGCCGCTGCCTGCGAAGAAGCTCAACGCAGCCAAAATAAAAGAAAATAAATATAAAAAAGAACGCGTGGGAAGAAACCAAAACGGAAGAAGTGAACGTCGTTTAGGACAGGAATTTCCTTTTTAACCCCGCGTTTTTTAATTACTGCGGCGCTGATGGACGATTGGGTGTCAAATGTCACATTTATTTGTGAAAAACGCAAAAAAACCCAACGGGAGCGGAAAGAAATATGTTATAATTTTGAATAGTTAATGGAGGGAAAATAATGAGTTATGCGATAGAGATGCTCAACATCACCAAGGACTTTCCAGGCATCCGCGCCAACGACGATGTGACTCTTCAAGTAGAGGAAAAAAGTATTCACGCTCTCTTGGGAGAAAACGGGGCCGGAAAATCCACGCTGATGTCGATTTTATTCGGTCTGTATCAGCCGACCCGCGGCACGATTAAAGTGCGCGGCCAGGAAGTAAAAATCACAGACCCGAATGTCGCCAACAGCCTGGGGATCGGAATGGTGCATCAGCATTTTAAGTTGGTAGAATGCTTTACAGTCACTGAAAATATTATTCTCGGACTGGAACCGAAAACAAAATTCTATACCACGGATATCAAATCGGCGGCTCAGCGGATTCAGCAGCTGAGTGAAATGTACGGATTGAACGTCGACCCGTATGCCAAGATCCAGAATATTTCCGTCGGGATGCAGCAGCGCGTCGAGATTTTAAAGATGCTTTACCGCAATGCGGACATCCTGATCTTTGACGAACCGACGGCGGTTCTGACACCGCAGGAAATCCACGAGCTGATGGAAATCATGCGCAATCTGACCAAGGAAGGCAAGACGATTATTTTAATCACGCATAAATTGAAGGAAATCAAGGAAGTCGCCGATGTGTGCACCGTTCTGCGGCGCGGCCGGTGTATGGGGACGATTCAGGTCGCGGAAACCTCGGAAGAGGAGATGGCGAAGCTGATGGTCGGCCGCGAAGTCGATTTCGGCGTGGAGAAGCAGGCCCAGCAGCCCGGCAAGGTCGTATTGGAAATTGAACATTTGAAAGTTAAAAACTCCAAGGGACTTTTAGGCGTGAAGGATTTCACGCTGCAGGTGCGCGCCGGTGAAATCGTCGGCGTGGCGGGCATCGACGGCAACGGCCAGACAGAGCTGGTGTATGCGCTGACCGGACTGGCGAAGGCGGAAGGCGGCAAGGTACTGCTCAACGGCAAGGATATCACGCACAGCTCGATTAAGCACCGGATCGAAGCCGGGATGGGTCACATTCCGGAAGACCGGCATAAGCACGGTTTGATTCTGGATTTCAAACTGAAAGAGAACATGGTTATTCACAGCTATAACGAAGCGCCGTATGCGAAGAACGGCCTGCTTCAGATGGCCGCGATCGACAAGAAAACCGACGAACTGATCGAAATGTTCGACGTCCGCAGCGGTCAGGGCAGGGAAACGATCACCCGCAGCATGTCCGGCGGCAATCAGCAGAAAGCGATTATCGCCCGGGAGATCGACCGCAGTCCGGAGCTGCTGATCGTCGTTCAGCCGACACGGGGACTGGATGTTGGCGCGATCGAGTACATCCATAAACGGATCGTGCAGGAACGCGACAACGGCAAAGCGATTTTGTTAGTGTCGCTGGAACTGGATGAAATTATGGCGCTGTCCGATCAAATCGCCGTGATGTTCAACGGGGAGTTGACCGGCTGGGTCAAAGCGGAAGAAACGGATGAAAATGAACTGGGTCTGATGATGTCCGGTTCGATCCGGAAGGGGGTCGCGGAAGCATGAAAAAAAGAGAAAAACTAGCGGCTCCGTTAATTGCGGTTCTGCTGGGTCTGTTAGTCGGCATGATCATCGTCATCGCCAGCGGGAAATCGCCGGTGCTGCTGATCTCGGCGATTGTCAAAAGCTTCTGCGGCTTTGACATCTTAGCTCCAGGGCCGATCAACCCGCGCTACTTCGGCGAGTTTATCGTCTTCTCGATGCCGCTGATTTTGACCGGTCTGGCAGTCGGCTTCGCTTACCGCACCGGTTTGTTCAACATCGGCGGCGAAGGTCAGGTCATGGTCGGAGCGCTGGCGGCGACCGTCGTCGGCATTCTCGTACCGCTGCCGCCGGTGCTGCACGCGATCGTCTGTTTGATCGCCGGCGGCGTGGCCGGAGCGTTATGGGCCTTTTTACCGGGTTTTTTGAAAGTCAAACGGAATATTTCGGAAGTCGTTACGGCAATCATGATGAACTACGCCGCGCTGTACTTCTGCAACTACATCTTAAAAGCGCTGCCGGGCTCAACTCAGACCCGCACGGTGGATCTGCCGGCTTCCGCGCTGATCAAATCAGATTTTCTTAAACAGATCACGAACAATTCCCGTCTGCACTGGGGCATCCTGGTCGTCATTCTGGCGGTGATTGTCTATCACATCATTATTGAAAAAACGACGTTCGGCTACAGCCTGCGGGCGACCGGCTTCAATGCGGAAGGTGCGCGCTATGCGGGCATGAAGGTTGAACGCAACGTCGTCTACGCCATGATGATTTCCGGCGTCATGGCCGGGCTGGCGGGAGCGATCATGGTCTTGGGCACCTTCGGCTACGGACGTGTGCTGAACACGGCGGAAAACTACGGCTTTGACGGCATCGCCGTTGCGCTGGTCGGCGGGTGCAACGCGATCGGCATCTTCTTTGCCGGCTTGTTGTTCGGTCTGCTGAAAGTGGCGCAGCCGCTGATGCAGTCGATGCAGATCCCGAAGGATATCGCGACGATCATTTCCTCCACCATCATCATGCTGGTGGCAATGCAGAACGGCATTATCTTCATTATGAACCGATTGTCAAAAAAGAAAGAGACGGCGGAGAAAGGAAGTGAACAGGCATGAGTTTATTCTATAACATGTTTACGATCACTCTGATGATCTCGGCTCCGATTATCATCGCGGCGCTGGGCGGCTTGTTCAGCGAACGCAGCGGCGTTGTCAACATCGCGCTGGACGGCATCATGCTGGTCGGGGCGTTTGTCACTGCGGCCGTGGTCGTGGTCCTCGATCCGACCGGGGCCAACAGTAAGACGGCCATTCTGATCGGCTTGATCGCAGGCATGGCGGCCGGCATGGTCTTCTCCCTGTTGCACGCCTACGCGAGCATCGACCTGAACGCGGACCAGACGGTTTCCGGGACGGCGCTGAACTTGCTGGCAGCCGGAATCACGGTCTATCTGTGCCAGATTTTCTTCAACCAGCAGCGTACACCGGCGTTTATCCGCGGCATCACGCGCATTGACGTGCCGGTCTTGAAGGATATTCCGGTTTTGGGCGAGATGTTCTTCAAACAGGTGCATCCGACGTTCTATCTGACGATCATCCTCGTCTTTGTAACCTGGTATGTCGTCTTTAAAACACCGTTCGGTCTGCGTATGCGTTCCTGCGGTGAATTCCCGCAGGCTTCGGCGTCGATGGGCATCAACGTCCGCCGGATGCGCTATTTCGGCGTGCTGGTTTCCGGCGCGCTGGCAGGCCTGGCCGGGGGCGTCATGGTCTTGACCCAGGACGTTCAGTTTACCGTCGTGACGATTCACGGTTTCGGGTTTATCGCGATCGCGGCGCTGATCTTTGGTAAGTGGAATCCATTCGGCGTCTTGGGCGCCGGCATGTTCTTCGGTTTCTCTCAAACGCTGGGCTTCTACGCGAAAGACATCCCGTTTTTGGCAACGCTGCCGACGGAATTCTTCAGCATGTTCCCGTATGTTCTGACGATCATCGCGCTGGTCATCTTCGCCGGCAAATCAGTCGGTCCGAAGGCAGCGGGCGAAATATACGATACAGGCAAACGTTAAGGCAGAGCCGGTTGAAATTGAACGGTCAAATTCAACCGGTTTTTCTTTTTCCCCGGTGAATTCTGGTATAATAAAAATGAAGGAAAACCCGAATTCAGAACGTTAAATAAGGAAAGAGGATATTGATGAAGATTGAAGAAATCAGAAATTCATGGCGGCAGCTTGTTGCGCAGAAAGAGTTAAAGCAGGTATCGGAACTTCTGCGGCAAAGTCCGGAGCGGGAAAAGCTGATGCAGCGGGGCCGGGAGTTGTGCGCGCATACGTTTGTGTTCGATCATCCGTGGGATATGGAGCGGTGCCTGACGCCGCACACCATGGAAACGATGAATTGGAATCAGGTGTTCAATGACGACGAGGAATGGACGTTTATGCTCAACCGCATGGATTATTGGTCGGCGCTGGCCAAAGCGGCGCTGATCAGTCAGGACACGCGTTATCTTGATCAGGCCAAAGACTTCTTGCTTAACTGGATTGAGCAGCATCCCCGCATCGAACCCAGTCTGTCAACTCGCACGCTGGATACCGGCATCCGTGTGGTCAACATGCTGGAATGCGCGATGCTTTTGGAAGCGTCGGAAAAGCTAAGCGACGAGGAGCTGACGCTGATTCTTACAAGCGTAGAGAACCAGCTGGCGTATTTGAAAGCGAATTATATTGAAAAATACACTTTAAGCAACTGGGGCAGCATCCAGACCTGCGGGATGATTGTATGCTCGGCGATGATGGGAAAGGATCCGCTGCAGGATGAAGTCTACCGCTGGGCGCTGGAAGAACTGGAAACCCAGATGCAGATTCAGATCGGGATGGACGGCATGCTTTGGGAACAATCGACGATGTATCATGTCGAGGTGCTTAACAACGTGCTGCGGGTATTGGATTACGCACAGTTTTATCCGATTCCGCTGACGGATGAAATCCGCGAAAAAGCGCATGCAATGACCCGGGCGCTGATGCACATGATGATGCCGGATCATCAGATCGAAACCTTCGGCGATTCCGACCGGGTCAACGCCGAGGATGTCATGAACAAAGGCGCTATTCTATTTGACGATCCGCAGCTGCGCGCGATGGGCAGCGATCATGGCGACAGCGATCTGCTTTTAAATAGCGGAATGCCGGCCTGGCGGAAGCTGCAGACCCTGCCGAAGCAAACGCCGAAGACCCTGCTCTATGCGGGACAGGACTGCGGCATCGTCGTGCGCCGGAGCGATTTCGGCCGAAGTGCGGAATGGATGATGGTGCTCAACGGCGAGCTGGGCAGCGGTCATGGTCATTCGGATAATCTGCATTATTCGATTATTCACCAGGGGCTGCCGTTTGTGATCGACCCCGGCCGCTTCACCTATCGTGAGGATCATCCGGTTCGCGTTGAACTGAAAGGCATGAGCGCGCACAACACGGTGATTCTGGACGATCAGCCAGGCAGCGTGCCGGATTCCAGCTGGACCTATCAACGGTTTCTGCGCCCGTTGGCAACGCTTATCCGCGATACGCCGGAAGGCTTGTATTGGGAAGGCGGCGTGCTGACCGAACAACCGCAGATGACGCACATCCGGAAGTTGATCATGCTTCCGCAGGGCTGCTGGGTTGTCTGTGATGAGATTTTCTGTGAGGGCGGGCATACCGTTGTCAGCCGGATCCAGCTCGATCCGCAGGTGGAGGTCAGCGGCAATGATTCGGATTGGCAGCTGAAGCAGGGAACAGTCAAGCTGAATTATCATCATGAAGGCTTGCCGGTCAGCGTGGAACAAGGACCGTGTTCGCTGCGCTACAACGAATTGCAGGACCATAAAATTTTTGCCAGCCGCGGAACGATGCACGGATCGTTGTTTCAGGACGAGCTGTTTTATGGCGAGGACTTCCGGCTGGAACCGGCCGAGGTTGTGCAGCCGGACCGCGGAAAGCTGCCGGAAGAGGAAGTCAGCGCGTGGCGGTTTGTCCGCGGCGGGGAGAGCTATACGTGCGGCATTTTCCATCAACAACTTTACCGGGGAAAGAAGATTTTGTATTGCGAAGGGCTGCCGCTGCACAACCAGGCCTGTTTGATTATCAAGAAAGCGGGCTTGAAAAAGCTGATCCGGCTGAAATAAAGAGGGCATAAACAGCGAATTCAAGCTGCGCGGATCGCTTAAGGAGCTTAGGTCAATAAAAGTTAAACGATCTGTCTGAACGAATCGACCAGGGGTGGGTGAGCGCTGAAAAGGCGGTGCCTCTCCCGTTTGTTATTCTACGTGGGACAAAGAACAGAAAAGCGCTGGATCTTCTTCGAAAGGAAGACCGCGCTTTTTTTTTCACCTCGGAATTATTCAAGGGGTGTTTTTCCTGATCGATAATCAAGAACACCAGGTTTTAAAAAAGGGGGATAAACGAAAAAAAGAGAACGCTGAGCGCTCTCCTAAAGAGTTTCAATTAAATTTTAATCGTGTTCTTTTCTATCAATTCCTGTTTCAAGTCATAAAGCTGGCGGGAATAATCGACATAATACCGGTGCGGATAACGCAGCCGTTTGACTTCCTCCCACAGCGTGTCCATCTGCTGCATACAGTAATTTTTGACTTCTTCCGTGGACGGAACAGTGTAAACCAACTTGCCGTGATCGAAAATCTGTTCCTGCAGCTCGCGCATTTCATAATCTTTGATCCGTTTCTGTTTCCACGGCGCCTGCGGGTCAAACAATACATATTCATCCGCTGGAATGACCTCGTCGCGCAGCGCCAACAGATCGGCGATCGCCTGATGGTTTTCCTTGTCATAAAAGCGGATAATTTTCTTGAAGCCCGGATTCGTCAATTTTTCCACGTTGCCGCTGATTTTGATCTTCGGAATGATCTGTCCGTCTTTTTCATGCGCGACAACCTTGTAGACGCCGCCTAAAACCGGCGTGGATTTGGCGGTGATCATATTTTCGCCGACGCCGAATGTGTCGATCTTCGCGTCCTGCATGATCAGATCGTCGATTAAGAATTCGTCCAGCGAATTGGAAACGACGACCTTGCAGTCAGTCAGACCGGCCGCATCGAGCATTTTCCGCGCTTTCTTTGACAGATAAGCCAAATCGCCGCTGTCGATCCGGATTCCTTTTAAACGGTGGCCGTTCGGAATCAATTCCTCCTGGGCCACTTTAATCGCATTGGGAATGCCGGAATGCAGCGTGTCATAGGTATCGACCAACAGGATGCAGTTGTCCGGGGAAACCCGGGCATAGCTGCGGAAGGCTTCCAGCTCGCTGTCGTGCAGCTGAACATAGCTGTGGGCGATCGTGCCGCTGACCGGAACGGCGTATTTCTGTCCGGCAATCGTACAGGCCGATCCCGCGCAGCCTGCGATGTAAGCGCCGCGGGCTCCCTCGGTGGCGGCGTCGAAGCCATGCGCCCGGCGCGAACCAAATTCCAGGACGGCCCGGCCCTTGCTGGCGCGGACGATGCGGTAGGCTTTGGTGGTCGTCAAGGTCGGATAGTTGATGCACAAAAGCAGGATGGTTTCCAGAATCTGAGCCTGGATCAAGGTGCCGCGGATGGTAACCAGCGGTTCGTTGGCGAACACCGGCGTGCCTTCCGGAATTGCCCAGACGTCCACGTCCATCGTCATCGTTTTTAAATAATGCAGGAAATCCTCGTCAAAGTAGCCGGTCTGCCGCAGATAATCGATTTGGTCGTCGGTGTAATGAAAATGCTGAACAAAATCGATGAACCGGTGCAGGCCGTTTAGAATCAAGAAACCGCCGCCGTCCGGAATCGTCCGCACGAACATATCGAAATAGGCAATTTCTTCATGTTTGTTTTCTTTAAAATACGCATAGGCCATCGTATATTCATAAAAATCTGTTAAAAGCATTAAATCTTCGGGTTGCATGCGTTATTCCTCCTCGTTGTTCACGACATGAATTCCGGCGTTGGCCATTAATTTCAAAGCCCAGTGCCCATAGTCCTTGGCGCTGTGTCCCGGAGCGTCAAAGGTAGCGACTTGATTCTTCGGAACAATAACCTCAATTCCCAGATCATTTTGATTAATATACCCTTTTAAGGATAAGGCAAACTGCAGAACGCAGATGTCGGTACAGCAGCCGACAATCATCACGGAGCGCAAATCGGTCATCTGCTGGAACACTTCCAGAAATTCAGGCTGGACAAAGCCGTTGGTTGAATTTTTATCCAGGATGATGAATTGATCGGCATAGGGCTTCAATTCATCGATCAGTTCACTTTCCTCACTGTCTTTTAAGCAATGCGGCGGAAAGCTGGAAAATTCCTTCGCGCTTTCGTTATGGCAGTCGCGGAAGGCGAGAACCGGGAAATCATGCTTTAAATAAGCGTTCACGGTCTCCACCACGGCGGGGATGATGTGATCAATTTTCGGATCCGCTAAGGCTCCGGTATGGATAAAGCCGTTGATCATGTCGACGACGACCAACAAGGAGCGGTCGTCTTTTTCTCTGAGAAAAAGTTCTGTTTTCATCTCTTTGGCCTCTTTTCTTCTTTGCTTATTGTTAATCATAACAAAATTTTCAAACGAAGAAAATGAAATCGTCTGATTTTGACGTGTTTTTTCAATTTGTGTCCGCTCTGAATTCCGTCTTATGCTCTGTTGCCGGTTAATCCCTGTCTGATCGCAGGCGAACGGCAGAAGCATGGATGGGTATGAAACGGCGGCGGACGCTGATCGGCAGGATGAAGGGAAAGGAAAGATTTTCTGTTTTTTGAATGGAAAGTGGGATATACTAGGTAGCAAAGGAGGAACGTTTGATGAGATCAGAAACACTATGTAAAAATGTTGAAATGCATATTCTGGAAACGGGAAAATTCAAGGACGTCATCCTGTCATTCCGTTTTTTTAATGAACTGAAAACCCCGGACAGCTGGGTCAGAACCGTATTGGCGCTGATGCTGGCGGACCGGTGTGAGAAATATCCGACAAAACGGGAGGTTTCCTGCTGCCTGGACGGGCTGTACGGCGCCAGCGCTTCAGCGCGGACGACGACCTACGGTCAAGGACAGATTCTGGAATTCCGCGTCAAAGCCTTGAACGAAAAATATGTTGGAGGCGATCTTTTACAGCGCCAGATCGCACTGGCAGCGCAGTTTTTACTGCACCCGTTAAAAGAGGGCGATCTGCTGTCCCCCGCGCTGTTTAAGGAAGCGATGATCAATTTAAAAGCGATGATTCAGCGCCGCAGTGATAACCCGTCCGCTTACGCCGCATCCCAATGTGCGAAGCTGATGGGACAGGGGCAGGCGTTAGGTATCAGCGTTTTGCCGACGATGGAAGAGGCGGAAGCGATCACGCTGGAACAGGTCAGCGCCGCCTATGAAAAAATGATTCGTGAGGATCGGATCGATATGTTTGTGGAAGGCCAGGTGGATGCGGCAACTGTGACCTCGTTGTTAAAACATGCTTTTCCATTAGAAGACCGCGAGCTGGAAATCAAAAGCGAATATCTGACGGAAAAGGAACAGCCGGAGGAAAAATCAGAAACCCGGGCGATCGATCAGACGACGCTGGTTATGATGTATCCGACGCATGTCGCGCTGAGCAGCCCGGATTACTGGACGCTGCGCACAGGCAGCTGCATTTTCGGCCAGCTGCCGACGTCGCTGTTGTTTCAGGAAGTGCGGGAAAAGCGCAGTCTGTGCTATTCCATCTATTCCAGCATCCTTTCCTATGACGGCGTCATGAGCGTCAGCACGGGAATCGACAGCGCCCATCTGGATGAAGTAAAGGAATTGGTTGAGCAGCAGCGTCAGCGCATGGCTGAGGGTGATTTCGACGAGGAAATGCTCAATACCGCGAAAGAAATGCTGATCAATTCGATCCTGGCTTCTGAGGATGATCCGCTTTCAATGATCAATCGGGAATTTCAGAACTGCCTGCTGGGACAGACACGCAGTCTGGATAAGATCAGCGACGAGATCCGCAGCGTGGACCGGGAAGCGATCAGGAAGCTGTTTGCCGCGATGGAATGTAAAGCGGTGTTCGCATTGATTCAGAAGGAGGACGCCCATGAAGAAAATTGTTAACGCACAGTTTGACGAAACGTGGTATACGCATACGCTGGATAACGGCTTAAACCTGATTTTCTGGCATAAGCCGGACTTTGTCAGCACGGCTGTGGTTTTTGCGACGCCTTATGGCGCGCTGGATTACCGTCAGATTGATAAGGAAGGAAATCATCTCGATTTCCCCAGCGGCATCGCGCATTTTCTTGAACATAAACTGTTTGAATCCGATGAAGGGGACGTCATGGACGATTTCTCGCGGATGGGCGCGAACGTCAACGCGTTTACCTCATACAACGAAACGTGTTATTACTTCACGACCAGTCACGGTGATTTAAAGGAACCGTTGAATCTGTTAATCGATTTCGTGCAGGATCTGCGGATCACGGAGGAATCAGTGGAAAAGGAAAAAGGCATCATCAATCAGGAATTGAAGATGTATCTGCAGATGCCCGACAGCCGCTTGATTTTTGAAACATTCAAGGCTTTATATCACAAGCATCCGCTTAACCGCGATATCGGCGGGGATGAGAAGAGCGTCAATGCGACAACCCGCCAGCTGCTAGAGGATTGCTACAAGCTGAACTATCATCCGTCCCGCATGACGTTGATCGTCGCCGGACCGCAGAAGCCGCAAACACTGCTGGAATGGATCGAGGAAAATCAGAAAGCGAAGTCGTTTGAGCCGGTCAAGGACGTCGGCCGGTATCTGGAAGAGGAACCCGAAACCGTGGTATCCAGTCATACGGTCATTCCGATGGATGTCGCCGTCCGCAAGGTCAGCGTGGCGTATAAGTTTGCGCCGCTGAAGACCTCGGCCAAAGAACGGGTGCGGCAGGAATGGGCGATCCGGTGTCTGCTGGAATCGCATTTCAGCTCGCTGAATCCGGATTATCAGAACTGGCTGGACAATGAAATCATCAACGATTATTTCGGTTATGAAATCGATCTGGGCAAGGATTACGCGATGATGATGTTCTATAATGAAACGGAGGATGCTGCGGCGTTTACCCAGTTTATTGAAGAACAGCTCAAGGTTTTGAAGAGCCGGGCCGTTGATTATCAGCAGCTGCAGCTGTTAAAACGCCGTTATTTCGGCGAAGCGATGCGGACGTTTAACAACATGGAGGACATTGCGGTAGCGATGATCCGCAACCAGTTTAACGGCGTCAGCTTCTTTGATACGCTGGAAATGATCGATCAGCTGGATCAGCAGCAGGTGCAGGAAGCGTTCGGCGCGCTCCGGTTTGATCAGCGCAGCGTTGTGGAAATCAGTCCGGCAGAGGATCAGACGCAGGCGTAAGGTTTATTGATCGGTTCAATGAATTTTGAAAAAAATCGAAAAATGGAGAATTCTGTCTTCTCCGTTTTTTTTGTTTACTTTCCCCCTGCCAATTCCAGCTAACTCTGAAAAAAGAGTTGAATTTGCCGATTTGCCAGAATATTGAGTCTCAGTCATAATGAGGACACAAGGAGGAAAGCTATGTTAAATTTCATGGTATTGGTAGGCAAGGTCAAAGAAATTCCCGAAATTCGGCTCACGGCGGCCGGAACAAAAATCGCGACGATGCTGCTGGAGGTCGACCGCGGATTCCGCAACAGCAACGGCGAGTATGATCAGGATGTTTTCAATGTTGTACTGTGGCGCGGCGTCGCGGAAACGTGCGCGGATTTACTGCGCCCCGGCTCCGTTGTGGCGGTGAAGGGAAGACTGCAGGCGCACAATTACGAACCGAAGGAGGGACAGACATATTACAACGCGGAGATCGTGGCGGAGAAGGTTTCGTTTATCTCAGTGAAGCCGATCAGTAATCCGCCGTTAGCGGAAATGGCGGTCTGACGTTTATTTCTTTGTAAGAATTTGCAGATTGTTGGAAATCCGTTTATAGGCTATACTTGAAATCGAAATGAGGGATAACGATGAATGAGAAAATTCTGATCGTCGATGACGACGCGGAAATCGCTCAGCTGGTTTCAGTTTACCTGAAGAATGAAGGATTTCAGACAACCGTGGAGTACAGCGGTACGGAAGCGCTGAAGTTAATCCGGGATCACAAATTTGACCTGGCGGTCCTCGACGTCATGCTTCCAGACTGCAGCGGATTTCATCTCTGTGAAGAAATCCGCAGCCATTATAATTATCCGGTCATCATGCTGACGGCGAAGGGCGAGGATATTGACAAGATTACGGGTCTGACAATCGGCGCCGATGATTACATCACCAAGCCGTTTAACCCGGTTGAAATGACGGCCCGCGTCAAAGCGCAGCTGCGCCGCTACATGCGTTATAATTCCCAGAAGCGGGATGATAATATCATTGATTTCCAGGGCCTGATCTTAAACTGCAGCACGCATGAATGCACGCTGTACGGAGAAAAGCTGAATCTGACGCCGACTGAGTTTTCAATCCTGCAGATGCTGTGTGAAAACCGCGGAAAAGTCATCAGTTCGCAGGATTTGTTTGAAAGTATCTGGAAAGAAAAATACTTCGAGTCCAACAATACGGTGATGGTCCATATCCGGCGGATCCGCGAAAAGATGCACGAACAGCCGCGTAATCCGAAGTTCATTAAAACGGTGTGGGGAATGGGGTATAAAATTGAAAAATAGTCTGCGCCGGTTTAAAATCCGGCTGTTTCTGGAATTAAGCCTGCAGATCGTCGGTGCGATTCTGCTGCTGTTTTTAGGGCTGCGGCTGGTTGATGGAATTTTAAACGATTTTATTGCGAATTTTCTGTTCTCACTGGACAGCGGTCTTTATCGGTTCTGTGTACGCAATAAAGAAGCGTTGTTGTTTTTAATCGGTTCCGGAACGATTATGATCGTCATCTATTTTACGATCCGTAAAACTTCTAATTATCTGGAACAGATCATTACTTCGATCAATCAGGTCTTCAATAAGGACGAAGGGCTGGTCGTGCTGCCGACGGATTTTAAAGAGATTGAGAACCAGCTGAATTCAATTAAGTATGAAACGCTGCGCAGCGAACAGGCGCAGCAGCAGGAACAACAGAAGCGCGATGATCTGGTCGTTTATCTGGCGCATGATTTAAAGACGCCTTTAACTTCGATCATCGGGTATTTGTCGTTGTTGAACGATGAAAAAGAAATCAGTGAGGAACTGCGTGAAAAATATACGCAGATCGCATTGGAGAAAAGTTATCGGCTGGAAAGTCTGATCAATGAATTCTTTGATATCACGCGGTTTGCGCTGCAGAAACAAACGCTCAATAAAGAACCGGTGAATTTAAGCGTCATGCTGCAGCAGCTGACGGATGAGTTTTATCCGTTGTTTGAGGAGCGGCAGGTTCAGTGTCAGCTGCAGCTGAAGGAGGGTGTAATGATCGAGGCCGACGCCGATAAACTGGCACGGGTGTTCGATAACCTGCTGCGGAATGCGCTGGCATATTGCGATAGCGGCAGCGATATTGAAATCATCCTACAGGAAAATGCCGGCGGGGTGGAGCTGATGTTCGCCAATATCGGACCGCAGCTGAGCGCCGACCAGATCAGCCTGTTATTTGAGAAGTTCTATCGCGCGGATCCGTCGCGCAGCGCCGCTACCGGGGGTGCGGGACTGGGGCTGGCGATCGCCCGGGATATTGTGGAGCTGCACGGCGGTACGATCAACGCTGTCGGTCATGGCAAACGGATTGAATTTCATCTGCATTTCCGTACTCTGCCAAAAAACACAGGCCGGAAAGCGCCGCAGGATAAAGCGTAAGAGGAGAAAAGGAGGTTGTCGTTGCACCTTCTTTTTTTGAATTTAAGCAAAAACCGCTGAAACAGGTGCTTTGACCCGGATTTCTTGGTATAATAAATTCCGGATAAGAAATTTGCAGGAAAGGAAGAAACAAGTATGGCATTTGAATCGTTGACAGAGCGGCTGAATAAAGCGTTTAAGAATATCAGCGGCCAGGGGAAACTGACTGAAAAAAACATGGACGACATGCTTCGGGAAGTCCGGCTGGCTTTGCTGGAAGCGGACGTCAATTACAAGATCGTCAAAGATTTTCTAGTAAAGGTTAAGGATAAAGCGGTAGGACAGGAGGTCTATACCTCGCTGAATCCGTCGCAGATGGTTGTCAAGATCGTTCACGACGAACTGGTCGCGCTTTTAGGCGAAAAGGAAGCGACGCTGAATTTCAAGGAGTCCGGCATGACCGTCGTCATGATGGTGGGGCTGCAGGGAACCGGTAAAACCACATCCGTCGGGAAGATTACTTCGCTGTTAAAACGAAAATATAATAAGCATCCGATGTTAATCGCGGCGGACGTTATCCGTCCGGCGGCGATCGAACAGCTGCAGACGTTAGGCAAAGAAGTCGGGGCCGAGGTGTTCTCGCTGGGAACGGAAACCGACGCTGTTGAAACGGTCCGCCAGGGCTTGGCGCACGCGAAGGAAACCGGCGCGGACATCGTGTTGATCGATACGGCCGGCCGTCTGCATATCGACGAAGCGCTGATGGAAGAACTGGCGAAGATCAAGGAAATTGCCAAACCCGACGATATTCTGTTAACTGTCGACGCGATGACCGGTCAGGATATTATCAACGTTGCGCAGGCGTTCCATGAAAAGCTGGACGTCACTGGTTTAGTCGTCACCAAACTCGACGGCGATTCTCGCGGCGGCGGCGTCTTGTCCGTTCGCTCGATTACTCAGGTACCGGTGAAATTTATCGGTTTGGGCGAAAAGATGGAAGATCTCGACGTCTTCTATCCGGACCGCATGGCCGACCGGATCCTCGGCATGGGCGACATCATGACCTTGGTCGAACAGGCGCAGGAAAAGATGGATCTGGAACAATCTGAAAAGAGCGCCCGCAAGATGATGGAAGGCACCTTCACGCTGGACGATATGCTCCAACAGGTAGAACAGGTTCAGAAGATGGGTTCTTTAGGCAGTATCATGAAGATGATTCCGGGACTCAATCAGTTCGCTTCCCAGATGGACGATGAAAAGACGACAAGGCAGATGAACCGGTCAAAAGCGATCATCCGTTCCATGACGAAGGAAGAACGTCAGGATCCGGGCATTCTGCGCGCATCCCGAAAGAAAAGAATTGCCGCCGGCAGCGGCACGACTGTGCAGGAAGTCAACGCGCTGGTCAATCAGTTTGAGAAGACCCGCCAGATGATGAAGCAGATGGCGCAGATGCAGAAGGGCGGCAAGCTGAATATGAACGCTCTGATGGGGCAGAAAAAAGGCATGAATATCCCGCTGAACCCGCGCCGCCGCAAGTGGTAGAGCGAATAGAAAACAGAAAATGAAGCCTGTAAAGGAAAAACACTTGACAGGCTTTCTTTTTATGATATGATGAGTAAGTAATTTTCAGGAGGTATAGAAAAATGGCTGTTAAACTGCGTTTAAAGAGAATGGGTGCTAAAAAGGCTCCGTTTTACAGAATAGTCGCTGCGGATTCCCGCTTCCCAAGAGACGGACGTTCCATCGAAACGATCGGATACTACAACCCGACAACGAATCCGGCTACCGTTAAGATCGATGCGGATCTGGCAATGAAGTGGCTGAGAAACGGCGCACAGCCTTCCGACACAGTTCGCAATCTGTTGTCCGGCGAAGGTCTGATGAAGCGTTTGCACGAAGAAAAAAACGCGAAGTAAAGTATGGCAGAACTCGATCTGGAGAAAGTCTTACTGAACCTGGTCAAGCCGATGGTGGAAGACCCGGACAGTGTTTCAGTGAAGTCGCTGCCAAGTCTTAACGAAAACGAGATCCTGTTAGTGGTGTATGCCAAGAGCGAGGATATCGCCCGTTTGATCGGCCGCCAGGGAAGCATGGCTTCCGCGCTGCGGCAGCTGATGAACGTGCCGGCCCGGATCGAAAACCGCCGGATTTCGGTAAAATTTGAGTCGTATTAAGAAGGATGCCCTGCATCCTTTTTTCAACAAAACAAGGTTGACGGCAGCGGAGGGCGCAGAGAACTCAACATCTTCTGCCGCTGTGAGCTTAAATCCTGCATCGGCAGGCAAGGCATTCGCGCTGTAAAACGATTGGGTGCAATGGAAACAAAGCAGAGAAAGGGGGAAAGCCCGATGAAGAAAATGATCATTGGCAAAATTGTCAACACCTTCGGTATCCGCGGAGAATTGAAGGTGGTACCGGATACGGATTTCGTGGAAGAACGGTTTGCGCCGGGACAGACGCTGACCGTCTGCCTGCCGGAAGGCGATCAGGAAGTCACGATCGCCGCGGTCAAGGAACATAAAGGCCTTTTGCTTATGCTGCTGGAAGGCGTGACAAACATTAACCAGGTCGAGCGATATAAAGGCTGCGAGCTGGCGGTCGACCAGGAAGCGCTGCCGCCGTTAGCGGAAGGCGAGTATTATTTCTTTCAGCTTAAAGGCTTGAAAGCCATTGATCCGCAGGGCAACGAATTAGGGACGGTCGTGCGGATGGAAGCCTCGGCGGCGCAAAATCTGATCCGATTGAAAAAACCGGACGGGAAGCAGGCGTTAATTCCGTACATCGACGTTTTTGTGAAGCAGGTCGATCTGCAGGCCAAAACGATCACGCTCGATCTGATCGAGGGAATGCTATGAAAATAACGATCCTGACGCTGTTTCCCGAAATGTTCGAAGGCTTTCTGACGACGTCGATCATCAAAAAAGCCCGCCTGAAGGGACTGGCGGAAATTGAAGCGATCGATATCCGCGAATTTACCGACGACAAGCACAACCGCGTTGACGAATATCCTTTCGGGGGCGGTCAGGGGATGATCATGAAATGCCAGCCGGTGCTCGATTGTCTGAAAAGCGTCCGGACGCCCCAAAGCCGGGTGCTGCTGATGGGACCGACCGGCCAGCAATTTAATCAGGCCAAGGCCCGCGAGTTGGTAAAACAGGATCACCTGATTCTTTTGTGCGGTCATTACGAGGGCTTCGACGCGCGGATCCGCGCGTATGTCGACGAGGAAATCAGTATCGGCGACTATGTGCTGACCGGCGGTGAACTGGCTTCCATGGTGATCACCGACGCGGTGACGCGCCTGGTGCCGGGCGTCATTACGGAAGAAAGTCATCTCGATGAATCGTTTGAGAACGGCCTGCTGGAATATCCGCAGTATACCCGGCCAGTGGATTACGAAGGCCACACCGTGCCGGAGGTTCTACTTTCCGGCCATCATGAGAACATCCGGAAGTTCCGGCTGAAGGAGTCGCTGCGGCTGACGCTGCGGGTGCGTCCGGACTTGTTGGAAAACCGGAACTTCACCAGGGAAGAACGGAAGCTTCTGGATGAAGTGCTGGAAGAGGAAGAAGCGCGGGAGGAAGCCGGCGAAGGGTTGGAATGTCCGGAAATTAAGCCGGATTTGGAATAAAAAGGATTGCGTTTTCAGTCCGCGTATGTTATAGTAATACAGCTTAATAGCGTCCATGTTCCGCTGATTCTGTTGAATGAATGAGCATCGGATAAAATCGAGATTTGAAAAGGAGAAAAAGTATGAATCTGAATTTAGTCAACGAAATCACAAAAGATCAGCTCCGTACCGACATTCCGGAATTCCGTCCGGGCTGCACAGTCAGAGTTGACGTCAAAATCAAAGAAGGCGACAAGTCCCGTATTCAGGCGTTTGAAGGTCTGGTCATCGCGAAGAAGGGCAGCGGCATCGCTGAAACCTTCACGGTTCGTAAAATGTCCAGCGGCGTCGGAGTTGAAAGAACATTCCCGCTGCATTCGCCGATCATCGACAAGATCACGGTTGTCCGCCGGGGCAAGGTCAGAAGAAGCAAGCTGTTCTATCTGCGCGGTCTGTCCGGCAAAGCGGCTCGTATCAAAGAAATTCGCTAGTCGAAGCCGGAGCTATCCGGCTTTTTCTTTTTACTGCGCTGAAACGGCGCAAGGAGGAATTGTCATGGAAGAAAAGAAACAAGCGCCGATCAACTGGGGACATGAGTTATGGGATTTCCTGAAAATGCTGCTGATCAGCATCGTCGTCGTGTTCCTGTGCACGCGGTTTTTAATCCGGCCGGTGCGGGTCGACGGCGATTCCATGTATCCGACGCTGCACAACAACGCGATCGGGTTTTCCAATATTCTGACTTACCGGATGCAGGGCTTAAAGCGTTTTGATATCGCGATCATCTACGTGCCGGAAAAGAAGGAATATCTTGTCAAGCGCGTGATCGGGCTGCCGGGGGAAACAATCGAATACCGTCAGGATCAGCTGCTTGTCAACGGCGAAGCTGTGGCAGAAGATTTCTTCGACGAGGACTACAAGCGCAGCCAGAGCGCCAACGGCAGCTTCACTCAGGACTTTGGACCGGTGACGCTGGCAGACGACGAATACTTCATGCTCGGCGACAATCGTCCGTATTCCAGCGATTCCCGCTGGTATGGCCCGTTTAAGAAGGAACAGATCAAGGCGAAGGACGTCGTCGTACTGTTCCCGTTTCAACAGATAGGAGTGCATTGATATGACCATCCAGTGGTTTCCCGGGCACATGACCAAAGCCAAGCGGGAAATGCAGGAAAATTTAAAGCTGGTCGATCTGGTGATCGAGCTGCGCGACTGCCGGATTCCGCTGTCTTCCAAAAACCCGATGCTGGATGAAATCATCCAGACGAAACCCCGTTTGATCGTGTTGTCAAAAAAGGATAAAGGCGAAGCGGAAATCACCCAGCAGTGGATCGAGAAGCTGAAGGATGATACGACGCTGGTCATCGCCGCCGATCTGCTTCATGACTCGTTTGTGCCGAAGCTGACGCAGGCCTGCAAGGAAGTCATGAAGGAAAAAATCGAACGGATGATCCGCCGGGGAATCCGGCCGCGCGCCATCCGCGCGATGGTGGTCGGCGTGCCCAATGTCGGCAAGTCCACGATGATCAACCGGCTCGCAGGCAAGAAGATCGCCCAGACGGCAGACCGGCCGGGCGTTACCCGTTCCCTGCAGTGGGTCAAGCTGAACAAGGATGTCGAGCTGCTCGATACCCCGGGTGTGCTGTGGCCGAAATTTGAAGATCCGACCGTCGGGTTCCATCTTGCGCTGACCGGCGCGATCCGCGATGAAATCCTGCCGAAGGAGGAGGTCGTGGTCTATGCCCTGAAATGGCTCAGCGACAACGAGCCTCAGCGGTTAAAAGAACGCTACGCGCTGCAGAACCTCGCTGCGGATCCCTATGCGCTTTTGACTCAGATCGCCGTTGCCCGCAAGCATTTGAATAAGCAGGGCGAGGCGGATCTCACGCGCACGATCGACATGGTGATCAACGAAATCCGCAACGATAAGCTGGGACCGATCAGCTGGGAGCGTCCGGCATGAATCATCAGGCCGGATTGGAATATGAGCGCAGCTTCTGGGATCAGGGCAAGCATGTCGTCGGCATCGACGAAGCAGGCCGGGGACCGATTGCCGGGCCGTTGGTCGTGGCAGGAGCCGTGTTCGACATCGGCTATGCGAATTCTGAAATCTACGATTCCAAAGCGCTGAGCGAGAAAAAACGGGAGAAGCTGTTTTCGCTGATCCTGCGGGAAGCCCGCTGCTACAAGATAAAAATCGTCACCCCGGAAGAAATCGACACGCTCAATATTTACCGGGCGACGCAGAAAGCGATGGAAGAAATCGCCCGCGAAATTAACGCGGAAGCCGTATTGACCGACGCGATGCCCCTGCTTCACTGCGCCAAGCCGACGCTGTCGATCATCAAAGGCGATCAAAAGAGCCTGTCGATCGCGGCCGGCAGTATTCTGGCGAAGGTTGTGCGGGATCATATCATGCTGGGTTACGACCGCTTATATCCTGAGTACGGCTTTGCCAGGCACAAGGGATATCCGACCAAAGCGCATCTGGAAGCGATGGAGAAATACGGCGTGCTGCCATTCTACCGCAAAAGCTACGGTCCGGTTGCCCGGATGAATCAGATGACGCTGGATTTGGATTGATCGCAGATCGTTCACGGTAGCTGCGGGTAAGGAAAATGAAACAAAGAAAGAAAATGGTCTGTTCCGGATCATTTTTTTGCTTTTGAGGATCGCTCAGGAAATCGGCATGGAACGCCGGACCGGAACTGCGGAATCTCTAAAACCAAACTTGCACGATTTCAACGTGAATTGGGCTAAACGGTAAAAAAAACGGGCTGTTGGTAAAAAAAACAGGACTTTTGGGAAATCCTGCGTATATCTTTTATAGAAGGGATTCGGTGAAGATATGCGGAAACAAATTTTAGGGTTGGCCCTGCGTTATCATGGGGAATGGGAAAAGATCACGGAAGGACTGAAACAGGGAGAGAAACCACCCTGCCCAGAGATTGCCGCTCCGTATGTGACCTGGGCGGATGCGGAGTATCCGGCGCTGCTGCGGCAGCTGCGTTTTCCGCCCTGGATCCTGTTTTACCAGGGAAATCTGGCGTTAGCCGATCTGCCGGCGACGGGGATCGTCGGTTCCCGGCGGGCTTGCCGCTATGGCTTAACGATGACGGAACGCTGCTGTGAGGCGTTAAAGGACGAAGTGATCGTCAGCGGGCTGGCGCTGGGGATTGACGGGGCAGCCCACCGGGCAGCCTTGCGGTTATGCAGGGGCACGATCGGAATCACCGGCTGCGGACTGGACCGGCCCTATCCGGCGTATAACCGTGATTTATATACGGAACTGCCGAAAGCCAATCTGCTGCTAAGCGAATATCCGCCCCAGACGCCGCCGCTGAAGCATCACTTTCCGTGGCGCAACCGGCTGATCGCCGCGCTGAGCGACCGGATCGTCGTTATGCAGGCGGGATTTCACAGCGGCACGATGCTGACAGTCAACGAAGCGATCGAGCTGAACCGGGAGGTCTGGTGTTTGCCCTATCCCGCAATGAATAAGGAAGGCGAGGGCTGCAACCTGCTGATCAGTCAGGGCGCGGAAATTCTAATGGAGCCCTCCCAGCTGACGCGAACGCCGCAGGAACGACGTCAAGCCTGTAAAAACCGTGTTAAAACCATGAAATTTTGAAAAGTTGTTTGTAATTTCCTTGAAGTTATGGCAATATAGGTTATTGGAACTGAGAAGGACTCAGTAGTAAGGAGGATGACGATGAAAAATTTAGTCATTGTCGAGTCGCCGTCAAAATCAAAAACAATCGAAAAATACTTGGGTAAGGATTACGAAGTAGTTTCCTCCAAGGGACATATCCGCGATCTGGCCATTAAAGGAAAGGATGGCCTGGGCGTCGACGTCAACGACAATTTCAAAGCAACCTACAGCATCAGCGATGATAAAAAAGAGACCGTCAAAGAATTGAAAGCCAAGGCGAAGAAAGCCGATCAAGTCTATCTGGCAACCGACCCCGACCGCGAAGGGGAAGCGATTTCCTGGCATTTAGCCAGCGAATTGAAGCTGGACGTTGACCAGGACAACCGCGTCGTGTTCAACGAAATCACCAAGGACGCGGTGCTGCAGGCGTTTGATCATCCGCGCAAAATCGATATGGACCTCGTCCATTCCCAGGAAACCCGCCGGATTCTCGACCGGATCATCGGCTTTAAGCTGTCCAAGCTGCTCAAATCCAAAATTCGCAGCAAGTCGGCCGGCCGTGTGCAGTCGGTCGCTTTAAAGCTGATCGTCGAGCGGGAAAAAGAAATCAAAGCGTTCGTCCCGGAAGAATACTGGACGCTGGACGCCAAGTTCAAAGAGGACGATAAGGAATTCAGCGCGGCGTTAGCCAAGATTCAGGGTAAGAAAGCGGAGATTAAAAATAAGGAACAGGCTGACGAGGCGCTGGCTGCCTGCCAGGGACCGATGACCGTGACCGCGTTAAAGAAGCAGGTCCGCAAAAAGGAAGCCAAGCCGCCGTTAATCACCTCGACGCTGCAGCAGGAAGCGTCCACCAAGCTGAGCTTTTCCGCCAAGAAGACGATGCAGGTCGCGCAGAAGCTGTACGAAGGCGTCGAACTGGAAGATCACAGCGAAGGTCTGATCACCTATATGCGTACCGACTCCACGCGGTTAAGCAACGTCTTTATTGAAGCCGCGCACGATTTTATCGTCGGTCGCTTCGGTAAGGAATACTGGGGCAAGTACAAAATTAAAAATGATGAAAATTCACAGGACGCGCATGAAGCGATCCGCCCGACAAATCTGGAAAACGAGCCGGACAAGGTGAAGAAATACTTAACGCCGGATCAGTACAAGCTCTACAAACTGATTTATGCCCGCGCCGTGGCTTCGTTAATGGCGCCGAGTAAATCCAACACCGTCAGCGTTGTCCTGTCGATCAACGGCTACGACTTCAATGCCAGCGGCACGCAGTTGGCGTTCGATGGTTATTTAAAAATGGTTTCCGACTATGAGTCCAGCAAGGACGTGCTGCTTCCGGATCTCAGCGAAGGCCAGCAATGCACGCCGGTTTCACTGCTGGGCAATCAGCACTTTACGGAACCGCCGCTGCGGTATTCCGAAGCCCGGCTGATCAAGGAGATGGAAGAGGAGGGCATCGGTCGTCCGTCGACCTATTCGATGATCATCGACACGATCCAGCAGCGCGGTTACGTCGAATTGAAGAAAGCCAGCGAATCAAGCAAGACGAAAGTCTTTTTCCCGACTGAACAGGGTGAGCTGACCTCGCAGAAGCTGGAAGAATTCTTCAACGAGATCATCAACGTCCGCTATACGGCGAACATGGAAACCGAGCTGGATGAAATCGCCGAGGGCGGGCGTGATCACGTACAGTCGCTGAAGGAGTTCTACGATAAATTTGAACCGTTGGTTGACAACGCCTATCAGAATATGGAAAAGATGGAGCCGGAAAAAATCGGCGAGCTCTGTCCGGATTGCGGCGGCGAGTTAGTCATCCGTCAGGGCCGCTTCGGCAAGTTCATCAGCTGCCTGAACTATCCGCAATGTAAATACACGCGCAAAATTGAAGCGCCGGAAAAAGAAAAACCGGAGCCGACCGGCAAGATCTGTCCGGAATGCGGCGGTGAGCTGCTCAAGCGCAAAAGCCGCTACGGCAACTATTTCCTGGGCTGTTCCAATTTCCCGAAGTGCCGGCATATTGAAAATATCGAAGGCGAGAAGAAACCAACCTTCCGCCGGAAAGGGAAGAAAAAGGATGACGAGTAGGGTAACGGTCGTCGGCGCGGGGCTGGCGGGCTGCGAGGCGGCCTGGCAGCTGGCGCAGCGGGGCATCGCGGTGACGTTGATTGAAATGCGGCCGGAAAAAATGACGCCGGCGCACAAGACCGGCAAGTTTGCCGAGCTGGTCTGTTCCAACTCGCTGCGCTCCGACGCTCTGACCAACGCCGTCGGGGTGCTGAAAGCGGAGATGCGGCGGCTGGATTCCGTCATCATGAGCGTTGCCGATCAATACAAAGTGCCGGCCGGCAGCGCGCTGGCGGTCGACCGCGAAGCGTTTTCAGAAGCGGTGACGGAAAAAGTCAGCGGCCATCCGTTAATTGAAGTCGTTCATCGCGAGGTGACGGAAATTCCGGAAGGCCCGTGTATCATCGCCAGCGGCCCGCTGACCAGCGACGCGCTGAGCCGGCAGATTCAGGCGCTTTTCAATCAGGAATCCTTTTACTTTTACGATGCGGCCGCGCCAATCATCGACAAGGACAGCATCGACTTTACCCAAGCCTATTACAAGTCCCGCTACGATAAGGGCGAGGCGGATTACATTAACTGTCCGATGGACAAAGCTCAGTTTGAGGCGTTTTACGACGCCTTGATCCACGCGGAAAGCGCGCCTGTCCACGAACATGAAAAAGAGATTTATTTTGAAGGCTGCATGCCGTTTGAGGAAATGGCGCGGCGCGGGGAAAAGACCTTGTTGTTCGGCCCGATGAAGCCGGTCGGTCTGGAACGTCCCGACGGCAGCCGGCCTTACGCCGTCGTGCAGCTGCGCCAGGACAACGCCGCCGCGAGTATGTATAACGTCGTCGGCTTCCAGACGCATTTAAAATGGCCGGAACAGCGCCGCATTCTGCGGATGATTCCGGGCCTGGAAAACTGCGAGATCCTGCGCTACGGCGTCATGCACCGCAACAGCTATATCAATTCGCCGCTTTGCCTGCGGCCGACCTACCAGACCGTCAAGCGTGAAGATCTGTTTTTCGCAGGGCAGATGACCGGAGTGGAAGGGTATATCGAATCGGCGGCCAGCGGCTTAAACGCCGGCCTTCAATGCGCCCGGCTTGTGCTGGGGTTGACGCCGGAGCCGTTTCCGCAGACATGCATGATCGGCGCGATGGCGCATTACATCACGCATGCCGACCCGAAGCATTTCCAGCCGATGAACGCGAACTTCGGCATCCTGCCGTTAGTGCAGAAAGTGAAAAAGAGCGAACGCAAGGAAGCGTATGGCATCCAGGCGTTAAACGAGCTGGCGCAGTTTCAGCAGTCGCTGTCATGGAATACGAAGTAACGCCGGAAGAAGCCGCGAAAAAACAGCTGATGAGCGTGGCTGAGGAATTCGTTGAATTCATCGTGGCCCGCCGCAGCGGTTCCCCGGCGACCGCCGACAGCTACGGCCGTGATCTGGAACGCTTCGCGGTCTATCTGGCTGAAAAAAAGATTACGGATTTCGGTCAGGTTGACAAAGCGGTGATGTTTGATTATGTCACGCTTCTGCGCAGCGGCAAAATTACCCGCGGCAAGATCAGCGACAGCTCGTTTTCGCGGATGTTGTCGACGCTGCGGTCCTTTTATCACTATTTAATCCGGTACAAAGGCGTCAAGGTCAACCCGACGCGGGGGCTGCGCGCGCCTAAGCTTAACCGCACGATCCCGGAGTTTCTGACGTTTGATCAGATGATGACGCTGTTCGATTCGTTCGATCTGGACGATCCGGCGGCGCTGCGCAACCGCGCGATTCTGGAAACGATGTATGCCTGCGGGCTGCGCGTCAGCGAGGTGTGTTCGCTGACTTTGACCGAGCTGGATCTCAACGAGCGGATCCTGACGGTGACCGGCAAGGGCGACAAGCAGCGGATCGTGCCGTTCTATAAACGGTTGAGAACGTTATTGACACGGTATCTGCGGGATTCCCGGGCGCTGTATCTCAAAGAGGAGCACGGCTTTGTGTTTGTATCGCAACGCGGGGCGCCGATCACGCCGCGGGCGGTGCAGCTGATCCTGGCCCAGGCCGGGCAGGATGCGGGACTGAACCAGCCGCTGCATCCCCACATGCTGCGTCATTCGTTTGCGACGCATCTGCTGGACAACGGCGTCGACCTGCGCACAGTCCAGGAACTGCTGGGGCACAGCTCGCTGTCAACGACGCAGATTTACACGCATGTAACCGTCGACCGGCTCAGGCAATCGGTGGACGCGGCGCATCCGCATTCGGAATCCGTTCTGAAAAAATCGGAAAACTGTTAAAATTAGTTAAAATCAGGCTTAAACAAGGCACTTTTGGATTGCATCCAGGAGTGCCTTATGGTATATTAATACATGGCATCCGCGAATAAAGGGTGCACTACACACATCATGGATTCACTGCTCCGTGCTTGAGCGATCAAGTTGCAGTGTTGGAAGTGATGGAGGATATAACGGAAAGTGAGGAAATTAAAAATGTCAGTTGTATCTATGCGTAAAATGCTCGAAAGCGGCGTTCATTTCGGACACCAGACCCGTCGTTGGGACCCGAAGATGAAACCGTATATCTACACGGCGAAAAACGGCGTCTACATCATCGACTTGGCGAAGACTCAGCAGAAGCTGGACGAAGCGTATGAAGCGATGAAGGCGATTGCGGAAAAGGGCGGCAAGGTTCTGTTTGTCGGCACAAAGAAGCAGGCTCAGAGCGTCGTTCTGGACGAAGCACTGCGTTCCGGTTCCTTCTATGTCAACCAGCGTTGGCTGGGCGGCATCCTGACGAACTACCGCACGATTCAGAAGCGCATCAAGCGTTTGCTGGAAATTGAAGAAATGGAAGCTTCCGGTTCGATCAACGTCTATCCGAAGAAGGAAGTTGCTCAGATCCGCAAGGAAGCGGCTCGTCTGGAAAACTTCTTAGGCGGCATCAAAGAAATGAAGAAGCTGCCGGATGCGATCTTCGTTGTTGACCCGAAGGAAGAACACAACGCGGTTGCGGAAGCGAAGAAGTTGAACATTCCGGTCTTTGCGATGGTTGATACCAACTGCAATCCGGAAGAAGTCGATTTCCCGATTCCTTCCAACGATGACGCGATTCGTTCGGTAAAGCTGATCATCGGCGTACTGGCGGATGCGATCGTTGAAACCAAGGGCGGTCTGTTAAGCTATGCTTACCAGGAAGACCAGGAAGCGGAAGACATCACGATGAAGGAAGTCATCATTAACGTTGAACAGCAGGCGGAAGAAAATGAACGCCGCCGCCGTCAGAGAAACGAAGAACGCCGTCCGCGCAACAACCGCTACGGCGATAACAAGCGTTTCACACCAAGACGCGAAAACGCAGAAGCCGCCAAGGCTGCGGAAGCGGCTCCGGCTGCAGAAGCGAAACCGGCAGAGGCTGCGAAGGAGGCTGAATAATCATGGCAATTACCGCTGCATTAGTTAAAGAACTGCGCGACAGAACCAGCGCGGGCATGATGGACTGCAAAAAAGCCCTGACCGAATGCGACGGCGACATGGAAGCGGCGATCACATGGCTGCGCGAAAAGGGAATCGCCAAAGCGGCGAAGAAGGCTGGCCGGATCGCGGCTGAAGGTCTGACCCGCGTCGTCACCGACGGCAACCGCGCGTGCCTGATCGAAGTCAACTCGGAAACCGATTTCGTCGCCAAGAACGAACAGTTCCTGGATTTGATCAACACGACGGCCGACGTCATTCTGAAAGCTGCGCCGAAGACGGTGGAAGAAGCGTTAGCGCTGGACGTCAACGGAGTAACGCTGGAAAGCAAGTTCATCGACGCCACGGCGACGATCGGCGAAAAGATCACGCTGCGCCGCTTTGAAATCGTTGAAAAAGCAGACAACGACATTTTTGGAACGTATATGCACATGGGCGGCAAGATCAGCGCCTGTGTGGTCATGAAGAACAGCGACAATGCGGAAGTTGCCAAAGATATGGCGATGCAGGTCGCTTCGATGAGCCCGAGCTATGTTTCCCGCAACCACATGCCGGCAGACGTTGTTGAAAAGGAAAGAACCGTTCAGATGGAAATCATGAAGAACGATGAATCCCTGGCCAACAAGCCGGAAAAAGTGCTGCAGGGCATCGTTGAAGGCCGTCTGAGCAAGTCCTTGCAGGAAATGTGCCTGGTTGACCAGCCGTTCTTTAAGGATCCGAACCAGAAGGTTTCTCAGATCCTGAAGGCTGCGAACACGGAAGTCGAAAGCTTCGTTCGTTACGCTGTCGGTGAAGGTCTGGAAAAGCGCGAAGAAAACTTCGCGGAAGAAGTAGCCAAGCAGATCGGCAAATAAGTGAGTCTGGAAAGCGATTGAGCAATCAGTCGCTTTTTTAGTGTTTCGCAAGTCTTGATCCAATTAAAAATCGTAGGGTAAAATTCAGGTAAACTTTCCTTGATGTTCACGCAGCGTTCGCGCTCGTAGGCTATACTATCCCTAACTGAAAATGAGGTGAAACATGAAAAGAAATTATTTTGCGATGCTGCTGGGCTTCAGCTTGATCCTAAGCGGCTGCAGCGCTGCCCCCTCCGCTTCCTTGACGGGGACTACGGTATCTCAAACAGAAGCGGCGCTCATCCAGCTCGGCGATGATCAGGTTCTCGTCAACGGCCAGCCAGCCGTCGAAACCGGTGCAGTGCAGCTTTCACACGATATCGTCTATTATCAGGCGGGTCAGGGCGAGGACTACGGCGAAGGCGGGACGGAAGATGAACACAGCGCGGAAGAAGCGCAGGCGCATACCGTGATCACGATCCGCGAACCAGGAACCTACCGCGTCAGCGGAAAACTCAGCGCCGGCCAGATTGCGATTGATTTAGGCGAGCAGGCCAAGGATAATCCCAGCGCTGTGGTCAATTTGATTCTTGATCAGGCAGAGATTACCTGCACCGTCGCCCCGGCGATCATTGTGTATAACGCCTATGAATGCGCAAAAGAGGAAGCGCTCAGCACGGTGGATACCCAGGCGGCCGGTTTTAACCTGATTGTTGCCGATGGAACGGAGAACACTGTTTCAGGCGCTTACGTTGCAAGAATCTATCAGGAAGGCACAACCAAAAAGCTGCATAAATACGACGCCGCGATCGAATCCAAGGTCTCGCTGAATCTCAGCGGGGAAACCGCAGGTACCGGCACGCTGATCGTCGAAGCGAGCAACGAAGGCATTGAGACTTCAATGCACATGACGATCAACAGCGGCAGTTGGATCATCCATTCCGCTGACGACAGCCTGAATGCCAATGAAGACGGTGTGTCCGTGATCACGATCAACGGCGGAACTGTGCGGTGCAATGCCGGCGCTGGTCAGGAAGGCGACGGCATTGATTCTAACGGCTGGATTGTCATCAATAGCGGCACGGTCATCGCCGCGGCGAATCCGGCGAGCATGGACAGCGGTCTGGACTCTGACAACGGGATTCTGATTCATGGCGGCACGGTACTGGCCAGCGGGAATATGTTTGATGAAGTGGATCCCGCGTCCACGCAGAACGTAATGGTATTCAGCTTCGCTCAGATGCAGAACGTCGGTGGGAAGCTTGTACTTTCTGACAATTCGGGACAACGGGTTGCCGGCTTCGCTGCCGCCAACGACTACACAGTGTTGGTCTATTCCAGTCCGCTGCTCAGCGAACAGGATTACACGCTGGCCTATGCGGAAACGATCGAAGGCGAAGACCTTGGCGGTCTGATCACTCCTGTCACTTCGGCCACGGACCTGACGGCGCTGGGCTATACCGGAACGACCCTGGGCAGGGGCATGGGAATGCGGCCGCAGGGAGGTGAATTCCCTGGGGGCAAAGGTCCGCAAGGTGAGCTGCCGCAAGGCGAATTCCCGCAAGGGGAACCCCCGGTTGACGAAGCGGATCGGGAAACTGGACGACCGGCGGATCAGGAAGGACCGCTGGGCGGAAAACCGGAAGATGGCCGGAGTCCGCAGAACCATGCCGATGTTCCGGCCGGTGAGCTGAACGCTGCGTTTACGGTTCAGTCCGCCATCGCAATGTTCTCCGGAATTCAGGCTCTGAGGGAAGACTAAGCCAGAGGCGGCGCTGACCGCCTTTTCGGTTATTTTACGGCTGGGAGAAGCGGCGTTTGTTTTGCGTATAAAACGAAAGTCAGAACAAATCCGGAAGATTGTCAACAAATTTTGCGTTCTGCTTTTCAAACCGCAGGAAATCGCCTACAATAAAGACAAGCAGGAAAAATAAAAATTGCGGATAGAGATTTGAAAAAAGGATGTAAAGCACTGTTTTGCGACATACACTTCTATGCGGGAGCGCGATTCTTTAAATTTGATGAACTTGGCGTCAGACTCTAGGAAAACACAGGCGAATATGATAAAATAACGACTGAAAAAGAAGCAATCACAGAATTTATTTCTGATGAAAAAGGAGAGATAACTATGTACAAGCGCATCCTGCTCAAACTCAGCGGAGAAGCTCTGTCCGGACAAGGAACCAATTTCGATCCCGAAATTCTGAAATCGCTGGCCAGCCAGATCAAGGAAATTCAGGATCTGGGCGTTGAAATTGCGATTGTCGTCGGCGGGGGCAACTTCATCCGCGGCAAAATGGCGGAAAAAATGGGAATTGAGCGTGTTCAGGCCGACTACATGGGCATGTTGGCAACGGTGATCAACGCGCTGGCGATTCAGAGTTCGCTGGAACAGATCGAAGTGCCGACGCGTGTGCAGACCGCGATTGAGATGAACAAGGTCGCCGAACCGTTTATTGCCCGCCGGGCGATCCGGCATCTGGAAAAGGGCCGTGTTGTGATTTTTGGCGCCGGCACCGGCAGTCCGTTCTTCTCGACTGATACGACCGCAGCGCTGCGGGCTTCCGAGATCAAAGCGGACGTTATTCTGATGGCGAAAAATGGCGTTGACGGCGTGTATTCCGCGGATCCGAAGCTGGATCCCAACGCGGTTAAATATGACCGCCTGACGTACATGGATCTGATTCAGAAGGGACTGGCGGTCATGGACACGACCGCGACTTCCATGTGCATGGACAACCACATCGACCTGATCGTCTTCAATATGAATCAGGAAGGCAACATCAAGCGCGCCGTCATGGGCGAAAGCATCGGCACTATCGTAGAATAAACAGGGAGGAATCATACGATGATGAAAGAAATACTGGATAACAGCCGTTCTAAAATGCAGAAAGCGATCGACACGTTCAGCGAACATCTGGAAACCATCCGCACCGGCCGCGCCAACGCCGGCATGCTTGCGGGCGTGGAAGCCGATTACTACGGCTGCCCGACGCCGATCAATCAGATCAGCTCGATCACCGTGGTAGAAGGCCGCCAGCTGGTCGTCAAGCCTTATGACTCCAGTTCGTTAAAAGCGATCGAACATGCGATCAACAAGTCGGATCTGGGATTAAACCCGCAGAACGACGGTTCCGTCATCCGCATTAATGTTCCGGCCCTGACGGAAGAAACCCGTAAGGAATTATGCAAGAAAGTTTCCAAGCTGTCGGAAGAAGCGAAGATCGCGGTCCGCAACCTGCGCCGGGATGCGAATGAAATCGCGAAGAAAGACGACACGCTGACGGAAGACGCGGAAAAAGAATGTCTTGAAAAGATTCAGAAGTTGACGGATGAAATGATTAAGAAAGTCGATTCCGTCGCGGCTGAAAAAGAAAAAGAAATTATGACAGTGTAACGGCAAAGCTCACCTTGTAGTGAGCTTCTTTGATAAGGAGCAACGGTATGGAAGAAAAAATTAGACATGTAGCGATTATTATGGACGGCAACGGACGCTGGGCGAAGAAGCAGGGCAAGGTCCGCACGGCCGGTCATTACCAGGGCGTGGAAAACGTGCGCAACATTGCGATCGCCGCCAACGATCTGGGAGTGGAAGTGCTGACGGTGTTCGCTTTTTCGACGGAGAACTGGAAGCGCCCGGAGGAAGAAGTCAGCTATCTGATGAAGCTGCCGTCGGTCTTCTTTAAACGATTCCTTAAGGAACTGATGGAAAAGAACATCCGGATCACGATGATCGGTGAAATGGATCAGATCCCGAAGGAGACCGCCAAGGTGCTCCAGGCGGCGATCGACGATACGAAGGCCAATACCGGCATGATCCTGAACTTCGCGATGAATTACGGCGGCCGGCGGGAAATTGTGTTAGCCGCCCAGGCCTATGCCCGCGAGGTGCGCGACGGCAAGGCCAGCGATACGATCAGCGATGAACAGTTCGGCCAGTATTTGATGGGCGCGCAGTTTCCGCCGCTGGATCTGTTGATCCGCACCAGCGGAGAATACCGGATTTCCAATTTCCTGCTTTGGGAAATTGCGTATGCCGAAATGATCTTTGTCGACGAAGCCTGGCCGGATTTCACGCCCGAGCTGCTCAAGCAATGTCTGGATCAGTTCAGGCAGCGTGACCGGCGGTTTGGAGGCGTCAAGTGAAACAGCGCATCCTGACGGCGGCGCTGATCATCGCGGTCGTTTTGCCGCCGTTAATTCTGGGCGGGGCGCTGATCGATCTGTTGATGCTGTTCTGTCTGGTCACGGGGGCGTATGAAATCACGCATTGTCTGAAGACACCTCGGAAAAATGGATTGATGATCGCGATGATCGCGGTCATGATCGGTTTGGCGTTAGTCAGTCCGGAATGGCTGGGTGCCGGTCTGGCGCTGACGCTGGTGCTGCTGTTTGCGGCGGCCATTGCGGATCCGCAGCTGAATCTGAACGATATCACGCTGGTTTTCGCGATGCTGACGGTGTTCGTCATGGCTGTGCGCTCGATCATTTCGATTTACGACCGGAATTCGTGGCTGATGATGTATGTGATCCTGGCGACCTATCTGACCGATACCGGCGCTTACTTCTGCGGTTATTTCTTCGGCAAGCATAAGCTGATCGAACGGATTTCCCCAAAGAAGACGGTTGAAGGCGCGATCGGCGGCTGGCTGTGCGGGACGGCGGGAGCGTTTATCTTCGCCTGGGCGATGCTGCCGGAGCTGCCGTTGGGCTTGGCCCTGTTTGGAGCGGCGACGATGGCGGTTGTCGGACAGCTGGGCGATCTGGCGTTCAGCCTGATCAAACGGCATGTCGGAATCAAGGACTTCGGTTCGTTCCTTCCCGGACATGGGGGAATTTTGGACCGGATCGACAGCTTACTGTTTAACTTATTGTATTTTACGCTGATTTTAGCGATGGTGGTGTAATATGAAACGTTGTTGTGTATTGGGTGTGACCGGCTCGATCGGCGTGCAGACGGTTGATGTCTGCACGGCGCATCCCGAAGCCTTTCAAATCACGTCGATCAGCGCGGGCCGCAACATCCCGCAGCTGAAAAAACTGATCGCGCAGCTGCCGCAGTTAAAGGCGGTCTGCGTGCAGGAGGAAGCGGATTGTCAGCGCCTGGCGCAGGAATATCCCAATCTGGAATGGGTCTGGGGGGAAACCGGACTGCTGCGCTTAAGCGAACGCGACGATTATGACGTGCTGGTCAACGCGCTGGTCGGTTTTGTCGGCCTGAAGCCGACGCTGCAGGCGATTGAAGCCGGGCACGATATCGCGTTGGCGAATAAGGAAACGCTGGTTGTTGCCGGAGTCTTTGTCAACGCCGCCTGCCGCCAGCATCACGTGACGCTGCTGCCGATCGACAGCGAGCATTCTGCGATTTTCCAATGCCTGCAGGGCAGCCGCAGAGAACAGCTGAGCCGGCTGATCATCACGGCCTCTGGCGGCAGCTTCCGCGATAAGACGCGCGAAGAACTGCGGGGTGTGACGGTCGCTCAGGCGCTGGCGCATCCGAACTGGTCGATGGGTGCTAAAATTACGATCGACAGCGCGACGATGATGAACAAGGGGTTTGAGGTCATTGAAGCGCACTGGCTGTTCGACGTCGATTTTGATCACATCGACGTGCTGATTCATAAAGAAAGTGTGATCCATTCGCTGGTCGAATACCAGGATCACGCCGTGATTGCCCAGCTGGGCACGGCCGACATGCGGCTGCCGATTCAGTATGCCCTGAGCTACCCTGAACGGCTGGAGCTGTTCAACAGTCAGCCGCTGGATCTGGCCACGGTCGGAACACTGCATTTTGCCCCTGCCGATTTTGCCCGCTATCCGCTTTTGGGGTTAGCGTATGAAGCAGGAAGGAAACAAGGAACGATGCCGGCGGTAATGAATGCCGCTAATGAGGAAGCCAACGCTGCATTCCGTGAGGGGAAAATTTCATTTTTAGACATTGAGGAGCTGGTGATCGACGCCTGCCGTACACTCGCTTTCACGGAAACACCATCCCTGGATGCGATTTTTGAGGCGGACCGCCAGGCCCGTGAATTTGTGAAATCACATCTGAAAGGAGCCTAAGCAATGGCAATTTTGTATTTTATCATCCTGCTTTCCGTCATTATCATCGTGCATGAATGCGGCCATCTGATCGCCGCGAAGTGTTTCCATGTTTATTGCGGAGAGTTTTCAATCGGTATGGGACCGAAGCTGTGGGCCTGGAAGGGCAAGGAAACGACTTTCACGCTGCGCGCGCTGCCGATCGGCGGTTACGTCGCGATGGCGGGCGAGGAAGGCAGCGAGTTCGAAGGCGTGCCGCATGAGCGGACGATCAAGGGCGTGTCGCATTGGAAGCAGATTATCATCATGCTTGCGGGCGTGATCATGAACTTCGTGCTGGCCTGGCTGATCTTCGCTTCAATCATCCTGATTAACGGCAGCTACAACATCGCGCCCAAAGCGGTGGTCGGCGGCGTGGTCGAAGGATCGCCGGCAGAAGCCGCAGGCTTTGCGGAGGGCGACGTGATCACCAAGGTCGTGTTCGCCGACGGGACCGTCGTCAAGCCGTCCAACTTTTATGAAATCCTGACGTATTCGATGGACAATACCGATCCGGTGACCTATACGCTGAAGCGCGGCGATGAAACGCTTGAGAAAACGGTGACGCCGGTGTATAACGAACAAGAACAATCGTGGCTGGTCGGAATCAAGATTCCGCCGGCGACGCAGGTTAAGACCACACTGCTCAACAGCGGTTATTACGGCGCTCAGTATATGGGGCAGACCGTGAAAGAATTGGTCACCGCTCTGACCCGCTTAGTCAAGGGGATCGGCTTTGAAGACCTGTCCGGTCCAGTCGGAATTTATCAGGTGACTGAGCAGCAGGCCAGTCTGGGATTACAGAACTACATTCTGCTGATCGCGCTGTTGTCGCTGAACGTCGGCGTCTTCAACCTGCTGCCGCTGCCGATCTTAGACGGCGGACGGATTCTGCTGGTGATCGTTGAGATGATTATCGGCAAGCCGTTGAATCAAAAGCTGGAAGCCGGAATCACGGCGGTCGGCGTCGCGCTGGTGCTGCTTTTGATGGTGTACGTCACCTGGCAGGATCTGATGCGGTTGTTTATCTGATAGCTTCATTTCCTCAAAGGCGAGGAAGGCATAGAAATAAACAGGAGGAACGAACATGAGTATTTTAGTCACAGGCGGCACCGGCTTCATCGGCAGCCACACAACGGTGGAACTGATCAACGCCGGCTACGACGTTGTCATCATCGACAACCTGGTCAATTCCTGCAAAGGCGTGATCGACCGGATCGAGAAAATCACAGGCAAGCGTCCGCGCTTTTATGAAAACGATCTGTTGGACAAAGCCGCGGTCGAAAAGGTGTTTGAAGAAAATGAGATCGAAGCGGTCATCCATTTCGCCGGTTTAAAAGCGGTTGGGGAATCGGTGACGATTCCGCTGACGTATTATCATAACAACCTGACCGGCACGCTGATTCTGTGCGAGGTCATGAAGGCGCATAACTGCAAGAAGATCGTATTCTCGTCCAGCGCCACGGTCTACGGCGATCCGCACAAAGTGCCGATTACAGAGGATTTCCCGTTGTCGACGACCAATCCGTACGGATCGACGAAGCTGATGATCGAACGGATCTTAAGCGATGTGTTTGTTTCCGATACGGATTGGAGCATCATGCTGCTGCGCTACTTCAATCCGATCGGCGCGCATAAGAGCGGACTGCTGGGAGAAACGCCAAACGGCATTCCGAACAATTTAGTGCCGTACATCGCTCAGGTCGCGACTGGCAAGCGTGAATTCCTGCGGGTCTGGGGCAATGATTACAATACGGTCGACGGAACCGGCGTGCGCGATTACATCCATGTCGTCGATCTGGCGCTGGGCCACATCAAAGCCGTGGAATATGTGCTGAAGAACAAGGGTGTGGAAGCGGTCAACTTGGGAACCGGCCACGGCTATTCCGTGCTGCAGGTCAAGGACGCCTTCGCCAAAGCGAGCGGCAAAGAAATCCCGTTCAAGATCATGCCGCGCCGGCCGGGCGATATCGCAACCTGCTACGCTGATACGACCAAGGCGAAGAAACTGCTGGGCTGGAGCGCCCAGTATGGCATTGATGAAATGTGTCAGGATTCCTGGTATTTCCAGCAGCAGAATCCGGACGGCATCACCGAATAACAAGACAGAAGCGAGGAAGCGGTCAAAACGGCCGCTTTTTTTTTGATAATTGGCGGTGAAGACGATTAGGCAGGTTTGAAGGGAGGTCAGAAAAATTCGGGAGGAATAAGGGAGAGCAGCGCCGGAGGATCGCCGGTTCATCAGATAGTTTAAGAAATTGAACTTTTCGTTGATGGATAACATCATGTGAAAATGTTATCATGAAGACGGAGGGAAGGAAAATGAAAAAATTGATCATTAGTATTCTGTCTTTATTGATGGCCGTGTCGCTCACAGCGTGTTCGTCAGCCAAGGAAGAAACCTTCGAAGGCTCAGCGCAGGGGTACGGCGGAACCGTGACTGCCAAGGTTACGTTCAAAGCCGACAAGATTACCGCGGTTGAAGTTAAGGCGCCGGATGAAACCGAAGGCGTCGGATCCCGGGCAGCCGAAGAACTGCCGGAGAAAATTGTCGCGGCCAACAGCGCGGACGTGGACGTTGTCGCCGGCGCGACGATGACATCCAAGGCGATCCAGTCGGCCGTGCGCCAGGCGGTAAGCAAGAAAAACGGACAAACGGAAACGGCAGTTCATTTAAATGCTGGAACCTATTCCGCAGTTGTCACAGGTCACAATGGTGAAATGACAATTGAAACGACCGTTGATGAAACGTCGATCAAGGAAGTCAGGGTGATCGAGCACACAGAAACGTTTGGCATTGGCTATGGATCCGTGATGACGCCGGTTGAAGTCTTGCCGGAGCGGATCGTAAAACATCAGACAGTCAGCGTTGATAACGTCTCGGCGGCGACTGTGACGTCTTCCGCGATTAAGGCCGGCGTCCGGGACTGTCTCACTCAGGCCGGAGCCGAGGAAACGACGTTCAGCGAACCGGCACCGGTTGCGAATCCGACGGAAAGCGAATATACCGTAGATATTGCGGTCGTCGGCGGGGGAGCCGCGGGGCTTACGGCAGCCAATACGGCGCTGGATGAAGGAAAATCGGTGCTTTTGGTTGAAAAAATGGGAATCACCGGGGGATCCACCGTCCAAAGCGGCGGCAATATCTTCGCTGCCGAGACAGCGGCGCAGAAGGCAAACGGTGTGGAAGACAGCGCTGAGGAACTTTATCAGTTTTTAATGAGCTATGATGAGGATCATCTGTTGAATGAAAAGATGATTCATGACTATGCCTACGGTATCGGCAAGGACTTGGATTATCTGGCCGATAACGGCGTTGCCGTTACCTATGTGACCACCGCTCAGCCGACGCTGACGCCGAACCGCCTGCATTTGACAAGCCCGAAGAATGAAATTGCTTCCGGGATTGGCGGCGGGATTACCGTGCCGCTGACAAAGTCAATGCTGGAAAAGGGCGGAACTTTACTGCTGGAGACTCGCGCAGAAACGCTTCTGACGAATGATCAGGGAGAAGTCATCGGCGTTCAGGCGGTCAATCAGGCGGGTGAAACCGTGACGGTGAAGGCCAAAGCGGTGATTCTGACAACCGGCGGGTATGGCTCAAACCCTGAGATGACAGCGCGGTTCGCGGCGTTTAATCCAATTTTTAACTCTGCCGCCAGCAGCACCGGTGACGGTCTGACGATGGCCGGCAAGGTCGGCGCACAGATCTTTGAGTCCGACGGCATGCAGCTGCAGTATGTCGACTTCAATACCGGCGAAACCGGCAGTACCGCCTCCGGACTGGTGGTCGACATGAAGGGAAACCGGCTGGCAAACGAACACAGTTATCAATCTGTTTCCGCAGAAGCCTTTAAACGTGAAAATAACGCGGTGAATTACTATATCACAGCGACGCGGGACGGCGTCTGCGCGGAAAGCTATCCTACTGTCCAGTATGGCGTTACGCTGGAAAACGCGGTCAAAGCATCCAGCCTTGATGAGCTGGCGGCATTGATCAAAGCTGATCCGGAAACGCTGAAAGCGACCGTTGCACGTTACAACGAGTTATGCGAAAAAGGAACGGACGATGATTTTGGCAAGCCTTCCGACTATCTGATTCCAGTCGAAGGCGATACCTATTATGCGTTTGCCCGCTATCCGGTTGCGGCGGCGACCTTCGGAGGGTTGGTCATCGATGAAACCGGACATGTCCTGAATCAGGAGAATCAGGTAATTTCCGGTCTGTACGCGGCGGGAGAAGTCGCGCTGACCGGCGTGTTCGCCAACGTATATCCAAGCTGCGGCTTAGCGATTGGCAATTCGATTCACATGGCCCGCAACGCGGCAGCGGCCGCCTGCGGAGAATAACAGAAAACGGCGCTTTGCTTTCGCGCCGTTTTCTTGTTACAATGAAATCATGAATATCAATGAGCTGAAATATTTTATTAAGGTTGCGGATCAGCAAAGTCTGTCCAAGGCAGCCAACGAACTGTATATCTCCTATCAGGGACTATCAAAGTCGCTTAAAAGTCTGGAAACCGAGTTGAATTGTTCGTTGTTTGAAAAGTCGGGCAGCGGATATAAGCTGACGGAATACGGTGAGGAATTGTATCCTGCCGCAAAGCTGATCGTCAGTGAATGGGAAACGCTCCAGCTTTCCTTACATCAGATCCAGCGGCGCCGGAATCATTTTTTTCATATCGGCGTCGCGATGGGCGTTGATACGCCGTTTGCCAATTTCCGCAGTCAGCTTGATTTATTTTTGAGAAAACATAACAACGTCGTCATGATCGACGCCTGGGATTCTTATTGTGAGGAAAAGATTGAAAGCGGGGAACTGGATATCGCGATCACGTTCGGACCCGTGAATGACGTGCGTTTTGATTGCACAGTGCTGCTTCAGGGAACGTTGGCAGCTTTAGTCCATCCTGAAAACAGCCTCTGGGAAAGAAAAAGCCTGCGGATCCAGGATTTAGCGGATCAGGAGATCATTACGGTGAACCGTTATTTCCGAAATTACGATATTTTGATGCAAGCCTGTCAAAGCCGCGGGTTTAAGCCAAGAATTATACTGAATACCGTAAATTTAACCGCGACGCTGTTAGGCTATCAAGACAGGAAAGCGATCGGGATTTCCAATAATTTGTGTTATCCGATGGAGTCCGTGGGCGCCTACAAGGTGATTCCCGTGCTGGATCAGAATACGACCTGTCAGATTAATCTTCTGATCCATCCCTGGCAGCGCGCAAACAAGGAGATTCAGCAGCTGAAGCAAGAGCTGCTGCAATGTTTTTTTGTCAGCGCGGATTCAGTGGGGATAAAATAAAATTCAAAAAAGCAGCTAATTTATATTGAGATAGTTTGAAAGGAGCTTAAAAGGAACGCAAGGCGGAGGCGCTGCCTTCCAGTTCAGAAATCAGGAAATCGTTTTTTATTTCTGTGCAGGAATTACCGTGCGGACAAAGGACTTTAGTTTTTATCCAAGAGGTCTTAACCTGCCGCTTCTTTGATAAAGAAAGAAGTAAAGTTGATTTCTGATTTTATCCTGATATCATGACAAACCTGTGATATAATAATTTCAATGCATCCTGAAAAAAGAGGTATGTCTATGCGGACGTTCTATTTTGCAGTTTCCTGCGTGGCCGTGGCCGCGCTGCTCCTTCTGGATCAGATCGTAAAGAAAAGCGATACGGCAACAATTTCAAATAAGAATTTTTTCCGCTTGGCAATCTGGATGGTTGTGATTGTAACGTTAGCGGAAACCGCCACGCTTTACTTGGAAGGTGCGGATGCCGCATTGCGTATCCCGCACCTTGTAGCGAATATCCTTGGTTTTTCACTTTCGCCGCTGATTCCTTTGGCGGTTGGCTGCGCGATCGATAATCACCAGAAGAAAGCGTTGTGTCTGCTTGCCATTCCAGCTGTGGTTAATTTTCTGGCTGCGGCAGGTTCTGCTTTCTGGCCGTTGATTTTCTTTGTCAACGCTCAGAATGACTATGGGCGAGGGCCTTTCTTTGGGGTGTATGTGCTTGCCTATACATTTTCTTTGTGTTATCTTTTAATTCAGACTTTATCCGTGATCGAGCGTTATCAGAACAATAACCGTTCCATTCCCATTATGTTGTTTAGTTTCGTTGCGATCGGGTGTATGGGACAGGTGCTTTGTCCGCAGCTTCATATCTCATGGCTGTGCATCTCGTTTGCGATCGTTTTATATTATATGTATTGCTGCGACCTGCTGCATCAGATTGACGGGCTGACGGGGTTGCTGAACCGGCGAATCTACGAATTTAATCTTTCGAAGCTGAATCCACGGAAGACGGATCTGGCTGTGATCATGTTTGATATCGACGATTTCAAAAGTATTAACGACCGCTATGGTCATCCCTATGGTGATCATTGTCTGATGATCGTTTCAATGTGTATCAAGAAGGCTTTTTTCAAATTGGGTCTATGTTTCCGGGTGGGCGGCGACGAGTTCTGCGTCCTGGTCCTCAAGCCCAATCGGAAGGCTGTAGAAAAAGCATGTGAAAATTTTCAAGAGGAATTAGATAAAGTTCGAAGAGAAGAGGAACGTTTGCCAGCCGTGTCGGTTGGATGGACGTTAGCTCAAAATGAACCGGTTGCGGATGTTATTGCCCAGGCGGATCAGAAGATGTATGAACACAAACGCCGGCATAAATCCGATTTATTACCCTGACCGCCATTATACAGCGGTTTTTTCTTTATGAGAAAGAAGCGCAGATAAATCCATCGCGTCAGCGAAATTGAAACTGAACTGGGAAAGCGGCAGGGCAGAAAGAAATGCGGAGATAGCGGGGATGCTTAATAATTTACTAGAGTAAACCTTGTTGCCCGAAGCGGACTATGGTACAATGACACCAGCGGCAAAGGAGGAGTTTTATGCCCCGATACGATCAGTTATTTCAAGAAATTGTCCATACGATTAAAGAAGATTACGCCGGCTTTGCGATGGGCCAGGAGCGCCATGATCCGCGGCCTTATGTCCATACCATCGGCACGGCGTTTATGAAAAAAGAACTGGATGCGGATTTGTTCTATCGTCAGGTCAATCAATATCTTGCGGAAACCGGCGACCGCAACCTGCGTTTCTCACGTCGTCCTGACACCGATTACCAACCGTTCACTAACGGCTTTTTTACAAGACGGAGCGGCGAAATTCTGATCGTCAGCGAAGTACACGGGGAAGACCGGCTGCGGCCGAAGGATGAGATCATCGCGATCAACGGTCAGCCGCTGCGTTTTTATACGGAAACATTGAAGAAACGGGTGTTTTATTCTGATCAGAATGACCGCCAGATCTGGACAGGCTTTCTGAAAATGGCCGATCAGATCACGGTGCGCCGGAACGGACAGGCCTGGGATATCCCGCTGCGCCGCTTTGCCAAGACAGAAATATCAAAAACGAATACGATTACCGTAGATGAAGGGATTGCGGTGTTGAGAATCGAGCGGATTGACGAAACGCTGGAACATCTGGTGGAAGAAAATAAAGCGCTGCTGAATGAAGCGGACTCGATGATTCTGGATCTCAGACGCTGTGAGGAAGGTTGGGAATCGTCGATGTTCTGCCTGCTTCCCTATGTTTTGGATCAATCCGTCCCGGTGTGCGAGGTCATGGAAGGACAGGGGCTTTTGACCCTGTATACAGAGAAAAACTGCCGCCGTCGGATTGCCCAGCTGAAGACGATGACCGCGGACCCGGATCTGGCGCCCATCGCTTGCGAAATGATCGAAGAACTGGAAGCGAAAGCGGGTCTGGGCTGGGTTCTGGAAACGGAAGCTGACTGGGGCGCAGAGGAAGATGCTTTGATTCAGCCGATTCACCCAGAGCGCAGAACGGCGCTGATCACCGATCTGTTTACCGCCGGGGTTGCGGAAGAACTGGCCGATCTCGCCTCCCGTTCACCCCGCTGCACGCTTGTCGGAAGACAAAGCAGCGGCCGCTATCAAACGTGCAATCTGATTTCCGTCGTGTTCGACGATATGTTTCAGCTGGATTATCCGATCAGCCGCCGCAAAGCCTGGGCTGCGGATCAGGCGTCCGGTGTTCGCTGTGATCTTGAAATCGAATGGACGCCGCAGGAATGCGATGAAGATCTTCTAATGATAAAAGCGAAAGCGGCTGCCAAGGCTGCGGACAGTTTTTAGTGAATTTAAACCTGAGCGATAAAGCAGAAAAGCCAGCGGCTACGGCGGGATTCCCGTTTCACAGCTTCTGGCTTTTTGTATAAAAAAGACGGCGGAACCGTTCACGGTGTTCCGTCGCCCAGATCTTATTCCTCGCTGATGAACTGACCTGCCAGCCGGCCATGCGTCACCGCCATGCCGATCGAGTTGCCCGCGCATGGAGTGGAGTAGCCTAAGCCGTAGCGTCCGCCTAAGCAGTTGCCTGCGGCATACAGCCCTTTGATCTTCTTGCCGCTCATGTCCAGTACATTTTGGCGTTTATCGGTAACCAGTCCGGACATGGTGACCATCATCGGCGTTGGCTTGTCGTTCTTCTCGCTCTTAACGGCGTAGAACGGGGCTTCGTCGACTGGAATCATGCAGGATGCGTCTTTGCCGTAATCGGTGTCTTTCCCGGCGTAACAAAGCTGGTTGTAGGCTTCGATCGAGGCCAGGAAGGTTTCTTTCGCCGCTCCGGTATAGCCTAAGTAGTCTGCCAGCTCCTCCAGTGTGTCCGCCTTGATGACCGTGGATTCCATGCGTTCAGCAACGGTGCAGCCGCGGATAGTGCCGCCTTCCGGTCCGCTGACCAGCGCGTCCATATCGTTGATCAGATCGATGTAATACTGCGGCCGGCCGGCATTCGGTCCACCGTGTTCCAGACCCGAAGCACAAACCGATTTCAGCCATTTCTTATCGGTAACTAAGCACAAGGTGCCTTCCGGCTGACGGGCGCAGGCGGTTTGCGCCGCGGAGAGGTTGCCTTCATTGGTAAAGCGCTCGCCCTCGCTGTTGAGCCACAGCATCGCGTTGCAGCCCCAAGGACCGCTCGGACCGCCGCCTAAAAGCATGCTTCCGCGCGGCGCCGGTTCGATCATGCCGCCGGCCCAGCAGCCCATCTTGACCGCTTCGCCCTTGCGTCCGCCCATGAAGGAGAAGAAGTCCGGCTGTTCGCCGCCGGCCCGTTCAAAGCGTTCCATGTATTCGTTCAATAAGGCCCAGCACATATCCGCGTTGCCAGCATAATCGCCGCCGCACAGGATCACGCCCTTGGCCGTGTTGAATTGAATATAGCTGCCGTCGCTGGCTTTGCCCGCTACGCCAATGATGTCTTTCGCCTCGTTTTGCAGCAGGACGACCGCTTCCGTGCCGTAATACCACTCGGCGCCTAACTGCTTTGCCTTGTCGATGCAGGCCTGGTTGATCAACGGCAGCACTGAGTTCGCCGCGACGCCCTGGATCGGCTGTTCGTTGTACTGACCCATAAACTGCGCGGTGGCCGCCCAGGTTTTGGTGCCCGGAGTCATCGGATAATCGTAGCGCAGGCAGTCGTACATGTCGTTGCCGGCCTGAATTTTCTCGTAATCCATGTTGGCCTGCATGATCAGCCAGCCTTCCGGCGTATTATCATAGGTATAGGCCTTCGGATCAACGCCCATTTCCCTGGCGACTTCCAGCATGTGATCGAGGGTTGGACCGGAATTGTGGACGTAAGACTTAACGATCGCCGGGAAGCAGCGTCCGCCGGAACGGGTGACGAATTCGTTGACGACTTCGCCCAGATCATAGGTGCCGAAGCCGATATCCTGCTGAAGCTTGGAGTTGAATGCGCCGATATCTTCGCCATACCAGGTAAACAGGTCTTCCTCCATCCGCTCTAAGACCGCGACTTTCAATCCCGCTTCCGCAGCAGCTAAAGCTGCCTGGACGCCGGCGTGACCGCCGCCGACAACGACGACATCGACATCGACTTCCTTAGCGTAATCGCTGATGACCGGGGCTTCGCCGAGCCAGTCGCCGGGACCGGAGTAGCCGGTGATCCGGCCGGTGGATGCGGACGGCGCAGAGGAGGCGTCCGGGGATGCGGCAGGGGTCGAGGATTCCGTGCTGCATCCGGCTAACAGGCCTGCGGCTGCGACGCCGAACGCACTGGCGGCGGCGCCTTTGATGAAATCACGACGGGAAATTCCTTTTTTGTAACTCATAAGTTCTCCTTCCTCATAATAATTCAATTAGATAAAATATTTACCATAGTAAAATAATTTATCTGTGAATATCTTATCACAATAGTTTATGGGAGTAAATTAGTATTCAAAAGTTTATCCCGGAAGTTTCGACAAAGTTTGACTTTCTGAAGTGATTGCCTGATAATTAATTCGGTGATGATATTATGACGATGAATAAAAATACCGACCGCTCGTTGATTCTTGATTCCATGCCGGTAAAGCAGGCTTTAATCCGCCTGGCGGTGCCTTCCATCCTGGCCTCGATGGTTACAACCATCTATAATATCGCGGATACGTTTTTCATCGGTCAGCTGCACAACACGGCGATGATCGCGGCGACAACGGTCGCGATGCCGATCATGATGCTGACGCATGCGTTCGGTGAGTCGATCGGCGTCAGCGCCGGCAGCTATATTTCCCGGCAGCTGGGAGCGGGGCATCGGGATCAGGTCAGCCGGATCGTTCAGACGACGATGACGCTGGTCGTTTTGATCTCCATCGTGCTGCCTATTTTGTTTATTACTTTCCTAGGTCCATTGTTGGGGATGTTCGGGGCGGAAGGCGACGTCACGATGTATGCGGCGCAGTATGTGACGATTTTACTGGTCTTTGCGTTTTCGCAGATCATCAAGCTGACGATCGTCCATCTGCTGCGGGCGGAAGGCGACGTGAATTTTCCCATGGCCGCGATCTTTGCCGGGGTGGTGGCGAATCTGATCCTTGATCCGATTTTTATGTTCGACTGGGGTTTGAATTTAGGGATCGCCGGCGCGGCGTGGGCGACGGCTGCGGCCCAGTGTCTGTCGTTGGTCATGTTGTTGGGAAGGTTATTGTTTAAAGCGGAGGCTGTGCGCTGGAATCCGCGGGTATGGATGCTGGATAAGGCGGCGGTGCAGGAGATTCTGAGCCTGGGGGTGGCGGTGTTTGCCCGTCAGGCGCTGCCAAGCATCACTTACAGCTGTCTGGCAATGCAGGCCAGCGTGTATGGAACCGATTTTCTGGCCGGAATCGGCATCGCCAAGAAATGTCTGAATTTAGTCATGTTTGCGATCATCGGCTTCGCGCAGGGGTTCCAGCCGTTTGCGGCGTATAATTACGGTGCCGGCAACCGGCCGCGGCTGAAGCAGGCGTTAAAAAGCGCCTTGACATGGGGAACGGTATACGGCTGTTTTGCGGCGGTCTTCTATCTTACGCTGGCGCCGCAGATCGTGCAGATCTTCTCCCGCGAGGCGGCGGTTATCGAAATGGGCCGGATGATGCTTTATGGCTATGCGGTCTCGATGCCGGTCGTTGGAGCTTATAATATCGCGGCGGTGCTGCTGCAGGCGCTGGGAGAGAAGCGTTCGGCGTTCTTTCTGTCGATCGCCCGCCAGGGTTTGTTTTATATTCCGATCATTTGGATTCTGCCGACGCTGCTGGGCAAGCTGGGCATCTTCATGGCTCAGCCCTGCGCCGATTATCTGACGATCCTGACGGTGGTCTTCTTATGCCGGCATTTATTTGTCGATTTGATGAAAGGTTAATATTGGTAAGGAAAAACAGGTTTTAACGCGCCCCGGTTTATGGTAGAATACCATTAGACTGGGGTAATGTTACTTATGAGAAAAATGAAGAATAAAACGACGATGCTGCTGGCCGGCGGCCTGGCTGTCGTCTTGATTCTCTTTGCCGCAGCGGCAATTTACTTCGGAATGATCGTGAAAGATCGTTCCGGGTCGCAGCTGCCTGAAGAAACGGAAAAGCCGGTGATGGTCGAACAAGGCGGTCAGGAAAAACCGCAGGAAACGCAGGGACTGGACGCCGTCGAGGTCGATCTGGTCAACGCGACGGTCTATCGCTTTGATGAACTGGATTTCCAGTTTGCGATCGCGAAGATCCGGGTGAAGGCGGAAGAACCGATTAATATTTCGCTTGAGCATTTCGCAACGTCCGAAGGCGTCAAGCTGAATGACATCGACAGCTATCTGGATCAGCTGGATAAGAATGGTTTATATATCGGCAAGCAGAATGTCTGGTTTGAATTGGTGTCCAAGGAAAACAGCTACGTCGCCAATATCTTTGTGCCGATCAAGGATAAAACGGCGCAGTCGACGACGATTAATGTAGATTTTGGCGATAACGCGCCGATCCAGCTAAATCTGAAGGAAGCGACGGGAACCCGCGAGATGCTGGGGTACGTCGCGGAAGACGTGATCACTGACGGCAAGACATACCAGATGCAGGTCGGCGTCGCTTTCCAGATCGCCAGCGAGGAAATGTATCGAACCTTTGATGATGGCAGCGTGGAAACTGCGGGTCTGCCGTCAACGGCTGAAGTCTATGTGTTCCGGCTGGACGCGGTCAGCCTTTGGGGCGATGAGCTGGTTGTTGAAGACGCGGTTTATCAGGTCGAGGGCAGCGGGAATACATTCCAGGCGCTTTCCTCGAATTTCCATTCAGAAAAATATGATAACATCCTGGGTAAAACGATTAAGGAAAAAGACAGCGGCGTTTTATTCTTCATTACGTATAATCCGGAGAAGGAACCGATCACTTATCAAGGCAAGTTGAAGCTGAAGATCAAGGGACAGGAAAACTGGATTGAAATTACCGTCAGTTTATAACGAAGGGGGAAGACGATGAAACAAATCTGGAAAATGGCCTTGGCTTTGGCAATGGCCGTCACGTTGGTTCAGGGTTATCCCTCGGCTAACGGAAGAATGGATGTGAAAGCGGATGAAACCTATCCGATGGGCTGCGGCAATTTCGAGGTCGCTTATGTTACGGATAACGGTGGTTTCAGCACGATTGGCTGCTATAATGATTTTACGCAGGCCAAAAATGAAATGTACGCGCATGGCAACGACGCCGTCGTCCGGCATAGTTCCAGCAAATCACCGACAAAAATTATTGCGATGACCTCAGGCGTAGCGGCCAGCTATTCTTACCGGCGCGGGTATGCCGACGGCAGTTCGCGGCGGGCCTACGCAACGATGGATATTACACAGTATCAGTCGACGACAACCAATGAAAAGACAACTTATGTCACCAGCCACCGAGAAATGATTTATAAAGGAACTTATTCTTACAATACGGGCAATGGTTCCGGCCGGATCGCTGTGAATCTGACTGGTTTTGACGGATATACCAATCTGGATCAGGTTGATCTGATCCCGACGAAATTCCTGACCAACAACATGCGGATTTTGTTAGGCGGCAACAACGACGGCAGTCCGTGGGAATCGCCGTTCTGGGTGCAGCCGCGGCAGAGCTATTATGAGGTTGTGCAAAACGGGAATTATAAAGAACTGATCTATCACTGCTGGTCGTATTGGGCCAAGTCGGATACGCCGCAGGATTATTCGCAGACGATCGGTCCGGCTGAAAGCTGGATGAACGTCGGCGCAGTTTATTACACCAATGATATGCATGCTTTGTATACGGACCGGTATTTCCAGAATCCGGTGATGGTTGAAGGCAGTCCGGCGAAGTATTATAACTACTACGAATTTCTGCCGCTGCGCAGCCGTACGAAATTCAACGGCGATCAGCTGAACGGTTTCCTGAATAGCCGCGGTTATAACGAAGTGGCTTATGATTATGACCATCTTCAGAGCAATCAATCCAAGATGGTGAATTCCGGCTGGTTCTTTGTCAACGCGCAGGAAACCTACGGTGTCAATGCGCTTTTGGCCTTCTGTATGGGACTTTTGGAATCCGGCTGGGGCCGTTCTTCCATTGCGATTAATAAAAACAATCTGTTCGGCTGGAATGCTGTGGATTCCAATCCAAGCGGCAGCGCTGATCAATATGACAACATTGAATCCGCGGTCACGCAGCACATGGCGGTGAATCTGCGCGGGTATCTGGATATTAACGACGCCCGATTCTTCGGTTCTCATTTGGGCAATAAGGGCAGCGGGTTTAACGTCAAATACGCATCTGACCCATATTGGGGATTAAAGATTGCGGCACTGGCTTATCAGGTCGATAAATATGTTTCCGGCAACGATGGTTCGCTGACGGATTACGGCACCTATTCGCTGGGGGTTATCAATCAATACGACGCCGCGGTTAAGCGTTATGCCGACGAAAATTCACAGACGCTGTATACAACGCGCTATGGCGCAACCTATCAGAATGACTTCACTGTGATTCTGCAGTCGGAAAGCAATGGCTGGACTGGTTTCCCGACGACCAACGGCGTCCGTTCAGATGGAGCGTTGGTGCCGCATAAGGGCAACGGTTATGAAGCTTATAACTGGCAGAACAGCGTCGGTTATCTGCAAAGTTCAAAGATTTCCAAGCTGTCCGCCGGAATCTTTGACAACAGTCAGATCGGTAAAGTACCGACCGGGGACGCAGTCCAGAAAGTAGCTGCAATGACGTGGCAGGACAATCTGATCGCCGTGAACGGACAGGCCTACCGTCCGGGGATTTACGTCACAGATTCCAATAAAGTGACGCAGAAGCTGGTCGTTTATAACCAGTATTACGATACCAAAGAATTTGAATTGACAAGTACCGTCTCTGAGAAAGAACAGGTCAGCTTTAAAACGGAGACGCTAGACTTCACGACCCTGGCGGAAGGCAGTTACTTCTTCGAAATCTGTACGGAATACAGTGAGCTGAGTGATTACAACAACAGTTTCTACATCGGCGCACTGGAAACACTGCCGGAAACGAAGAAAGTCGGCAATAAGACCTTCAGCTTCAGCGTGAAAGATAATGTCCTGTTCATGTCGGTGAAGTTGAGCGGCAGCGAAGAGGGCGGCGATTCCGGCGATCATCTTAAGAGTACCGTGCGTCAGGCACTGTCCAAATTTGAATATGCAGATGAGCATACGCTGCTTATCGAAGGCACAGCGTTTATCAATGGATATGACTTCAAGGAGGATTCCGAGGTTTCACATCAATTGCTTCTGACGAATCTGGAAACCAATGAAGTTACAACGATTGAAGCGGTCACGTCGCTGGCGCCAAATCCGATCAATTTATATGATGGATTTACTTACAGTAAGATCAATTTCAGCGCTTCCGTTGATCTGGCGGCATTGACGCCGGGCAGCTATTCAGTTAAAATCCAGATCCGCAACGGCGATGTGAAAATGTACGCGAATCTGACCAGCTTTGATTCCAATTTCCTGCCGGAAATGAAGACGTTGGGTGAATATCGTGTGCGGATCGTGCAAAATCAGCTGTATAACTATCGATATGAGATTAACATTGAAAAATCCGATCTGGATTATTCGCTAATAAACAAACCGACAAAACGTAATTCGGCGTTTGATTACACGAAGCTTTCGCTGGAAGGCGGCCGTCTGAATCTCAACGGTATGGCTTGGATTTACAACGCACAGTTCAAAGCAGAAAGTCAAGCTTCCCATGCCTTGATCGCCGTCGATGAAAATGGCGTGTCTTATCCGTTGGAAGCGCAAAATCAGGCTTGCTCGGTTGACTATGCGGAGATGCTGGGATCGAAATTCAGTATGAAGAATGCCTGCTTTACCAGCGCTGCGGATTTAAGTCAGCTGCCGGAAGGAGATTATCGTCTGTATTTGGATATCAGTGCGGAAGGTTACCGGGACATTTATGAAATGACAGATATTTACTCAAGAGCGATTGAAACAGTTACCGTGGACGATCGCAGTTATGCCTTGTTCATTTCTCCGGTTCGCTATCGGATGGTGCTGAGCATTACGCAGAATGGGCCGAACATTGACGGCGGTGACGATAAAGGCGATACACCGCCAGCGAATGCCGTACAGGCATCAGAGCTGCCGGTTGAAGATCAGCCGGTCGAAGTTCCGCGGCCAAGTTCGCTGGTTGTTCCAACTCCGAGTGCTACACCGGGCGGGGAAAATAACGAAGACGAAACATCTGCTGAATAAATGAAAAAATGCAGAAACAGAGCAAAATCTGAAACTGCATTTTTTTATTATGAGAAGTCGTATGATATCGATAGCGCATATCTCCAGGGCTTTTTCTGTCTTTTGCAAAGGAATAATCGCTTATTCCCGTGTCTTGATTTTATGATAATGGTAACGGTTGGACAATAACGCGACGGCGCCGAAGGTTACTGTACCGATACCGGTTAAGGAATAACCTAGAATCAATTGAGTTACTCCGCCTACAAGAAGACCTACACTGGCGATTCCGCCGATCGTCGTTCCGATTTTATCCGCGGCCGGGGAAGGGGTACGCAGCGCTTTTGATTTCTCGATCAGAGTTTGGGTCATTGCGGATGTTTTCACAGATGCTTTTTGTGTTCGCACCACGGCGGCCTGCGTCAGATCGTTTGGCGAGGGGATGGAATTTTTGACAGTGACCGATGATTTTTCTTGATTCATAAATACCTCCTGATTTTTTGTTTTTAAACTGGTCGATCCTGGTTTAGATTGAAGCGAAGAAGATTGATTGTAAGATATAAAACCGACCGTCGGTCTTTATGTTTGGTAAGAAACAGGCTGTTGCTTACAGCCTGTTTCTAAGTTTAATTGGATTGAATTTTATGGGAAAATCCGATTACTGGACATAGGCTTGGATCAAATCAGCGATTAGCGAATCATCAATTAAATCTAAGCCTAGCTGGATCATCACCGATTGCAGATAGCGCAGCCGAACTTTAGTTTCTTCACTGTTTCGATGAAATAAAACGGGATTGGCCCAGTAGTTCAGCAGCATTAAGAAGACTTCTGCGCAAAGCTCAGGCTGTTGGACGTGCAGCGAACCGTCGTGGTTGCCTTCGCGGATGAGTCCGGCAACGATCGGCGCATCCTGATCAACACAGGTTTGGATTCCGTTAACGACAAAATGCGGATCGAGCTGGGATGCTAGAGCTTGATCCAGCGCATGCGTTTCAGCGTCCGCCGCCAGCTGCCCCAGAATTTTCTTCAGTTTTTCTTTGGCATTTTTACCAGGCGTATTGCGGATCAGTTCCTGAAACCGCTTGTTCACGTACTGGATTCGCCGCTGCATCACTGCGTCCAGGATCTGTTCCTTGGATTTGAAATGATGATAAAGTCCGCCCTTGGATAATCCGGTTGCGTCAAGAATGTCTTGAACACTGGTTTGTTCATAGCCCTTTTCAACAAAAAGTCTGGCCGCGGTAACGACGATTTTTTCAAACGTTTGTTCCGGGTGTTTATTTCTTGCCATAGCCCCTCCTTATAAACCGACGGTTGGTCTGTATATATCTTATCTAAGATTGTTGCCTGTGTCAAGCGAAAGCGTTTGGACAATGGAAAAACCAAGCTAAATTAGTTTGTGGCTAAAAAAAGAACTGTCTTGAATCCCTTAAGGGGACCAAGGCAGCTCTATTAATTAATGATGCGGATCAATCATGGTCAGCTGAACCCGGTGACGTTCAGCATCGATCCCGTAAACCCAGACCTTAAGGATGTCGCCGATTGATACAACTTCGCTGGGGTGGGAGATCCGGCCCTGCACCATCTTGGAAACATGGACCAGGCCATCCTCGTGCAGACCGATATCGACGAAAGCGCCGAAATCAACGACGTTGCGAACGACACCTTCCAACTCATCGCCCGGATGCAGATCTTCCAGCGTGAGGACGTCATGCCGCAGCATCGGTCCGTCAAATTGTTCACGGTAATCGCGCAGCGGCTGGGAGATCGCTTCAATCATGTCCTGCAGCGTATACACGTCCGTGTCCAGCTGTTCTGCGGTTTTTTCCAGATTTAACTGGCTCAGTTTCTCCCGGCATTCATCACTGCCTAACTGGCTGATGCCGAACAGCTGACATAAGCGGTGAGCGGCCTGGTAGCTTTCCGGATGGATCGGCGTTTGATCCAGTGGTTCCTCTCCGTCATGAATCCGCAGAAAGCCCGCTGCCTGCTGGAAAGACTTGGCGCCTAACTTCGGTACTTCCAATAACTGCCGCCGGTTTTCAAAGCGGCCGTGTTCGTTGCGGTAGGTTACAATCGCGTTGGCGGAAGCTTTTGTCAGACCTGAAACATGACATAGAAGCTCGCTGGAAGCCGTGTTGACGTCGACGCCGACGCGGTTGACGCTTTTCAAGATTGCGAAATCTAATCGCTCATTTAAAGCCTTTGCGGGCAGATCATGCTGATATTGGCCTACGCCGATGCTTTTCGGATCAATTTTAATCAGTTCAGACAAGGGATCCAGGATTCTTCTTGCGATCGAAACGGCGGAGCGCTGCTCAACGTGCAGATCCGGGAATTCCTTCCGCGCTAATTCACTGGCGGAATATACCGAAGCGCCGGCCTCGGAAACGAGCGTGTAATCGACGTTCAGATTTTCTTTCTGAATGATCTCGGCAATGAAGCTTTCAGTTTCCCGGCTGGCTGTACCGTTGCCGATTGCGATGACTTCGATTGGATATTCTTTCAGAATTGACAGAAGTTTAGCTTTGGCTTCAGCTTTTTTATTTACCGGCGGATGCGGATAGAAAACGTCGATTTTCAGCATCTTACCCGTAGAATCGATGACAGCCAGCTTACAGCCGGTCCTAAACGCTGGATCGACGCCGAGGATCATTTTGCCTTCCAGCGGCGGCTGCAGAAGCAGACGCTCAACATTCATTGAGAAAATCTCAATCGACTGCGCCTGCGCTTTTTCGCTGAGTTCCCCGCGGACTTCACGTTCAACGCTAGGGAATGCCAGCCGCTTTAACCCGTCCTGCGCCGCTTCCTCAATCAGACTCTGGCAGACGGTTGTGCGGTCATGCGTCACACCGCGGATGGCATAGTTGATCAGAAACGTCTGGTTGTAGTCCAGGGTCACCGTGATGACTTTTTCTTTCTCAGCCCGGTCGATCGCCATAACCCGATGATTTGCCAGCGTACTGATCTTTTCTTTGTAATCATAATACATCTTATAAACTTTGTTTTCGTCTTCGTGCTTTTTCTTTTCTTTACAGAGAATAAAGCCGTATTTTTCAATTTGTTCCTTGATCTTCCAGCGCAGCTTGGCCTGGTCGCTGATCCGCTCAGCCAGGATATCCTTTGCCCCCTGCAGCGCTTCCTCCACTGTCGGGACCTGATCGTTCAGATATTTTTCAGCCTGAAGCGCCGGATCGCCCGACCGCGGACAGGAAGCGATCCAATCCGCCAGCGGCGTCAGCCCTTTGGCCGCGGCATCCGTCGCGCGGGTTTTGCGTTTTTGTTGATATGGCCGGTAAATATCGTCAACCTGCGAAAGCTTGGTGCAGGCTAAAACCTGTTGACGCAGTTCCTCCGTCAGCTTGCCCTGAGTTTCAATAATCCGCAATACGTCTTCCTTGCGCTTTTCCAGATTGCTTAAATACTGGACCTGCTGCTGAATGAATAAAATCTGTTCTTCATCCAGTCCCTTTGTCATTTCTTTGCGGTAACGCGCGATAAAAGGAACTGTGTTGCCTTCTTCTAAAAGCTTTAATGTATTTCGCACCTGGGACGGCTCTACATTTAGCGAAGCCGCCACCGGCTGAATCAGCTGTTCAGTTTCCATATTCATTCCTCCTCGTGATGATTTTTATCATAACACGAAAATCTTTTCATAGCTTCAAAAATTTGTAAGAATTCAGACCAGTAACTTCCAAAGAAAGTCTACAATCGCCGTTTTTTAGGGATTGGAAATATGTTATACTTGTTAAAGTACAGGAGGGCAATATGAATATAGATTTTACGAATAAAAAGACGATCGCGCTGCTCAGTGCTGTCGGCATCTTAGCCGTTGCGACGATTGCGGCCGTCGTTATTTTGTTGACGCTGCCTGGCAAAGCGATACAGGTAGAAGATTTCTCAGGAAAGACCGTGGAAGAAATCAAAAAGTGGGCGACTGAGAAAAAGCTGGGTGACAGTCAATTGGTCGTCGAATACGAATACAGCGATACCGTGGATAAGGATAAGCTGATTTCGCAGAGTATTGCCTCAGAACAGAAGCTGAACAAAGACAGCGTTCTGACGGTTGTGTTCTCGAAAGGTCCGGATCCGGATGTCGAAGTAACGCTGCCGGATTTCAAGGGCATGACAGAAGAAGAAATTGAGAAATTCGTGGAAACGAATAAATTATTGGATGTCACGTATGAATACGCTGTTGATGAAAAGATCGAGAAGGGCAAATTCATTAAGGTCAATGTGACTGATACTGTCGTCAAGCGCAGCACGATGTTGGTGTTTACAATTTCCCAGGGCGAAGACGGAACGGGCGAGCAGATCATCGTCCCGGATTTCAGCGATTATACAAAAGCGAAAATCACAAACTGGGCGAAGGCCAATAAAGTGACGATCAACTGGAAGGAAGAAGCCAGTGATAAGATTGCGAAAGACAAAGTGATTTCGCAGGATCCAAAGGCTGGTGAAACGATCAAGACTGGTGATAAGATCACCGTAACAATGTCGTTAGGGAAAACGGTAACGATGAAATCGTTAGCGAAAATGAGTAAGGACGAAGCGAAGAAGTGGCTGAATGATAACGGTCTGGTCGGCGAGTTCAGCGAAGCGTACAGCGGATCTGTCGAATACGGCTACGTCATTTCCAACACGCCGGAAAAGGGCGACGTTAAGCAGGGAAGCACGGTGAAAGTGAAGGTTTCACTGGGCAAGATCAAGCTGGAATCGTTTATCGGCAAGAAGAAAGAAGATGCTGAAAGCTTCAAGAAGAAAGTGAACAATTCTGAAGCGAATCTGACGTTCACGTACAGTGAAGTAGAGAGCACAGAGCCGGTGGGAACGATTGTTTCCCAGGGTTATGATTCAGGAACTTACCTGGCTCCGGGAACAACGGTTAACTTCCAGATTTCCAAGGGAAAATCAATTACCGTTGAGAACAAAGCAGGCGTAAGCGAAAATGAATTCAAGAAATATATCAGCGGCTTAGGCTTAAGTCTGGGTACCCGTTCAACGGCGTATTCGGATAAGGCTGCCGGAACGATTCTTGAGAATGAAACCGGGAAGAAAGCCGCAGGATCTACGGTTTGGTATAAAGTATCGTTAGGTCAGTTCAGTCCGGCAGCCGGCGACTTTGAAAACAAATCGGTCGCGGAAGCCCGGAAGATTATTGAAAATGCCAATAATTCCGGCGCAGGCTGGAGTTTCTCAGAGGGCGCCAGCGAGTTTAACGACAGCGTCGCTTCCGGTAATACCTTCGGCTGTTCTATTTCAGGTAAAACTGTTACCTGTAAGGTTTCTAAAGGTAAAGGAATCACGGTTAAGAACTACGTTGGAGGCGCCGCGCCATGTTCCACGAACAGCTGTTCTGTCGATGGCGTGACGATTAAGCAGGTTTATCAGTCAGATTACAGCGACGTTCCTGCAGGGCAGGTTGTCGATCAGTCGGTTGGTGCCGGTACTGTTGTTTCTTCGGGAACTGAAATTACATTGACATTGTCAAAAGGGCCGAAGCCGGTTACAACCGCGAAGGTTCCGAATGCTCCACTAACGATATACAGCGGTACAAGCTATGAGGATTGCAAGGCTAAGATCCAGAATGCTTTCAACAATGCTGGATTTAGCAATTTAACCTTCACTAAGATTACAGGCGAAATTGATAATCCGGAAGGAATCAATGGTGCTGTAAAATCAGTGTCAGTCGAGCTGGGCGCAGAAATTGAAACATCGACGGAAATTGTCATCGAAATCTATTCCGCCAGCTAAACATAGAAAATCAGGATGAAGCGCATAAAGCACTCATCCTTTTTCTTTATCCTAAGTCAAGAGGAAATTAAGAATTAATTTTTAACTTTCACGATAAATTTAATGGTATAATGAAACTCAAGAGGTATTATAATTTGACCATGTGGCCAGATAAGGATTAAAAACGTTATCGAAGACTGCGGAAGGTCATTCGCATAAATTATGAGATGAGAAGGAATAAATGGATTCAAAGTGGACGGGATGCTGGAAAGCAAGAGAAAGTGGGTTTATCCAGCGTCATGGAAAGGAAGTAAAAATGATGTTTGATTTGGAGAAGGCGGATCAGTTTATACAAAAACAAATTCAGACGCATCCTTTGTTTGAATATTACCGGATCGTGGACGTGAACAAGTATGAGGTCTATGAATGGAAAAAGTCGCAGCTGGTAGCGAACGGCGAGCATTGCTTTCAGGTATGGAGCCGGAATTGTGCCTGCCGGAATTGCGTATCCCGTTTAGCCGTAGATGAAAACCGTCCGATCATCAAAATGGAAACAACGCAGGACAACCGGATTTTTTTGATTGAGTCGGTTCCGCTTCGGGAATTGGGCGATCATTACGCAATGGAATTGATCCGTGAGGTGACCGATAACTTACTATTTACAGATCCTGATCATAAAAACAACGTGATGTTGACGGACATTATCTACAAGATGAATGAACTGTCCACTCATGATTCTTATACCGGTCTGTACAATAAACGTTTCATGGAGCATGAGCTGAAACGGGATATTTCAGAATGGAAGGAAGAAAAACCGCTGACGATCGCGCTGCTTGATATTGACCAGTTCAAGGCCGTGAACGATACGTATGGCCATCTGATGGGGGATCGGGTGATTCTGGCCTTGTCGGAAGCCTTAAAGGCTTGTGCGGAAAGTCATAATGGCTGGGCTTGCCGGGTGGGCGGCGACGAATTTCTGATTGCGTTTAACGGTTTAAATCAGAATCAGGCGGCACAGGTGATCCAGACATTTCGTCAGGAAATGGCGCAGCTTCAATTCAGCGAAGCCGCGCGGAATTATCACATGTCGATCAGTGTCGGCATTGTAGAATACAAGCCGGAAATCCAGGATTGGGAAACCTGGTTTACGCTGGCTGATCAGGCAATGTATCAAAATAAGCAGAAGTAACTCAGTCATAATAATTCCATTAAATCAAAAGAAGGAATAAGCGACAAACTTAACGACAGATGAAAGGGAGGGAAATAGGCGATGAGGAAACGAAGTCCATGGCGAAGAAGGGCAGCGGTAATTCTGATTTTTCTTTGCGGTTTGGTTCTCTCCAGCTGTGCTTCTGTCCAATACTATTGGTATACGCAGCCTGATCGTTCGATTAAGCTCAGCGTAAAAGCAGACAAAGTCCAGCGGATGCTTGTCATTACGAATGTAAGTCAGTTGGAATCCATTAAGCTTGATGAAGAAAAGACCTGGCTGGAAGAATTAGGCGTCGGTGATTATTTTGAAATTCAGCAGCATCCCGATACTTTCTTCCTCGCGCATTACACGGATTCCGGAAAAGGTGGTGTGGTTTTCTATAACTTTAACTTTGCGGCTTCCGACTTTGATCCCACAAAGGAAGACGTGACCGCCATTCTGGATCACTTTGGGTTAACTGAATCTCTGAATCGGAAAACCAAATCGATCAGCTTGAAAACGTTAACTTCTTCGCAGGCTTGCCGTTTCCATGCGCTTTTTGAATCCGGCGACTTCCAACAATTAAAAAAGCCGGAATGGTTTGAGGAACGCTGGCAATCAAACTAAATTGAAATCATGATGAATCCGGACTGAGGCTTTGTTGCCTGGGCCGGATTTTTTATTCGTCTGATTCCGAGGGGAAATATCCGAGACAAGAGGGAACACAAGGAAAGTTCTGAACTTTTTGCAAAAGGAAGAATAAGTGAGAAATTGAACAAAAGGACTTGCAATCAATGACTACAAAGTGTAGTATAATAATTGACTACAAGATGTAATAAAAAGGAGGGGAGACCATGGAACTGATGTCGGATTCCGAAAAGGAAATCATGAAGCTGATCTGGGATCATGGCGGTGCGATGACGATCAGTGAATTGCTGGACCAGATTGAACGAACCGGTCATGATTGGAAACGCACGACCGTGCGGACCTTTATCTCCAGACTGATCGACAAAGGGATGCTGATCAGCCAGAAGGAAGGCCGGGGCGCGCGGTATGTCGCGCGTATCAGCGAGGAAGAATATTTGAAAACCCAGTCGGTTCAGTTTGTAAACCAGGTGTTCGGCGGGAATGTCAGCACGCTGTTGACGTCGCTGTTCGGGCAGCAATGCCTGGAATCCAAAGATATTGAAGAACTGGAAAAATTTTGGGTGCAGGGGAAGGAGAAATTGAAATGAATACCTTCATGATCAGCTTCCTTTCAGTTTCGGTTTCCGGATTGTGTATGGCCGGCATCGTTGTACTGCTGGAAAAGCTGCTGAAAAATCATTTAAGCTTCCGCTTTCGTTACGGACTCTGGTTGTTTGTGATTCTGCGGCTCTTGATTCCGGTATCGCCGGTAGCCGGGGTTGTCGGTACTTTGTTTTCTGAGGAAACCTGGAACCCGCAGCCGCAAACTCAGCTCGCGGCAAGCGCGCCGGAAACGATCAAAAATCCTGTTGCGGATCAACAGACTAAACTTCCGGAACAGAAGGCCCAGAGCGATCCGGTTCAGGATATCCGCACCGTTCCAACATCGGCGCCTTCCCGATCAACCTGGCAGTTTGATCAGCCCGCCTGGCTGGACGATCTGATCCAGGCTGCCTGGGTACTGTGGCTGAGCGTTGTCGTGGTGTTGATGGTGAGGCGAATCACGAGTTATCAAGGATTTCTGCGGTTTATTAAAGCCGGCAGTTTTCCTGCATCCAGCCCGGATACCCGGCAATGTCTGGACGAGGTTCGTCAAAAGATGGGCATCCGCCGCCCGCTGCCAGTCTGGATTAACAAGCTGGCGGTCTCGCCGATGCTGCCGGGCGTCTTTCATCCGATGATCATTCTGACCACGGAGGATTGCCGACCCGAGGAAATGCGAATGATCCTGCGCCATGAACTCACGCATTATCAACGTGGGGATATCTTTACAAAATGGCTGGTCCAACTGGCGATCTGCATTCATTGGTTTAATCCTGCTGTCCGCCTGATTGGCCGCCGTATGGAAAGTCTATGTGAGCTGGCCTGCGATGAACAGGTGCTGAGTTCCCTTTCAGCTTCGGAAAAACGCTGCTACGGTGACACGCTGATCCATTCATTAAAAGACAAGGGAACCTATGGCGATATTATCGTATCGATTACGTTGAATGAAAATTTGAGCTTGCTGAAAGAAAGGCTGAGTGCAATTATGAATGAACAAAAGTCAGGAACGACGCGAACGTTGATCTCGATGGCTACCGGAGCTGTATTGTTTGCCAGCGGTATTCTGTGCGGTTCCGCGCTGAGCTGGAAAACGCCAAAACCGGCCGCGGCGCCAGTGGTGACCACTACGACCTCGACAAACCAGAGAACCTTCTATTTTTCCGGGAGTGTCTATACACAGGGCTACATCGTGACGCTGAACTGGGCGGGAGCCGACCGATCGGAAGAGGGCAGCGTGTATCAGGATTCGCTGATCAGCGTCGCCTTTGACGAAAGCATAAAAGCGGTCATGGACAATGAGGAACAGATGGAAGCCGTTCGTCAGGCCGTTTCTGAACAACATGCGCGGTTAGTCCGCAGCAACAGTTCCTTGGCTTCGCGTACGCCGCTTTTGACCTCGATCGAAGGCCCTTATACCGAATCCGTGGAGGAACTGGCTGTCCGCTTCCATAAGGAAAAGAAAATGTCACAGTTTAGAGCCGTGGCTGCCAAGCTGAACGAGGAAGCGGCTGTGAAAATGGCCCGCACCTTCTATGCGGCGAAGGAAATGGATTATTTTGCGGTGCTGGTTGATGCACTTCCGGAATCCGAAATTCTTGATTTGAGCAGACAGGCCTATCAGAGCCGGTATGAGGACGCATTTGATCTGTTGGTGCCGAAGCTGCCGCAGGATCAGATTCAGACGTTGGCGCAGCAGGCCTATACGGATAGCCGGCTTGATTATTTTGAAATCGCGCTGTTTTCCCTGCCGGCCCAGCAGCGGTCTGAATGGGCGGAAAAAGCCTATACGGATACCCGGCTGGAATATTTTATAGAAACGGTTCAGGATCTGCCGACGGATCAGCTTGGCGTGTGGGCTGACCGGATTTATGCCGATCAGCGCCTTGAATTCTTTGAAGAGATCGTGAATTCACTGAATTCCAAGCAGCGGGAAGCGTTGGCAGAAAAGGCCTATACCGATAACCGCGTCGAATATTTCAAAGAAGCTTTCTATGATTTGCCGAGAGAGAGCGTCGCAGCGTATGCTCAGCGGGTGATTGACGATCAGCGTTACCGGGATTATCTGTTTGTCTTTGACGATAATCTGCCCAGCGAGCTGATGGATAAGCTGGCAATCCAGGCTTACGATGAAAAGCAAGATGAGCTGTTCGATCGGATTTACTGGGGTTTTTCTAAGGAAACGGCGAAGACGCTGCTTGAGCGGGCGTATGCCGATAACCGGACGGAAGTGCTCTACCGGCTGTATTCCCAAGTCGATAACGAAACTCTGAAGGCGCTGGTGGAACAGGCCTTTAACGATCATCGCACGGATGTGTTTATGAATCTGTGCAATGATTTGACCAGTGAACAAAAGGCAGAGTATGCCAACCGGGCCTATGAGAATCAGAATTTGGATATTCTGTCAAACCTGATTTACGATCTTCCGCATGACCAGGTTCTCTCACTGGCGCAGAAGGCCTACGACGATCAGCGGATCCGTTATTTCGAGATAATTGTCTATGAATTGAATTCGGCGGATATCGCTGAATTCAGGACACAGGCGAAAAAAGACGGACGCAACGAGTTTTATTCTATGCTGGAAGATTATTGAGTCAGCGGTCTGACCGGCGACCCACGGAAGAATCCTTGCCGCTTCGGCTGGACTGACAGGAATTTCTGACAGATCTGTCCTGGTTTGACACGGATTCATGAGAATTTTGGGGCAGACGGTTCGGAAATGCCAGAAAAGTCATGTTCGCTTTTGTTTGGAAGTTATTCGGAAGTTAATGAAATCACCGGCGGCTTATGCTATAATAAAAACCGCATGGGGCTTTTAAGCGGATCCAGTGAGATCGCAAGGCTGAACACATTTATGGGGAAAGTCCTTTTGCACAAAATCAAAAGGGCTTTTTATTTAAGCCCGGAAAGGGGTATTTATGTCACAGCGAGTAGAAATGATCCTCGACGTCAACGAAAAACCAAAACCAGCTCAATGGATTCTGTTAAGTTTCCAGCATGTCTTTGCGATGTTTGGCGCCACCATCCTGGTTCCGGTGCTGACCGGCTTCCCGATTTCCGTCGCGTTGTTTGCGTCCGGGATCGGAACGATTATTTACAGCTGCATCACCCGGTTTAAAGTTCCGGTCTACTTAGGCTCTTCCTTTGCCTACATCAGTGCTGTCCAGATTGCGGTCGCGGCGATGAGCGGCGACGTCAGCGCAGCGCAGACCGGGTTAATCCTGATCGGTCTGGTCTATGTCGTCGTTTCGATTCTTGTCCGTTTCATTGGCAAGGACTGGATTGACAAGCTGCTTCCGCCGATTGTCATCGGTCCGATGATCGCCGTTATCGGTTTGGGCCTGGCGGCCAATGCGGTCGGCAACGCCGGCTTTGTAACCGGCGGGGATTGGAAAGTCATGCTGACAGCGGTCTTCACGTTTATTCTCACCGCCTTGATCTCCACGAAAGCAAAAGGCTTTTTCAAAATCATTCCGTTTCTGTGCGGAATCTTGGGCGGCTATGTGTTTGCGCTGGCTTTAGGCATTGTGGACTTTGCGCCGCTGCAGGAAGTTCTGCAGTCAGGAAAGTTCTTATCGCTGCCGGAATTCATTCTGCCGATTGCCGTGCCGGGGTTTAAGAGCTATCATCTGTATTTCGGACCGGAAACGTTCGCGATCCTGCCGGTGGCGCTGGTGACCATTTCCGAGCATATCGGCGATCACACCGTGCTGGGCAAGATCTGCGGCCGCAACTTCCTGAAAGAACCAGGCTTGGATAAGACGCTGATGGGCGACGGCATTGCGACGTCCATTTCGGCACTGCTGGGCGGTCCGGCGAATACGACCTATGGCGAAAACACGGGCGTCATCGGGATGACGAAGGTATCCTCGGTGTACGTGACCGTCGGTGCGGCCTGCATCGCGATCGTGCTGAGCTGCGTTCCGATTGTATCGGCGTTCATCTCAACGATTCCCAACGCCGTATTGGGCGGAATGTCGATCATTCTGTACGGCGTCATCGCTTCCAACGGTCTGCGGGTCCTGATCGACAATCAGGTCGATTTTGGACAACAGCGCAATCTGATCATCGCTTCGGCCATGCTGGTTATCGGCTTGGGCGGCGCCGTTCTGCCATTAGGCAAACTGGTCACCTTGTCGGGCACCGCGTTGTCGGCGACTGTGGGCATTGTGCTGAACCTGATCCTGCCGCGGGAGAAACAAACTGCGGAAAAATCAAAATAAATCTCAGATCTCACTCAGAAAGCAGCGGCAAGCTGCTTTTTTTGACGGCGAAGATGAATTGATCTCAGGCTTCGGAATGGTTCACAAGAGCCGGGCGGATGCGCTGCGTTTTCCGATCCCAATGGCTTTCCTGATAGCCAGGCGGGATTTTCATTCCCTTCTGAGAGGTTTTCTGGTAAAATAAAGCACGGTGATAACATGCAGCAGATATTTATACAACAGAAAACCCACGTCGGAAGCGTGATCGAACCAGATTCGCAGCAACGCCATCATTTACAGCGTGTCCTGCGGATGAAGGAAGGGGAAACGCTGCGCGTGATCGACGCGGAAGGCGCCGTTTTTTGCGGTGTGCTGGACAGCGCGGGTCAGATTCTGATCACAGAACTGCTGGACGAAGACCGCGAGCTTCCGGTAACGCTGACGTTAGTCGCCGGTCTGATCAAAGGCGAGCGCTGGGACTGGCTGCTGCAGAAATGCACGGAGCTGGGTGTCAGCCGGATTGTTCCGTTTCAATCCAGCCGCACGGTCGTGAAGCTGGAATTGGATAAAGTAGATAAAAAATTAGAGCGCTGGCAGAAAATTGTTCAGGAAGCCAGTCAACAATGCAAGCGCACGCAAAGACCGCAGGTGTGCGCACCGATCGAATTGGCCGATGCCGGCGCGTGGCGGAGCGAGCAGAACTTCGTGGTGTATGAAGATGAAGCTCTGCACGGCGGTTTGCTGAGCGCTCAGCTGGAAAAGGGCCGCAGCGTAACACTGGTGATCGGACCGGAAGGTGGTTTCAGTCCGGCTGAGATTGAAAGGCTGCAGGCGCAGGGCTATCGCTGCTGCTCGCTGGGCAAGCGGATTCTGCGGGCGGAAACAGCCGCAGTTGCGGCGGTCTGTCTGGCTGGAGCCGTGCTGGAGGGTTAAATGATGAATCCGAAAATGATTAAAATTCTGCGCAAAGGCAACGACCGGGAATTTCTGAAACTGAATGAGGTCCGCAAGGAAACCGCGCGCATCAACGCCCGGCTGAAACCTTATCAGTTGGATCGTCCGGTAAAAACGGTGCGGGATGTGTATACGCTAAGCATTCTGGAAGAAGGCTTGAAAAACAAACAGAAGATTGAGGAACTGTACGAACAGACGCGGACGGAAATGCTGGATATCTGGGAGATCATCGATTATCTCAAACGCAATGAATTTGTACGGCCAAAAATTCAGGCCGCGATTGCGGACATGAAGAAGTTTACGGTTGAGGACAAGCTTGTGATGATTCCGTTCTTCGATCCGCTGATCAACGCGCTGTACGATCACGAAACCGCGGTGCTGGAGCTGCCGCAGTTTTTCAAGATGGTCAAAAGTTTCGCGGATAAGATCGTTGATCCGTTAATCTATGGACGACTGCCCTACGACGCGGGCTTTGCTTCGCCGCAGGTGATTTTCCAGAATGAGCAGGGTTTCGCGGTTTACGAGGGCCGTGTGCACTGTCTGGAAATTTTTGCGTTTGACGGCACGGAAACCGAGCTGCCGCTTTCACTGGTCTGTACCGGTGAGAAGCTCGATCCCGCCCAGGGCGCGCCGCTGGCAGCCGCGGTGCTGAGCCAGGATCCGCTTCAAATCCGCGACGCGTGCTGCGCCAGCGGGTATATCCTGCCGAAACTGAAATCAAAAATCGCCCGCATTTCAAGGCCGTAAGGCCTTTTCCTTTGGCGGAGCGAGAATGACCGTTAAAAGACTACCTCAGGGGTTAAAAGTTTGGTATAATATCCATCATGGAAGGGGACGAATTCATGGCGAGTGTCGCAATATCAACGTTGGGCTGCAAGGTCAACGCCTACGAGTCGGAAAGCACCGCTCAGGCGCTGCGGCAGCGCGGCTATCAGACGGTGGACTTCAAGGAGAAAGCCGACGTTTACATCATATTTACCTGTGCGGTGACCAATACCGCCGCCAGTAAGAGCCGGCAGAAAATCCATCAGGCCCGCCGGCAGAACCCGGACGCCCTGGTATGCGCTGTGGGCTGTTACGTCCAGATTCAGGCGGATCAGATGGCCGAGCAGGAAAAGATCGATATTCTGGTCGGCTCCAGTGGCAAGGACAAACTGCCGCAGCTGATCGACGAAGCGCTGCGCCAGCGCCGCGAGCCGATTGTCGAGCTGCATGATGTGCGGACGTCCGCCGAGTTTGAAATGCTGCCGCTGGATGAATTTGAACATCAGACGCGCGCGTACTTAAAGGTGCAGGATGGATGCAATCAGTTCTGCGCTTACTGCATCATCCCGTATGCCCGCGGCCGGGAGCGCTCGCTGCCGTTGGACGAAGCGCTGAAGGAAGCGCGGCGGCTGGCACAGAAGCATAAGGAAATTGTTCTGGCCGGGATACATACCGGCCGATATGGGAAAGATAGAGACACCAACCTGTGCGATTTGATCCGCGGTATGTGTGAGATCAAACCGCTGGAACGGATCCGGATCTCGTCGATCGAGATTACAGAGATCACCGATGAGCTGCTGACACTGATGGAAACACAGCCGAAGATCGCCCGGCATCTGCATATTCCGCTGCAGGCAGGCTGCGACGCGACGCTGAAGCGGATGGGCCGGCCGTATACGACGGCGCAGTTTCTGGCGCGGGTCGAAGAAATTCGCAGCCGGATTGATGGAATTTCAATCAGCACCGATCTGATCGTCGGTTTTCCGCAGGAAAGCGAAGCGGAGTTTGCCGCGACGATGGCCTTTCTGAAGCAGATCCAGTTCAGCTTCATTCACGTCTTCCCTTTCTCCCCGAAAACCGGAACCCCGGCGCAGCGGATGAGCGGTCAGATTTCATCAGAGGTGAAGAAGCAGCGGGCCCGGCAGGTCGGCGAATTCTCCCGCAACAGTTATTATGCGGTAAAAAGCAGCTGGATTGGCAAGGATGCCGACGTCATTATTGAGACCTGTGAAAACGGCGTTGCGTTCGGACACAGCAGCGAGTATCTGCCGGTTCAGATCGACGGCGAGTTTGTCAGCGGACAACGGATTGTGGCCCGCTGCACGCACATGCTTGGGGATCAGTTGGCAGCGCAGGCGCAAGGAGGTCAGGAAAAATGAAATTATCCGCATTGTTTGACAACGCTCCGGACATTGAAATTGAAAATCTGATGGTGGACAGCCGGGATGTGCTGCCCAATTCCATTTTCTTCTGTATTAAAGGAATGATCCACGATGGTCACCGCTACGTTAACGCAGCCGTCAAAAACGGCGCGGTCTGCGTTGTTCACAGCGAGGATATCAAGCGTAACAACGCGAATGTCGTTTACATCAAGGTACGCGACGTCACCGCTGCCCTCAATCAGGTTGCGGCCTGCTTTTACGGCTATCCGTCAAAGAAGATGGTAGTTTACGGCGTGACCGGCACCAATGGCAAGTCGTCAATCGCCTGCATGATCCGCAATCTGCTGAATCCGGTCTATGCCTGCGGTTACATCGGCACGATTTCGATCGAGTATGGCGACACAAAGCTGCCGCCGTTACTGACGACGCCGGACATCGTACCGATGCAGCAGATTCTGCACGACATGGCGCAGGCCGGGATGAAGGCCTGTGCGCTGGAGATCAGCAGCATCGGTCTGGAACAGCACCGCACGGACAGCGTGGACGTCGACATCGCGATTTTTACGAATCTGACGCATGATCATCTCGATTATCACGGGACGATGGAGAATTATTTTGAAGCGAAGAAACGCCTGTTCGACCAGTTGAAGCCGGATGGCACGGCGATTACCAACAAGGATGATCCTCACGGCATGGCGATGGTCGCCGACTGCCCGGCCCGCGTTGTTACCTACGGCGTGCTGGAAAAAGCCGATTATGAAGCGAAGGACATTCAGCTCAACGCGGATAAAACGATTTTTACTTTAGTTCATGACGGCAGCGAATATCCAGTTCAGACCAATCTGGTCGCAATGTTCAATCTGTATAATTTGCTGGCGGTGATCGCCGCGCTGCACGAGGGCGGTCTGCCGATGGAACAGATCCTGGAACAACTCAACACGATTCCGCAGATCGAAGGCCGGATGGAACGGATTGAGGAAGGTCAGCCGTTCAACATCATCGTCGATTTTGCGCATACTCCGGACGGCCTGGAACAGATCTTCAAGTTTGCGTCCGCGATCACGCCGAAGGAGAAACGAATTATTTCCGTGTTCGGCTCCGCGGGGAAGCGGGATACGAAGAAACGGCCGGTTTTCGGTCAGCTTGCGGATAAATACTGCGACCTGATTATCTTAACCGAAGACGATCCGCGCGACGAGGATCCGATTCAGATCGCTGAAGAAATTGCCGCAGGCATCCAGAAGACTAACCGCATCATCATTGAAAGCCGCTACGACGCGATCCGTCAGGCGGTGGAAGTGGCCAATGTCGGGGATACGATCCTGATTTTAGGCAAGGGCGACGAAACCTTTATTTACCGTGAATTCGGCCGGGAACCGTGGATGAGCGATCCGGCGGCGGTCCGCGATGCCCTGCGCAAGTATTATTTTGAAACGGAGGAGGAAGATGAAGATGAAACCGTTGAATAAGTACATTGATCATACCCTGTTGAAACCAGCCAGTACCCGCAGCCAGCTGGAAAAGCTGTGCGCCGAAGCCCGCGAACATGATTTCGCGACCGTCTGCGTCAATCCTTGTTGGATTCCCTTCTGCAAGCAGCAGCTCGCAGGCAGCGACGTCAAGGTCTGCACCGTTATCGGCTTTCCGCTGGGGGCGATGACCAGCGAAGCCAAGGCCTTTGAATGCCGCGACGCGATTGAAAAAGGCGCGGATGAAATTGACATGGTCATCAACATCGGCGGCGTGAAGGACGGCGATCATGACGGCGTTGTCCGGGATATCAAGATGGTCCGGGAAGTGGCGGGCTCGCATACGCTGAAAGTCATTATTGAAACCTGCCTGCTGAGCGATGAAGAAAAGGTTTTTGCCTGCAAGGCCTGCATGGAAGCGGGCGCGGATTTCGTAAAAACCTCGACCGGTTTCTCGACCAGCGGCGCAACCGTGGAAGACGTGCGTTTGATGAAACAGACGGTCGGCGATGTTTGCCAGGTGAAAGCGGCCGGCGGCGTGCGCTGCTTTGATGATTTAAAGGCAATGATCGAAGCGGGGGCCGATCGGATCGGAACCTCCAGCGGCGTCGCGTTGTTAGCAGGACAGGAAGCCACGGGTTATTAACCGCTGTTCTTGCATTTCGTAAGCCAGGAGAAATAAAAAACCGGCATTGCCGGTCGACGAAGGGGGAAGCTGAAAACTTCCTCTTTTTTTAGGTCGGGACTTTCAAGATTGGCTGAGATTGCCAGGAAGCTTCCTGACGCAAGGCTTGGAATAAATCAGCGCCGCACCCGATCAATGAAGTGAAAGAGGACCGCAGCGCTCAGCAGGCTGCCTAAGAGAATCCAGTCCGAAGTCATCGGCCGCGAGATCCCGCTGCAGGTTAAAAGGAAGTGAATCGATAGCGCGGGGCCGAGCGCCAGGATCAGCATTGATCCGGCAAGAATCTGCCATTTGCGTTTCAGACAGGTCCACAGTTTAAGCAGAAGATACAGACAGACCACGGCGACCAGGCTGATGGGCAAAGCCAGCGGAATCAGCCAGCCGGAAGTGCCGCTGAGCTGTTCGATCATCGCCAGATAGATCATCAATGAAATTTCCAGGGTGCCCATCACAATTTCCAACCGCCAGTGTTTTGGCAAAACCAAGGCCAGCGTCAGTGCGAGTACGATGGCCAGCGCACCGATCGGATAAAGAGCCCAGCTGAGCTGATGATTGACTGCCAGATTGATCACAGCGCACAGAAACATGGCGGAAAAGATCAGCGGCAGGAAGATCAGGCAGAAGATTCGCTTGACTTTGGAAAAGCTGTCGCGTTGGGAATAGGCCAGCGTGTCGGCCACTACGTCATCGAGTAGCTCCGGATTCAATGCGGGTTCACTGAGCTGCTGCCCGCTGATGATCTCGCCGACGCTCACATGGAAGACCTCCGCCAGACGCGGTAAGAGTGTGATGTCCGGAAAGGACAATCCCCGTTCCCACTTGGAAATGGCTTTGTCGGAGATGCCGATCTTCATTCCCAGTTCCTTTTGTGTCCAGCCGGCTTTTAACCGCAGCTCACGGATCAGCTGCCCGGTTCGTTCTTCAGTCAGATTCTGCATGATTTTGTCCTCCGTCATTGCCTCTATCATAAAAGATTGGCGGAAAGATTACAATCGACCCCTGGTAGAATTCGTCATTCGCCAGATCGGAGAGTGGAATTTTATTGGTTGAAAGCGCTGTCATATCAACGCTGGCTTGGTTAAGTCTGCTTGTAAGAAATAACGAATGAAAATTCTTGAAAAACATTCCTCAAATCGTTCCGAAAAGGTTGCTTTTTTCGGATGGTTTGGTTATAATATATCTGCTTGCATCAGAAGGGAGGGTAAGTATGCCAAGAGTTGTCTTAAAAGAGAACGAAGTATTGGATGACGCATTACGTCGTTTCAAGCGTCAGGTTTCTCGCAACGGAACCCTTGCTGAGGCTCGCAAAAGAGAGTTTTATGTAAAACCAGGCGTCCGTCGTAAACTGAAGTCGGAGGCTGCAAGAAAGGCTAGACGTTCAAAATAAAGAAGCGCAAGCTTCTTTTTTCGTAGTATATGGATTGGCCAGCGGAGGATGATTATTCAATCCTCAGTGTTGGCAGCCGAGGATCCAAGGAAAAGGATTAAAATAAAGAAAGTGTGAAACCACGGCAGATCGAAAAACGATCTGAACCAGGATCGGGAATATCATCAAAATCAAGGAGGACGGTCACAATGCAAAGTTCAACACAAGCACTCCAGCAGTTTAAGCAGGCCTTAGCGCATGTCTATCAGCAGTGGCGGGATAAGCAATGGGAAATGATGAACATCAAATTGGAGCTGCCGTTGTTTGACGCGCCGGTGTGCGCCTCGTTTTTACAGATGGGGGAAGAAACGGTGCTGGAAATCTGCGATGATGACTGGGATCAGCTGGTCGGCAATTCGCTGGCCGAGGAGGATTCCTATCACATGGCAGTTCAGGCGTCGCGGCGGATCATGTGGCGGCCGTTTTGCGCGGAGGAAGCGGAGGTCGCTTTATTTCAGCAGGATGGCCTGCAGGTCTTTATCAACGATATTCACTGCGGTCTGCTGGAGGTGCGTCCTTCCTCCCGCTGGATTGAGGAAACCCGCATGCTCGTCGAAGCGCTGAGCGAAATCCTCGCAGCGTACAACGGTCCGGAAACGACGGATGAACAATGGGTGGAAGCGGCTCAATTAAGCGATCAGAGCTGGCGTTTAGTACCGAAAGAGGGCGCTGTGCGGATCGAAGGCCCGGCCTGTATGATCGACGAAGCGGCAGCCGATAAGCTCAGTCAGCTCAAGCATACGCGGGAAACCGCGCAGCTGGATGTGGTCAGCCTGATCGATCCGCTGGAAGCGGAACACGGCACCGCGGTCGCGTTCAGGATGTTGGTGCTGGTGTGCTCCAACCGGCATCAGACGCATATTGAATTCAGCTTCCGCAAACGTGAAGATTTGTGTACGGCGTTGGTAGAAGCCCTGCGTGAATTTATCCTGATCGCCGGGATTCCTGCCCGTCTGCAGGTCAACCATGGGCTGTATGAATTCATTCTGGCCGATCTGGCCCAGCGGCTGGGAATCCGGATCGTTCATGTGGAGCATCTGATTCTGACGGAACAGCTCAGCGAAGAACTGGCGGCCGCCCTGTCGCCGCTGGCGACTCCGGAATCGATGAATTAGCGGCTGACGCCTCGCCGTCCTTTTGATCTCACTGGATCTTAACCTCTCAGCGTCCTTTGCGGACGCTTTTTTCATGTTTGCCTGTCCTGGCGCATAACCTACATCAGAGGAAGGAGTGTGCGCGATGATCACAGTCAGTGAAAAACAGGCCATGATCGAAGACTTCGAGCGGCTGATCCTCGTCAGTCCCGAACAAATTATTACCGAGTCCAAACAGGGCAGAATGATCGTCGAAGGCAGCGGCCTTCATATCCGGGTGTTCAGCGCCGACGAAATCATTCTTTCCGGGCAGATCAGGCGGGTGAAGTTCGATGCGGAATAGACTGCCTTTTCTGTTCGGCATGGACTGTTGGCGGCTGAAAATACCGCTGACGTTTTTTCTCAATCAATGCCTGCGCCAGGATATCGAGGTCATGGAACTGAAACTGACGCCGGAAGGGCTTGTTTTCTGGTCGCCGGTGACGAGCCGGCGGCGGATTACCAGTTTGTTTCAGGACGCGGAATGCCTGGGGACCAGCGGCGTCACTGGTTTTTTGCTGCACCAGTTCCATCAGCCGCTGCGGTTGTTTTCTGTCGCGCTGGCGGCAGCGCTGTGGATGTTTTATTCTCATTGCATCGTTCAGGTCAGCGTGACCGGCACCGATCCAACCCTGCAGCGCCAGATCGAGCAGCAGCTGGCGGAGAACGGCTATGCCGCGCCGTTTTTCACCGTGGATCAGAATCTGGCGGAAACGATTGAATTTCTGATCAAGGAAAGCTTTGAGGATCGCCTGGGCTGGACCGAGGTCACCCGCACGGGATCGCGGATTCAGCTTCAGTTTACAGATAAGGAATACGTTGAAACTCCGCAGCTGACTAACGATCCCATCTATGCCCAAAAGGAAGGCATGGTCGTGCGTTTTGATGTTCAGCACGGGGAGAAAAAGGTCAAAATCAACGAGATCGTTCACCCCGGAGATCTGTTGATCGACAATGAACTGAAGGACGCCTTCGAGGTGCCTCAGCCGCTCTATGTCAAGGGCAAGGTTTACGGCTACACCTGGTATACCGTGGAAAGCTCGCTGTCAGATGCACCGGATTTCCCGCTGCATGACGCGCTGGCGTTTTTTCGTCTGTTGATGGACTGCCGCAGTCAGATCGCGGAGCAGCTGCAGGAGGATGAGAAAATTATCAAAGAAAATGTTTTACTTTTTGACAGGAATGCGGGTACAATAACGATGAAGATCCACTATACGTTATTGGAGGATCTGACACGACCTTAAATTCGAGGAGGAAAACCATGACCTATGTCCTGTCGATGGAACATCTGAGCGCGTCGGAAGCAGCTGAACTGATCGGCTACCAAGACCGCAACCTGAACTGCTTATGCGAACTGTACGGCGCGGAGATTATCTTCCGCGACAATCAGTTTACGATCCGCTGCCAGGATCCCGAAGCGGTGGCGGAGATTCTGCAGGAAATGCTGAAGATGATCCGGCGTTCCCAACAGATCAGCGAGCAGGAAATCCGATACTTAGTCCGCACGCAGCACAAGCAGCAGGCGGTCGATCTGGGCGATCTGAAGTCCAAGGTGCTGGCCCGCACCCATAGCGGCAAGGCGATATCGCCGAAAACCGAGGGTCAACGCAGCTTCATCGAAGCGATGGAAAAGAAAACGATCGTCTTCGCGGTCGGACCCGCCGGTACGGGTAAGACCTATTTAGCCGTGGCCTACGCCGTCAGTATGCTGAAGAAAGGTGAGATTCACCGGATCATTCTGACCCGGCCCGCAGTGGAAGCGGGGGAGAGCCTGGGATTTCTGCCCGGCGATCTGAAGGAAAAAGTCGATCCGTATTTACGCCCGCTGTATGACGCACTGCATGATCTAATGGGTGCGGAAACGACAGAGAAGCTGATCGAAAAAGGCACGATCGAGATTGCGCCGCTGGCTTATATGCGCGGGCGGACGCTGGATGATGCCGTGATTATTCTGGACGAAGCGCAGAACACGACGCCGGCCCAGATGAAAATGTTTTTAACCCGGCTGGGCTTTCAGTCGCGGATGATCATTACCGGCGATGTGACGCAGGTGGATCTGCCGAAATCCCAGCGCAGCGGTCTGATGGACGCCGTCGGCCTGTTGAAAGGGATTGAGGAAATCGGCGTACTGCAGCTGTCCAGCGACGATGTCGTGCGGCATCCGCTGGTGCAGAAAATCATTGACCGCTATGGTGAAAAGGGGGAATAGAGCATGCCGCGGATTCTTTTAATTGAGGATGAGGACAGCATCCGCCACCTGATCAGCTACGATTTGAAAAACGCCGGGTTTGACGTCACCGGCTGCCCGGACGGCGCCAGCGCCCGGGAAAAGGGGCTGAACGAAAGCTTTGACATCATGATCATCGACTGGATGCTGCCGGAAATCAGCGGGATTGAGCTGGTGCGGCTGTTCCGCGGCAAAGGTATTGACAGCGTCATGATGATGCTGACGGCGAAGGATGAGGAAGAAGACATTCTGGAAGCCTTCGAGGCCGGCGTCGACGATTACATCACCAAACCATTTTCCCCGCGCGAGCTTTTAGCGCGGATCCAGGCGCATGTCAAACGGATTGTCAAGACAAGCCGGCGGGTGCTGGAAATGGGCGGCCTGACGATGGACCTGGGAAGCCGGGAAGTGTCGATCAACGGTCAGCCGGTCAGCCTGACGAAAAAGGAATTTGAGCTGCTGGAATATCTGCTGCGCAATCCGCAGATCGTTTTATCCCGCGACAACATTCTCAACGAGATCTGGGATTTTGATTACGACGGGGATACCCGGATCGTTGACGTCCATATTTTCAAGCTGCGCAATAAGCTGCAGGGCAGCGGCGTGAAGATTGCCTCCCTGCGCGGGGTCGGCTATAAACTCGAAGTCCAGGCATAAACGGCGGAGACAGGCATGAAAACGAGTGAAGCTCTAATTCTGATCGTCGCCGTCGCGGGTCTGGCGCTGTTCTGCGCCCAGGGCTTATTGGAAGCCTGGAGCGCCCTGGTCTTGCTCGGACTGGTCGCCATGACGCTGTTGTGGCACAGTCAGGACACGCTGCGCGAAACGATGCGGACGAAAGAACAGACGTTAAAAACGCAGGTTCGCAGCTCGGCCAAGGATGCTTCGCTGAAGCAGCAGCAGATCATGACGATCCTGACGAATATCCCCTCCCCGCTAGCCATGATGGATTCCTATGGTCATCTGATTTTATACAATGAAGGATTCAGCCGGTTTCTGAGCGAAGAAGGCGAGGATGAATTCACATATCGCGACGAGCGGATCGCCGGCGAGGTGCAGTTGTTTCTGAAGGAAGCGTATTTGAGCGAGAATGCGATCGTGCGCAATCTGTGCTACAACAGCGTCGACTTTCAGTGCCTGTCCGTGCCGATTCAGGAGAACGGCCGGTTTACCGGATGTCTGTTGGTGTTTCAGGATATTACGCAGGCGATGGAAAAGGAACGGATGCAGAAACGCTTCATTGCCGATGCGTCGCATGAGCTGAAAACACCGATTGCGGCGATCAAGGGAATGATTGAAATTCTGAATCGGGATGATTTTGACGATCCCAAGACGATGAAGGACTTTCATATCCAGATTGAAAAGGAAACGAAACGGCTGGAAATGATTGTCGCCGATCTGTTGAAGCTGTCGCGCTTATCCATGAGTACGCTGGCGCTGGAGCTGTCGCCCTGTGAGATCAGCGGGTTGTTTGACAGTCTGATCAAGGAGGCAGCGCCCCAGGCAAAAAGTCAGGGCGTGATCGTGGAGGCAGAGGATCAAACCCATGAAACGTTCTGGCTGGATGAACAGAAAATTCATCAGGCGTTGGCCAATTTATTGAACAATGCGCTGGCGCACAGCCAGCCTGAGCATATCCGCATGCAGGCGCGGCGCCAGGATCATTGGCTGGTGCTGACGGTCAGCGATGACGGCTGCGGGATCGACGCCAAACATCTGGATCGGATTTTTGAGCGCTTTTACCGGGTGGATAAATCCCGGTCCCGGGCCAGCGGGGGCAGCGGGTTAGGCCTGGCGATCGTCAAGGCGATCGTGAGCGCGCATCAGGGCGAGATTGAGGTTGACAGCGAGATTGGCCGCGGCAGTCAGTTCGTTATCCGGCTGCCGATCCGTTCTGACGCGGCGGATCACCCTTCGCCTGCGGAACATTCCCCACACCTTCCAGAACTTTCGCCGCAGAATACAAACGCCGGCGCTTCAAGCTGAAAGCCAGTCGGAAAGATCGTCTTCAGTCAGGGATTCCCTGGCTTTTTTTGTGCTTGTTTTCCGCTGGGAGCGGTGGATGTAAATGAAAAAAGAAATGTTCTGATAGAAAACATTCGTTTTTCAGCCTTGATTCATGATTTGGCAGCCAACTGAAAGCTGTTTTTCCCCTTGGGAGAGTTTCGGAAAATTTATTTTTTAACCGTTTCTTAACGCAAGCTTCATTTTCTGTTAATCGTAGCGCAGTAAACTGGGAACTGTTCAAGAAAGGGATGAATTGAAATGAAGAAATTATTTGTATTCGTACTGACAGCGCTGCTTGTCGCTGGCTGCAGCACAGCACCCAAGACAGAGCCAGTTGAGGGAGGAACGGCCACACCGTCCGCGGCGGCAGCCATCAACGTCTATACCCGCGACGCGACTTCCGGTACGCGGGAAGCGTTTGAAAAAGCCGGAGATTTTGCGGAACAGCTGACGTCCTCCGCCATTGAAGTTTCCAGCAACGGCGATATGGCGACCAAGGTCGGAGCGGATGAAAACGGCATCGGTTATGTGTCGTTGTCCACGGATTTTGCGGCCAACGGCGTGAAGCCGCTGAACTTTGAAGGCGTGGCGCCGAGCGAAGCAACGGTTCTGGATGGAACCTATGGGATGCAGCGTCCGTTTGCCTTCACAACCCGGGCGGCTGGTGACTATGAAAGTGCGGAGAAAGAACAGCTGATCGCGGCGTTCTTAGACTTCCTGCAGAATTCGACAGAAGGCATGCTGGTGGTGGAAAAGGCCGGCGGCGTTGTCGATAAGAGCCAGGGGAAAGCCTGGGCGGAACTGGCAGCGAATCATCCGATCGTCAAGGAAGACAACTCGGCGATCACAATCGCGACCTGCGGTTCGACATCCGTGGAGAAAACGCTGAAAGCCGCGCTGGAAGCGTTCCAGCCGTTGGCGGGCAACTTCCAGTTCACGATGAACCAGACCGGTTCGGGCGACGGCTACAAGCGCGTCCTCGGTTCAGAAAAAGACGGTGCTAACCGCGCGGATATCGGCTTTGCTTCGCGGGCTTTCAAAAGCGGCGAGGAAGACACATCGGCGGCGATGGCTTCAGGCCAGTATTGCATTGATGCGGTGGTGACGATTGTCAATGAAGCGAATACGGCCGTTGCCAATCTGACGCAGGCTCAGGTTCACGATATCTTTACCGGCACGGTGACGTCCTGGGATCAGATTCAGTAATTTGTAAACGGGATGCGACCGCTTCCCCGGCCAGTTTGCCGGCGGAGCGGTTTCGTTTTGAAGGAAGGATGAGGTTATGGAAAGCAATCTGAAAGCGCGAATCCGCCCCGGCCAGGCCCGGCGCAAGCAGAGAACGGACCGGACGGTCAGAGCTGTTTTCTTTCTGGCGGCGCTGATTTCCGGCAGCTGTATCGTGCTGATCACGCTGTTTATTCTGATGAAAGGAATCCAGCCGTTCTTACCCGGCTATGCCTATGGCTCCGTATCGCTGAAAGATTTCCTGTTAGGAACGCTGTGGCGGCAGGATCAGGGCGTCTACGGCGTTGGATTTATCGTGATCAATACGCTGATCTCCGCTTTTGGAGCGCTGCTGCTGGCCTTTCCCATCGCGGTGCTGACGGCGCTGTTCATCGTCAAGATCGCGCCCAAGCCGGTTAAACCGCTGATGAAAACGGTGGTGGAATTGCTCGCGTCGATTCCCAGCGTCGTCTACGGCGTCTTTGCGGCAGGGGTGATTACGTCGCTGGTGAAAGGGCTGGCGTCGCTGGCGGGGGTCAGTACGGCCGGGGGCAGTTCGCTGCTTGCGGTGATTCTGTTATTGGCGATCATGATCTTTCCGACGATCACCTCGCTGGCGGTAACGGCCATCGAAGCGGTCGATCCGGATCTGGAGCTGGGTTCACTGGCCTTGGGAGCAACGGCGACGCAGACCCATTTCAAAGTTGTCCTGGCCAGCGCCAAGTCAGGGATTTTCGCCGGAGCGATTCTGGGGCTGGGCCGGGCGTTTGGCGAAGCGACAGCGGTCGCGATGGTGGCCGGCAACAAGCTGTTCGGCCCGACGTTCAATCTGTTCGACATCACCCGCACGCTGACCTCAACGATGCTGGCGGGATTGAAGGAAACAACCGGACTGGATTACGATATCCGGTTCTCCGTCGGTCTGGTGCTGATGGTCGTAATCCTTTTGTCGAATCTCAGTCTGAACTGGATGAAGAAGAAAGTGGGGAATGGACAGTGAAAACCAATCGGATGCCGCGTGTGATCAGCGATCGTTTTCTGCAGCTGCTGACGGTACTGAGCGCAGCGCTGGCCGTTATGGTGCTGACCAGTCTGTTCGTGTATATTTTCAGTCATGGTCTGTCCTTGATCAACGCGGATCTGCTGCGCAGTGATTACTGGTCCCTCAGCAAGATCGTGGCCCTGGACGAAACACGCAATCAGCCCGGGAGCTATCCGCGTCCGGAAAAGCTTGGCGCTGAGGTAGCGTGGAGCGAAAAGTGGGGCGTAGGATTTGTTGACCATCTTTCCCATGAAAAGAAACAGCTTGTTCTGATCGAAGCCGTGGCGGAGAATTCGCCGCTGACGTCGGCTGTGGATACCAGCGCCGGGGCGAACCAGGGGAAACCGGTCGCGATGAGCGCCGGGCTGCAGGTGGAAAAAATTGATTTTACCGACGCTTCCGGAACAGCGGACTTCACCGGTATGCTCGCTTCCGCAAGCGCTGCGGAAGTGGCGGAAACATTGGATCAGTCAGCAGCGAAGCTGACGTCGATGTTTATCAAGACGCCGGGCGGGGGTATCCGCGGATCGCTGGTGAGTACCATGTACTTAATTCTGGTATCGCTGCTGATCGCGCTGCCGATCGGCATTGCCAGCGCTGTCTATTTAAGCGAAATGGCTAAAAAAAACAAAATGAACGCTGCGATCCGCACCGGAATTGAAACGCTGACCGGCGTCCCTTCGATCGTTTATGGTTTAATGGGCGTCAGCGTGCTGTTTCCGATCACCGCGGCCATGGGGGCAAAGACGACGAATATTCTGCTGGGTGCGCTGACGATGGCGATCATCCTCCTGCCGACGATCATCCGCTCGACTGAAGAAGCGCTGCGGGTTGTGCCTCAGGGTCTGCGCGACGCGTCGTTGTCGTTAGGTGCAAGCCAGACTCAGACGATATTCAAGATCACGCTGCCCTGTGCGATGCCGGGTATTCTCAGCGGGATTCTGTTAAGCATCGGCCGGGTGGTCGGCGAATCGGCGGCGCTGATCTATACGATGGGCACCTTTATTAACGATCAGCCGGGCCTGTTGAAGCAAGGTACTTCGCTGGCCGTTCACATCTGGTCGGTGATGTCGGGCGAGCAGCCTAACTTTGAACTGGCCTGCGCGATCTCAATCATTATTCTGATCTTTGTGCTGATCTTAAATCTGACGGTCAAGCTGCTTTCGCGGCGGCTGCAGAAAAGCTTCCGCTAGAAAGGAATCGTTATGGAAACTTGTTTTGAAATAAAAGATTTGAATTTATATTATGGTGAAAAACAGGCGCTGAAACAGCTGAATCTGACGATCGGTAAGAACCGGGTCACCGCGCTGATCGGTCCTTCAGGATGTGGAAAATCGACGTTTCTGCGGTGTCTGAACCGGATGAACGATCTGATTGAAAATTGCCGGATCAGCGGTGAAATCCGCCTGTTAGGCGAGAATATTTATGATTCAAAAACCAATGTTGTCCAGCTGCGCACGGAGGTTGGAATGGTGTTTCAGAAACCGAACCCGTTTCCGATGTCGATCTATGACAACATTGCTTACGGTCCCCGTTGTCAGGGAATCCGCGATAAGAAAGTGCTGGACGGCGTCGTGGAACACTCGCTGAAATCAGCGGCGCTGTGGGAGGAAGTCAAGGACCGCCTGCACGACTCGGCGCTGGCGCTCTCGGGCGGTCAGCAGCAGCGGCTGTGCATCGCCCGGGCGATCGCGATGGAACCGGAGGTCATTCTGATGGACGAGCCGACCTCCGCGCTGGATCCGATTGCCACGGCGAAGATCGAAGAGCTGATCGAGCAGCTGAAGACAACCTATACGATCGTCATCGTAACGCACTCGATGCAGCAGGCTTCCCGGGTTTCCGATGATACGGCGTTCTTTCTGCTTGGTGAAATCGTAGAGGCCGACACGACCCGCAAGCTCTTTTCCAAACCGGCAGATCAGCGGACCGAGGATTATATCACTGGCCGGTTCGGCTAGGAATCAGGAGGAATAAAGGATGAAAATGGATGAATCGCTCGCCGCTTTCCAGGCTTTGATCCTGCAGATGTACCGCAAGGTGAAAACCATGCACGAGCTGGCGCTGGACATTCTTCGAAGCGGTGATAAGGAAAAAGCGCTGCAGTTGATCTACATGGACGACTTTGTCAACCATCTTGAGGAGGAAATCAACGATCAGGCGCAGACGGTGCTGGCGCTGCTTTCCCCGGTGGCCACGGATCTGCGCAAAGTGATCGCCGGGATTAAAATCGCTTCCGATTTGGAACGGATCGGCGACTACGCCAAGAACATCGCGGACTACGTCATCAAAAAAGGCCCGGCGGAACCTCCGTTTGTCGGCGAACAGGCGGAAGCGATTGGGCGGTTGTTTCTGGCCATGCTGGACGCGGCGATGGACGCTTATCAGAAGGAGGACGTCGCGCAGGCGTATCAGATTCCCCGGCAGGACGAACAGATCAACGATCAGTTTGCCGAGCTGTCCGGACAGATTGAAACCGCCGTTATGCAGGGAATGCAGCTGGAACATGTCGTGCCGTTAGTCGCGATGCTGCGCAACTTTGAACGGGCCGGCGATCATACTAAAAATATCTGCGAGCACCTGATCTATCAGGTAAAAGGGCAGCACATCGATTTCGGATGAAGGCCCGCAAGGAATCCCGGCCGCCAAAGCGCGGGATTTTTTGCTTTCAGCAAAGGATAACCCCGCGTTTAGTGGGATTTTGAGATCGTGTCTTACGGGGAACGGGCTTCCGGGTCTTCGCGGGAATTTCTTCGCAGAACATTGACATCCGCGGGTCGGGTTCGTTATACTGAGGGTAAACTCAAGAGGTGAAGACATGAAAAAACTCTTTCTGCTGGGACTGACGTTGGCGCTGATCGCGACGATTGAAGGGTTCCAGTCCAGTGCGCAAAAGCAGATGATAGCGGAAATGCCGCGTTTAAAATGGGCGTCGGCGGGGTATGCGTCGGCTTGTTACGAAGTTCAGTTTACCGCGGGACAGCAGGCGCGTCAGCGTGAGCGGATCGCGGAACTGATCGCGGTCGGTCAGGAAAGCGAAGCCAGCGAGGAAGACCGGCTGAATGCCCGCAAGCTGGCGGTGATGGAGGTCAAGCCGGACGCTGAATCCGGGCTGAGCTTTTATTACGGCGGGATGAAAAATCCGCTGCATGATTTGTTTCCGGTTTCCGGAACGCCGCAGATCAGCTTCAACCAGGCGCAGCCGGTCTATTATACGGCTGACCGAAAGGATATATCGGCGCCGCACATGACGATGATTCAAAGCGCGGACGTTCGGGTCGAACCGTTTTACAACAGTGTGGAACAAAACGGGACTTCCGCAACGCTGTGGTTCTTTGCGGAACAGCCGTCAGATTGGATCGCCTTGATTTATCAGCTGCGTCAGGAATTTCCGGACATGACATTCATCAAGCAGCCGATCGCCGTGGATAGCACGGTTTCTGATACGTTGGCGAACCAGCGGTCAGGACAGATTTTCGGGATTGCCGCCGGAATCACCTTGGCCGCGCTGGCGTTGACGCTCTACGAAGTGCGCCGGCAGAAAAAACAGACGCCTGCGGCTTCCGCCCTGAATATCCTGGGGCGCAGCTGCGGTATGACCGGTCTGATCGCGGTGCTTGAAATTCCGGTTCTGATCATCCTGGTCAACCGGCTGCAGGGGGCAGCCTGGAATTACTACACGAATTTCCTGTATACCGATCTGTTTCATCTGTACGGCTGGATTGCGGCGGGCTTTGGACTTTGCGCCGCAGTTGGATGGCTGATGGCACGTTCTGGCCGGCATTCATAATCAGTGCATTGTGGGCAACGCAGGATCTGAGCGGGTCTGGCGGTTATAAAAAGAAACTGGAAAGGTATGAAAAAAAGAAGCTGATTTTCCGGAACGATCCGGTCAAGGCAGCTTCTTTTGTTTGTTTTGTTAATGGGATCAGTGATGCTCGAGTACCGGTGCTTCCTTGCTTGAGGAGGCTTCGATCGAGCAGCGGGCGATGTTGCAGCAATGGTCAGCCATACGTTCCAGGTTTCCCAGAATATCGCAGTAGACGCTGCCGCCGACAGCCGTCGCGCATTCGTTGCGGGCCATCCGGTCGAAATGCTTCTGCCGGGCCTTATATTCCAGCAAATCCATGTAATTCTCATCTTCCATCAACGCGGAATACTGCGCGTAGTCTTCATCGCGGTAAATTCCGATCGACGTGTTCAGCATGTGCTTGAACAGCTCAAACATTTCCAGCACGTCTTTTTTCGCACCGTCGCTGAAATCGTTTTTATCTTCATGCACCATGTCGAAGAATTCGACGAGGTTGACCGACAGGTCGCCGATGCGCTCCAGGTTTTTAATGACCTGCAGGTGCAGGTTGAAATCCTGCATATCACGGTCGTTCAGGTTTTCCTTGGAAACGCTCATCAGGTAATTGGTGATCTTGGTGTCGATGGAATTGATCAGATCCTCGGTCTGATTGACGAGTTCCTTCTCGTCGGAACCACCGCGCGTATTCATGAAGTCGCGGGCTTTGTCGACCGCGGCATCGACGACTGTGCTCATTTTCAGAACCGCCTGCTTGGCGATGGCCAGCGCTGCGGTCGGCATCTGATGCGCGATCCCGGCGTCCATGTCGTCGAGGTTGATTTCAATCCGCTCCGGTTCGTTGCCCGGAATCAGCTTCTTGATGAAATTGCACATGACGTTCAGCAGCGGCAGATAAACGATGACGCCGACGATCTTAAATAAGATATGTACGACGGCGATCTGCATCATCGGCGGGATTAGCAGCAGATCGGAGATCCAGGTGATGAACTGAATGTAAAACGGCAGGAAGATCATGCCGATCGTCGCCGCGATCACGTTGAACAGCGTATGCAGACCGGCGGTTCGTTTCGCCGCCAGACTGCCGCCGATCGCCGCAAATACGCCGGTGACGGTCGTGCCGATGCAGGCTCCGAAGACAAACGGCATCGCCGCGTTCAGGGTCATCGCCCCGGATTCATATAATTTCTGGACGACGCCGATCGTCGCGGCCGAGCCCTGGATCAGTCCGGTCAGCACCGTGCCGGCCAGTAAGCCCAGCAACGGTTTTTCCGACATCACCTTGGCAAATTCGATAAAGGCCGGCAGATCCTTCAGCATTTTCAGCGAGTCGCCCATGATCTTCAGACCATAGAACATCAGACCGAAGCCGAGGATGATGTCGCCGATGTAGCGGGTTTTCTTTTTCTTGCCAAACGAGATGATCATGCCGCCGATGAACACGAAGTACATTGCGAACTGCTCGACCTTCAAGCCGATCAGAAACGCCGTCATCGTCGTTCCGATGTTGGCGCCCACGACGACCCCGGCCGCCTGTTCCAGCTTCATGAGTCCCGCGCGGACCAGACCGATGGTGATCGCGGTCGCGGCTGAGGAAGACTGCACGACGATGGTGACGACAATGCCGACCAGCACGGCCATTAATGGATTGGACGTATATTTGTCGATGTATTCCCGGAGTTTATGACCCGCGACATTCTTCAAGCCGTCGCCCATAAACTTGATGCCAAACAAAAACAGCGCAAATCCGCCGAGGATCATGTCCCACGAGATATCTCCCAGCGTGATCATTTCCGTCGCTACGATATTCATTTGTTTTTCTCTCTCTCCTGTTTCTTCTCTTTTCTTCTCTTGATTCACGTTTATTTTAACAGAATCATTACGAAGTTTTAACACAAATTTAACATTTCCAGACAAAATCTGACAAACTTGCGATTTCAGCGCTTCCCAACTTGTGAAAGAAAACGGGAAAAGCCGTTTGTTTTCGGTCGAAAAGAGGCAGAATATGCTATAATATCGCTTCAACGCCTGTAAATAAGGTTTAAAAGATTGATTTGTCACTAGTTTGTCACTAGTTTGAGGAAATCATCACCTGAGTAATTCAATAGTTTCACGTAATTGATCTAAAGTTTTATGTGTATAAACTCGCTGACCGGTATCGCCCGAAGCGTGTCCCATCAAAAGATCCATACATTTCGTATTTGCTCCGGCATTATCTAGGCGTGTTCGGAAGGTATGTCTTGTTTCATGAATCGTATGAGACATTCCGTATTTTGACTGTGCTCTCATGTATAGTTTATGAAATCCAGCATATCTGAGCCTCTCTGCTTTTGTTTCAGCACAGAGATAATCTCCTTTTTCAAAACGTTTTAAAACAAGCGATTGGATCTTGCTATGAATAGGTATAATTCTTTCTTTACCTGCTCTTGTTTTTATCCCGTACTGAATTGTCATATTTTCAAAATCGACCATAGAACGTTGGATACTTAGATATTCCGTAACCCGGTAACCTGTATAAAGTAAAATTAAAATTGAAACGACAGTAGGGTCATCGGTATGCTGCCACAGTATTTTAATCTCATCCTCTGTGTAAGGTGCTTTGGTGTTGGGGTCAACAGAAGCCGAAGATAGCTCGTCTGAGCGTTTTTTTGCGATGACGTCCTGTGTGTATGCATAGCTGTCTAATCGCCGCCAGAGTGCTTTTATGGCAGCCTGAGTGCTATAGCCTTTACCGCATTTATCTATTGTCTGCTGCATCTGATATGTGGTGATGCTGGAGTAGCTTTTAATTTCCAAGACTTTGATATGCCTGTAGGCTCCTTTCAATGCTCTCTGATTGCAATCACCCAATTTAGGCAGCTCGTCTTGCTGCCATCGCTCAAATAGCTCAGAGAGTGTAATACTGCGCTCCAATGGATCGTAAGGACTCTTATTGTACTCGATCAGCATTTCCAAACCTTGATCATAAGTCTCAGCGTACCCAATCCGATCAAATATCGGGTAACCCTTATCAGTATAACCTTTAACGGGCCCGCGGACCTCATAGGGCTTCCGGCGGCTGCCAGAGAGCTTGATGACGGATCCAGTGCCGTTTGGTCTTCGTTTCATTGCAAAAAGCCTCCTTTTATCGTAAAATAGAGGCATAGTAAAAGGGATGACCGACCAAGTCATTTTTACTATGCTGAAGGATCGGATTGCAGTCTGATCCTTCTCGCCTGCCGGCTGCAACCGGTGGGCTTTTTTATGTTAGAAAATTAGTACATACGTTGATGAATAGCCTTGATTCTCTATTTACAAATTTTACCTGTAAAAGCTACTATTTGATCTCAACCTGCGATTAACCGCCTAAAAACAGTCTTTGTAACAATTTTTAAGCCGATTTAATTCATGCGATATAATTTAGACAGATGACAACCGCGGATAAATCAAAACAGGGGTGATTTTAATAGATAAAATTTTTTAGCTCTTGAGATTTTGCTGATAGTAAGCCAGATAGATATAAATAGGAGTTTAATCTATCTAGTTGAGTAGCTTGAAAATAATTCCAGTAACTGGTAATATCTAACTAAAGAAAAGGTTCCGGAACCTCCATTGATCAGGAGGAGTAGAATGATGAATGCAGAAGATTATATAAAGCTTATAGATGAGATGTTGTACAAAATAAGCGATATAGGATCGATCAAAAAAATATTTGATTATGTCTATATGATATTTAGACATTTCATTTAATCTTTCATAACCGTGTTTAGAAATTCTCTGAATACGGTTCTTTTTTCTTCTGGAAGAAGTAAGTATGCAGAAATAATTTTCCGATCCAAGTCAGTCAGATTGTATTCGCTGACCAGTTGATCAAGCATATCATCTGGAACGTGCTCAAACATCTCTCCTTTGCCGTCGCGCAGCCAAAAATAATTAACTTTATACTTCAAACAAATAGATCTTAGCATTTGTTCTGTGAGGATTCTTGCGCCTGTCTCGATGGATGCTATCGCGCTCCTGGTTACGCCTAATTCATGTGCAAATTCAGTTTGATTCAAATTTAGAGCCTTTCTAAGCGCTCTTAGTCTATCTTTAATATCCATAATTTCACCTCGCAAAACAATTATAACACAAAATGTTACTTTGTAAACAACTCTCTTGACATAGTGCACATTGTGACGTATTATGTATTCATAGAGACAGGAGGTGAACATATGAACCTGGAAAAAGAAAAAAAAGCAGCTGATGAACTAATCAACAACTGCTTGAAGAAGATGCCTGAGGACAAAAAACGAGACGCGCTGATGGTCTTGATTGGAATGAGTTTGTCGGATGCTTCGTTCCCCAGTAGCATTTTCGCAAGCCACAGAGCAGCCGGAAGATGACCGAGAGAAGAAAGCGAGGTGAGTAGATGAACGAAACATTGGAACAAACCATCATCTGTATATGCAAGTGGATTCAAGAAGAATTAAAAAATACTTCCAGTGGTCAGACTGAAAGTATTTTGCCGGAAGTAATAAGAGCTTTAGCGGAGTTGGTCAGAGCGAGCCTATACTGACCCCTGCCTGCCTTGAATTCTTAATGGCTTCTCTGATAGTTTTGTAAGCTTTTAAGTACATTTCTGCAAGTTCTTCAGGTGTAGTTTCACTGGTTGCGTGCTTCTCACAGTAAATTAAAGCCAAAGCTTCCGAACGTGTTGCAGGAAAATTTGAAGAATCCGACATTTTTTACGGCCTCCTTTCTTGACTCAATTATATCAAGAATTTCTAACTTATGGAGAGTGTGGTGAGTAGATGATCAAGATTCTATCTCTGTTAGAATGCCTTGCCATGGGGATTATGGTCGCTTTGTTGTTAAGCACGAAAAGTAGATTAAAAAAAGGCAGCACTGAGGATCGATTGTCGGAGATCGAAAGTCAAGTGTGGTGCCTTTACAAATTACTGAGCATTTATTTGATCGGTAGAATCTTGCAGATTTTGATTCAGATGATTTAAGAAAGAAGGTGAGTAGATGAACGAAAAGATGGAAGTGAAAATAAAAAACCTCGATGAATTCAACAGATTGTTGGAGAATCTGAAAAATGCTTTCGAGGCATTGAATGGTTTTGAATTCATTCTTGAAAGTAAGCGATGGGAATTCGATCACACAATCAAGCTCTCATCGGAAGAACTTTCAGAAATTATCAAATCTTACCTTTTGTGAGGTGAACGAATGAAACCGAAGGAAGAAATCTCAAAAAGATCAATCGACGATATACAGAACCAAATATTGAAGATCCTTATCGACGATATCGCAATTGAGAGAAAGAACCGCACTAAAAATGTAAGTGCCCTGCTTGTATTAGTATTAATACTGTTTGGATTACTTGCAGTATGCATGATATCGCTGCTGATATTATCGCTACAAGTAGCACGAATGTAAGAAAGCGAGGTGAGTGAAATGCGTGTTGTGTCAAGTATAATCTTTCCTTTTGAAATTAAAAAAGTGGGAGACAAACATAAACTCCTGCATAGCGCAGGATTCGCTGGCTTTGCAGAAGCACAAGCATCAAGAAAGTATCAGTACTATTATGACTCAAAAATCAATGGACTTAGTGATGAAAACGAAATACATTTTTACGGCTTCGTGAATGCGCCCGCTGGGGTTTGTGCGAGAAAAGGAATTTGCTTGAGGATATATCTCAGCAAACGATTTTATCTGCCGCACTTAGTTATTGCGATTATTAAAGAAAGAGGTGAAATGAAATGTCATACGCGAAGAGACTCGAACTAGCCTTGATCGAAGCTGATCTGAAAGCTGCTGAACTGAGCCGCCGGACAGGTATCTCCAAGGCGTGTTTGAGCCAGTACCTGTCTGGTGTATCAATTCCACGAGAAGATCGACAGGAGCTGATCGCAGACGCTCTGAGTAAGGATCTCGACTGGTTTTTTCCGGAGAAAGATGAACCGATTCCGGGCGCTGATGAAGAATTACCCGATGGAAGGGTACCCGTATATCTCGCAGCTGCAAAACTCCAAATGAGTCCGCAGAAGTTAAGACAAGCTCTACAGCAAAAAAGAGCTCCGTTTGGTTTCGCTGTCTGGTCAGAAAAGAGTTGGACTTATCACATTTGTGGTGCGCAGCTCAAAGCTTACCTAGGCATAAAAAAAGAATCCTCGGCTGCAACCGGGGAATCAAGATGATCACATTGGCTTGAGATCATCTCTATTTTATCACAACACCAGTCAAATACAAATTCAAAAGACTCAAAAAAACCTTAGAATTAACGCTTGTTTGCTCAATGCAGGAAAGCATATCAAGATAACGATCTTCCTCTGGAAAATCAGGACGCAAAACTACATGTCGGATGTCATCCGAAACTGTATCAAAATCATTTATCCATTGTTTAAAGGTCACAATAATCACTCCTTTACTCCAATTATAAATTAATTTGTAGACGAGTGCCGAGGTAAAAAATGCTGACCAGCCGCTGCAACGGTTTAAATAATGGATCACAGCATAGTAAAAAAGGAGAATGAAATGAAAAAATATCGGCTTAAGCGATCATCACTGGTAGTCCTCACAGCTGCGGTAACTGCCGGCATAACGCTTAATCTACCGGCCGCAGAAGCTGAGTCACCAGCTGTGGAGCCGGTGACTGTGATCGAGCTCTACCAGCCAGACACGCCAGCTTATACGGCCGAGATGGACGTCAGCTGGCACGAGTGGCAGCCAACAGGTAAGGCGGCCGGGGTTATCCCAGTGGCGCTGCTGGAGCTGGCAGAGGAGTACAACATCAGCCCGGTCTATGCTGCAGCTGTGTTTGTCCTTGAAACCGGGTGGGGAAGCTCATCGGCATGGCTCAATAATCACAACCCGGCCGGTATCCGGTGTGGAAATCGATACTGCAGCTACTCAACGGCTACAGATGGTCTTCGGCGCATGTTTGAGGTCATGCAAGATTATTACAGTAACGGTCTGACTACAGTAGATCAGCAGCGCTCGCTGTGGTCAGAGGCCGAAGACACGGATTTAATCGTCCAGTTGATGATCCAGCTGGCGGAAGGGAGATAACAATGGAAACAGTAAAAATAAATCAGCTCGAAATTGAAAACGTCAAGCGAGTCAAAGCGGTCAAGATTGAGCCAACAGCCAACGGCCTAACCGTCATCGGTGGCCGTAACAGCCAAGGTAAGACATCAGTCCTCGACAGCATTGCCTGGGCGCTGGGCGGTGATCGCTACAAGCCTTCGCAGGCACAACGGGACGGATCTGTCCTGCCTCCGCAGCTACACGTCGAGCTGTCCAACGGCCTGATCGTGGAGCGTAAAGGTAAAAACAGTGACCTCAAGGTTATTGATCCAAGCGGACGCAAAGGTGGCCAGCAGCTGCTTAATCAGTTTGTGGAGCAGCTGGCATTGGACTTGCCTAAGTTTATGAGTGCATCGGGCAAAGATAAAGCGCAGACGCTGCTGCAGATTATCGGCGTAGGTGACCAACTTGCCAAGTTGGAGATGGACGAGCAAAAGCTCTATCAAGAGCGGCTGTATATCGGACGTACTGCAGACCAGAAAGATAAATTTGCCAAGGAAATGGAGAGTTTTGAGGGTGTGCCGAAGGAACCAGTTTCGGCGTCCGAGCTGATCCGTCAGCAGCAGGATATCCTGGCCAAAAATGGTGAGAACCAACGGAAGCGCGAACGAGTATCTCAATATGAGTATCTGGTAAGCGCTAAAACAGAGGAAGTAGCTCGATTGCAGCAACAGCTACAGATTAAACAAGCCGAGCTGCAGCAGGCCCAAGCAGACCTGCAGATCGCAAAGACCTCTGCATTAGATCTGCATGACGAATCTACGGAGGAACTGGAGCGGAATATCACGGAAATCGATGAGATTAACCGGAAGGTAAGGGCCAACCTGGATAAAGAAAAAGCGGAAGAAGACGCTAGGATCTACAAAAACCAATACGACGCCCTGACTGTGCAGATCAACGATATCCGACAGGCAAAGGTGGATCTGCTTAAGGGAGCTGATCTGCCGCTGCCTGGGTTGTCAGTGCAGGATGGCGAGCTAATCTATCAGGGGTACAAGTGGGACAACATGTCCGGATCCGATCAGCTCAAGGTGGCCACAGCCATCGTCCGCAAGCTCAATCCACAGTGCGGTTTTGTCCTCTTGGACAAGCTCGAGCAGATGGATCTGCAGACGATGCAAGAGTTCGGCAGTTGGTTGGAGTCACAGGGGCTGCAGGCCATTGCGACACGGGTCAGCACCGGGGATGAGTGCTCAATCATTATTGAGGATGGCACGGTAGTCGGGCAGCCAATGGCATCAGTACCAGAAGCGCCGCGCTGGAAAGCAGGTGAGTTCTGATGTTTGAAATTTCCAACGGTAAGATTCAGACCGCAATTAAAACAGTTATTTACGGACCCGAGGGCATTGGTAAATCTACCTTTGCCTCCCGGTTTCCGGACCCTCTGTTTATCGACACGGAAGGCTCAACAAAATATATGGATGTTAAACGGCTTCCAGCACCGTCCAGCTGGTCGATGCTGATGCAGGAAGTCCAGTATGTTAAATCAACGCCAGGGCTTTGCAAGACGCTGGTGATTGATACCGCAGACTGGGCTGAGCAGATGTGTATCAAACAGATCTGCGCTCAAAAAAACTGGAGCGGCATTGAGGACGCCGGCTGGGGCAAGGGTTATACTTACTTAGCCGAAGAGTTTGGTAAGCTGCTTAATCTTTTAGAGGATGTCGTCAGATCAGGGATCAACGTTGTTGTAACGGCTCATGCCCAGATGCGTAAATTCGAGCAGCCTGACGAGCTGGGATCCTATGATCGTTGGGAGCTCAAGCTGCAGAAAAAGACAGCGCCAATGGTCAAAGAGTGGGCGGATATGGTGCTGTTTGCCAACTACAAGACGATCGTCGTCAATGTCGACGGACAGGGCGCAATCAAGGGTAAAAACAAAGCCCAGGGCGCAGGCCAGCGGGTCATGTACACGACCCATCACAGCTGTTGGGACGCGAAAAACCGCCATGGTCTTCCGGATGAGCTGCCGTTTGATTACACTGCTATCGCTCATTTATTTGCGGATCAAGCTGCAGTGCAGCCGCCGATCCAGCAACCAGTACAGGCACCGATCCAACCGGTACAACAGCCAGTCCAGGCAACACAGCCAGTCACTCAGCCAACACAGCTACTGCAGATGGATATCACCGCGGGAGAAGGAATCCAAGAAGGCCAGCTAGTGCAGCCTTATCCGCAGTTTGATGTTGATTATAGCGGAATACCGCAAGCATTAGTTGACTTAATGAAAAAGGACAATATCATGCCGATGCAGATCCAGCGTGTTGTGGCAGAAAAAGGATATTACCCTTTGGATACACCGATAAGCAATTATGATTCTGGGTTTATCCAGGCAGTGTTGGTCGCGGCCTGGGATCAGGTAGTCAATGCGATCTTACACTTAGATGTACCATTTTGAGGAGGAAATAAAAGATGACACAGTATAATCCTTACGCACAGCAGACACAGTACGGACAGCCGCAACAGAACCAAGAGGTAGAAAAAGCTTATGATTGGAATGACACAATCACAGAAGATGCTCGGGAGTTCATTTTACTTCCCGACGGTGATTATGAATTTGTTGTGGAATCCTTTGAACGCCAGCATTTTTCAGGAAGCGAGAAAATGCCGGCATGCCCTAAAGCGATTTTGAATATTCGCATACTTGCGCCGGAAGGTATTACTTATGTAAAACATCAATTATTACTGCACTCCCGTGTACAGTACCGTCTTTCTGAATTCTTTACTTCAATCGGTCAAAAGAAAAAAGGGCAACCAATGCGGATGAACTGGTCAGCAGTCCCTGGGGCGCATGGCCGTTGCAAACTTGGGCATCGGCTATATGAAGGAAATACATACAACGAAATCAAGCAGTTTTATCCGGCTCCAGAACCTGGTCAAACACCAAACGGGAATCAGTATACGCCAGGCGCATTTTAAAAGGTGATCGGTCATGGAATTAAGACCGTATCAATCAGAAGCCAAAACAGCCATATTTGAACAGTGGGACCAGGGGAAGAAAAAGACGCTCCTGGTCTTACCTACAGGCTGTGGTAAAACGATCGTCTTTGCCAAAGTCACGGAGGAATGTGTCCGACAGGGCAAACGTGTCCTGATCATGGCGCACCGCGGAGAATTGCTGGAACAAGCCTCAGACAAGATTATGAAAGCGACAGGGTTGGGCAGCGCTGTGGAAAAGGCGGAGGAATCCTGCCTGGGCAGCTGGTACCGGATTGTCGTTGGCTCAGTGCAGAGCTTAACCCGACCGCAGCGCCTAGCGAAATTTAAACAAGACTATTTTGATACCATCATTATCGACGAGGCGCACCACTGCCTCTCAGACAGCTACCAGAGAGTATTAGAGCACTTTCCAGACGCTGAGGTGCTTGGAGTTACAGCGACGCCGGATCGCGGCGACATGCGCAATCTAGGTCAATATTTCGAGTCACTAGCCTATGAGTACACGCTGCCGCAGGCAATCAAGAGCGGCTACCTGGTGCCGATCAAGGCAATGACTATACCACTACAGTTGGATCTGACAGGAGTTGGGATGCAATCGGGTGATTTTAAGGCAAGTGACTTGGGCACAGCATTGGATCCATACCTTTACCAGATTGCCGATGAGATGATCAAATACTGCAAAGATCGTAAGACAGTTGCTTTTCTTCCACTGGTCAAGACCAGTCAAAAATTCTGCGAGATCCTCAATCAAAAAGGTTTCAGGGCCGCGGAGGTGAATGGTGAGAGTTCCGATCGCGCGCAAGTTTTGGCTGACTATGATGCCGGTCGATATAACGTATTATGCAACAGTATGTTACTGACAGAGGGATGGGATTGCCCTACGGTGGACTGCATTATTGTGCTCCGTCCAACCAAGGTGAGAAGTCTATACAGTCAGATGGTGGGCAGAGGCACGCGCCTCGCACCGGAAAAGGCTGACTTGTTATTGCTGGACTTTCTTTGGCATACGGAGCGTCATGAATTATGTCACCCGGCGTCACTGATCTGTGAGAACGAAGAAGTTGCTAAAAAAATGACCGAGAATCTTGAAAAATCAGCAGGCTGTCCGATCGATTTAGAAGAAGCAGAAGAACAAGCATCGTCAGACGTTGTCGCAGAGCGTGAACAAGCACTAGCAGAGCAGCTGAAACAGATGAGAGCAAGAAAGAGAAAACTTGTGGATCCGCTGCAGTTTGAAATGAGTATCCAAGCCGAGGACTTATCAAGCTATGTCCCGGCATTTGGTTGGGAGTGTGCGCCGGCAAGCGATAAACAGAAAGCAGCACTTGAAAAATTAGGCATTATGCCGGATGAGATCGACAGTGCCGGCAAAGCAACAATGCTGCTTGATCGGTTGCATAAGCGGCAAGCGGAAGGATTGACAACGCCGAAACAGATTCGATTTTTAGAAGGCCGAGGTTTTAAGAATGTCGGAACCTGGCAGTTTGAAGCGGCCAGCAACATGATTAACCGGATCGCTGCTTGTGGATGGCATATCCCGCAAGGCGTTGATCCGCAAACATACACCCCAAAAGGAGAGTGAGCCATGATTGATATAAAAGAAATCTTAGAGTATATTGACCCGTCGGATTGTAGCTATCAGGAGTGGGTCAATGTCGGCATGGCGCTCAAACACGAGGGCCACACTGCAGCAGATTGGGATGCCTGGTCTGCCCGCGACGGTGACCGGTATCATGCCGGCGAATGCTTTAAAAAATGGGCGACATTTGAGGGCACTGGCACGCCTGTAACTGGCGGGACGATTGTGCAGATGGCAAAGGATCGCGGTTGGTCTCCAGCTTTATCCTCTGATCCTGGCTATAGTTTAGATTGGGACAGCGTGATCCAACAGGACGATGTTGTCATTGTGGACAAAGGATGGGTTGAGGGGCGAGAGATTAAAGAGCCTGTCAACTGGGATCCGGTCAAGGATCTGATAACATATCTTGAAACTTTGTTCGAATCCGATGAAAATGTGGGATATGTGACCCGTAGTTTTGAAAGAGACGGAAAGTATTTACCAACTAAAGGCTGCTGGGATCGTACTGCAGGACAGCTCATTGATGCGCTGATCAAATGTAAAGGCGATATCGGCGCTGTGCTGGGGGATTACAATCCAGAGGTAGGAGCTTGGATCCGGTTTAATCCGCTGGATGGCAAAGGTGTCAAAAACGATAATGTTATAGATTACCGGTTTGCGCTTGTCGAGTCCGACAGCACGGATCTGGAAAAACAAAACGCAATTATCCACGAGCTAGAGCTGCCAGTTGCGTGTCTGGTGTTTTCAGGCAAAAAGAGCGTTCATGCCATCGTCAGGGTGGACGCTGTCAACTATGACGAGTACCGCAAACGAGTCGACTATCTCTATACCGTATGTAAAAAGAACGGCCTGGAAATCGATCAGCAGAATAAAAATCCATCCCGGCTGTCCCGCATGCCGGGCGTGATCCGTGCAGGCAGAAAACAATTCCTGATGGAAACCAATATTGGCAAGGCCAACTGGGACGAATGGCGTGAGTGGATCGAAGCGGTCAACGACGATCTTCCAGATCCTGAGTCGCTGGAATCAGTCTGGGATAACTTGCCAGCATTGGCTGCGCCGCTGATCGACGGCGTACTGCGCCAGGGACACAAGATGTTGCTTGCTGGTCCGTCTAAAGCGGGAAAAAGCTTTTCTTTGATTGAGCTGTGTATTGCGATCGCTGAGGGCTCATCCTGGTTTGGATGGCCATGCACTCGTGGGCGGGTCTTATACGTCAACCTGGAGCTCGATCGTGCCAGCTGTCTTCACCGTTTTAAAGACGTTTATCAGGCGCTAGGGATAAAGCCGGAGCACCTCCAGAACATTGATATCTGGAACCTGCGAGGCCGCTCAGTGCCGATGGACAAGCTGGCTCCTAAGTTGATCCGAAGGGCAGCTAAAAAGGACTATATCGCCATTGTGATTGATCCAATCTATAAGGTCATTACCGGTGACGAAAACTCAGCTGATCAGATGGCTAACTTTTGTAATCAATTTGACAAGGTCTGCACAGAGCTGGGAGTTGCGGTAATCTACTGCCATCATCACAGCAAGGGCAGCCAGGGCAGCAAACGCAGTATGGACCGTGCGTCTGGATCTGGAGTCTTTGCCCGAGATCCTGATGCGCTGCTGGATCTCATTGAGCTTGATCTGCCGGAGAGCCTGCAAAAGCAACAGGACGATCAGATGGTCTGCCGAATATGCAAAGACTACCTGCAGCGTGCTGGGCAGCTGTACAAGCTATCCCAGGACGATCAGTGCAGCGCTTCGCGGATGACGCAGACCTGCAGGGAGACGTTTGACGATCGGGAGTATCAATGTATCTGTGATGAGATTAACGCCGCTAGAACGGCAATGCAGGGGCGCACAGCGTGGCGGATCGAGGGCACATTACGAGAGTTTCCTAAGTTTGCGCCAGTCAACCTCTGGTTTGATTATCCCGTGCATCATGTGGACAATGTTGGGGTTTTGGCGGATGTAGAACCGGACGGAGAAGTGCCGGCCTGGAAGAAAGCCCAGGAGAAGCGGAAGCCACCAGGTGAGAAAAAAGCAGAACGAAAGGCAGCCATTGAAACAGCTTATAGCGCATGTACGATCGATGGTGATGTGACCGTCGAAGCCCTTGCGGAATACATGGGAACATCAGAAAAAACAGTCCGCAGAAAGCTAAAAGAACATGATAGTTTTGTGATTGAAAATGGCATTGTGAAGCTGAGGGACAAGGGACAAAATTAGAAATTGTCCCTGTCTCATCGGGGGACAAAAGGGACAAATTACGTTTTTGTCCCTGTCCCTAGAAAATTGCAGGGACGGACAAATATATGTTTTTGTCTGTCTGTCCCTAGGGACAAAAATCGGGACAAAATATATTACTACGTAATATATTAGTGTCCCTGTCCCTGACGGGTCAGTAAGGGGTACAGGAACAAGGGGCGTGTGACGTCCGCCCCCTTGTAACCCTGTCCCCTAACTCACTGACAAAAAAATTTGACCCTGGAAGGAGAACTTGAAAAAAATGAAAGTGAACATTACACCGCATCGCCCTGGTCAGGGTGGCATCCTTTGCTTGCCGATGCTTAAAAACATCCCAAACGGAAGGGAAGGATGGAAAAAGACGACCTGCCCAATTTGTGGGTGCGAATGTTGGATCACACCTGGGCATGTAGAGGCCATGTCAAAAGATCCCGAGCTTAAAGCAGCCTGCACGGAGTGCGCGATACGGAGTGGCAATGCTTGAGTTTTTTCTACCGATAATTCCGCCGACAGTAACTGCCCAGGAACACAAGGTTACTGTGGTCAACGGTAAGCCGCGATTCTACGACCCAGCAGAGCTCAAAGCGGCGCGTAACAAGCTGACTGGGGCACTTGCCTACCACAGACCTGATACACCGCTCAGAGGAGCTCTGAGGCTTGTGGTTAAGTGGTGCTTCCCAGCAGGTAAACACCAAGACGGCACGTACAAGGACACCCGGCCAGACACTGACAATCTGCAAAAGCTGCTCAAGGACTGCATGACTACTTGCGGATATTGGCGAGATGATGCCCAGGTGGCCAGTGAGATCTGCGAGAAATTCTGGGCAACGATACCAGGGATTTATATCAAAGTGGAGGAGATATCATGAGCAAGACATTAGACGACGCCTACAAGGCGCTCAACTGGATGGGCACCAACATGCGACCGGTACGCATCAATGACATGGACACAGGATACAAGATGGAGCTAACGGTTAAAGCTGCTCTGGATGAGCTCAAGGCAAGAGAGCAAAAGGAGCAAAGAGATGAAATGCAGTGAATGTAAGTGGTGTGTTGTTATATACCGCAGCAATGGTAATCGCTGGTCATGGGGAAGAAAACGTTATTTTTGTAAGCATCCAGAAGTATCTGAACCAGATCGGCGATCAAACCATATGAAAGCCTTCATAGCTTTTGGAATTAATTCAGCAGAAAGTCCTATTGATATCAGAACAGCGCCCAGGTGGTGTCCGTTAAAACAAAACGATGATTTACAACATCCGGAGCCCTAAAAAGGGGACGAGAAGGAGAAAAAAATGAATAAATATCAAGAAGCGTTGGATTTTCTCTGCGATCACGCAATGGAGTACATTGAAGACTTCGATTGGGAAGAGTATGATTGCGGCGATTATTACCCTTTAGACAAAGAAACACTTAACACAAATAAGTCCGTGCTACAGGAGCTTATTGACAGAGCAATGCCCATGGAGCCCAACGAAGAAACGGCCACTGCTGAATTTATAAATGATTATCCAACGACGGTAATGATATACCGCTGTGCAAAATGTTGCGAAATAGTACATCCGTTTGATGGGGACTTGTATTGCAGGCATTGCGGTCAGGCGTTGGATTGGAGCGACGACCAATGATCCCCGCGCTGCTCGCCGTCGCGTTTGTGGTTGCGGTGCTGATCATTGACAGGATCGGAGGTGATCAATAATGCCAATTAAAAACTACACGACAACAATCAAAGCGTCAAAGACTATCGGCGAGATCCAAGAGATTCTCGCTTCGCGGGGCGCACGTCAGATCATGATTGACTACCAAGACGGTCGTGCTAATCGTGTTTGCTTTACAATTGATACGCCTATCGGATTGCAGGCGGTAGTTCTGCCGGTTCAGCCCGATCGGGTTCTCGCAGTGCTTAAACGCGATGGAGTTAAGGCTGATTATACCCGCGCTGAAAATGTAGCGTGGCGTATCGCAAAAGATTGGCTTGTGGATCAGCTTGCGATCTTGGATACCGAGATGGTCACTATTGATCAGGTGTTACTGCCATACTTTGTTGATCGATCTGGTCGATCGGTGTATGAGCTGTATGGCAGCGGACAACTGATGATTGCAGGAGGTGACCTGCCATGACCTCCGCTGAGCTCCAGGCGGCCATCCTGGCCACGCAAAAGCAGATCAGGGATACAATGTCGCCGCTGCGCAAAAGAGACCTGCAGCGCCATTTGGCGAGGCTCAGACGCAAGCTGCGGGCGATAGAGAGGATGTAACAGGATGATCGAAGAAAAGAAGATACTGGATGTCACGTGCGGGTCAAAAACTATTTGGTTTAATAAAAACCATCCCAGTGTGGTTTACTGCGATAAAAGAAATGAGCGACTTATGAGTATTTGGAAATCCACATCGCGCGACTCGGAACGAAAGTGCTGCGTTGAACCAGATATTCAGTGCGACTTTACTGAGCTCCCATTTCCGGATGATACGTTCAAGCTGGTCATTTTTGATCCGCCTCACTTAGAAAAAGTAGGTGATAACGCTTGGCTCGCTAAAAAATACGGAAAATTGGGGGAAGACTGGCAGCAAATGATTCACGATGGATTCTGCGAATGCATGAGAGTTCTTGAGCCTTATGGGGTACTGATATTCAAGTGGAATGAATTTGACATCCCTGCAAACGATGTTTGGCAAGCGATAGGAAGAAAGCCACTATTTGGGCATCACAGTGGCAAGAAAAGTAAAACGTTCTGGGCGTGTTACATGAAAGGTGTGGAATAGGTTGCCGATGAAGAATCTTGAAAAATATGCCGCGGCCTTGTGCAAGCAATTTAGCCGATCAGATCCGTGCGTCTTAGGCGCGGATACCGACTGTGATTACTGCGAGCTTCTGGGTATATGCTACAACCCTGACAAGCTGCTGGCGTTTATGATGCAGCCAGCGGATGAGGATGATCAGCAGCTCCTGCAGGAGCCACAAGGCACAGTATAACCGATAGAGGAGGGATGGCGGTGGACGAGAGGATCAAACGGACAAAGGATAAGCTGCGGGTGTACGGGTCATACTCCCGTGAGATTAGCAAGTTACGAGTATGGCTGCTTGATCTTAGCACCTATCTTTGGCTGCATGAGGACTGGCCAGAGCAGGCAGCCAGAGAGATGCGCATCAGAGGCTTAGATAACAAGCATCCACCAGGTCAGCAACTCTGCGTGCAAAAGGCAGCCATCGAGGCGCAGCTGGAGCAGTTAAGAGCTGCAAGGTCTGCTTTAGGACTGGATGACTGGCTTGACAGTTTAAGCCAGGACGATCGTCAGATCATCCAGCTAGTTTACGAGGAGGGGTACAGCTATCAGGCAGCTGCGCCCATGGTCAATCTCTCAAAGTCCGGGATTGATTATCGAATCAATGTAATTTGCAAAAGTCAGGACGCGTCCAGTTGACTTTTGTGGTACTATACGCGTGTAAGATGCCAGTGGGTATCTACAGCCGCCCGGAGCACCTGCATGGACTCCGGCCGGATTTACACAGGACAGTACCGCCGGCACCTCTGCTTGCAAGCGTACCAGTGGTGGTCAGCATACTAAGCACTCAGTGATGGGTGCTTTTTTGTTGAAAAGCCTTGATAAAAGTATAAACAATGTATATACTATATGTGGAGAGAGCGAAAGAGAAACAGAAAGTGATTGATGGAGGACGAAAGGAGAGCATATCATCTTCGTGATATGTTAAAAAAAGCATGACAATTAAAAATTTGAAAATCAAAAGATGGGGCAACGGAAGTGGAATTCTTCTTCCTAAAGTCTTATTGGACATGTTTTCATTAAAACCGGATGATTCATTCTCAGTTGTTGTTGAGAATGATCAGATTGTTCTCTCCCCGGTCAAAAGGAAACATTTGACTTTAGCAGAAAGGTTTGCAAACTATTCAGGTAGTGCGGAACCCCAAGGGGAATTCTGGACGGATGATCCTGTCGGGAAGGAGCAGTTTTGAAACAAAGCAGAGTATTATTCAACCAAGGGGATATCGTATCTATTGATTTCAACCCTACAAAAGGCCATGAACAAGCTGGAAGAAGACCAGCAGTCGTAGTATCCAATGAAGATTATCAGAAGAACATAGGGATGTGTCTTGTATGTCCAATTACGAACACTATTCGTGAATACCCTACGCATGTAATCTTAGACGACAGAACTTACACAACAGGTTGTGTGTTGTGTGAGCAATTACGAGCAATAGATCCTTCTGCCCGTAATACCAATTTTGTTGAGAAGATGCCATTTGATCTGATTGATGAGGTACTGGATATTATTGACTCATTCTTCGAAGTCGCTTAACAAGCGGCTTTTTCTTTTGGTTTCCGGTCGGTTCTTTCTCCTTCCCCGACTGGATGAGGCAGGCGCTCCTTTCCCCCTCTTACTTTCTGACCTCCCTTTCTTTTATACTTTAGCCTGCAAACTCACAGCCTCGCGTATCGCCTTGCGGGGTTTTAAATTGAAAAAATAGGCACGAGGCCTATTTGACGGGATGGCGTGGGATGATGCATCGTTTATGTACGATATCACTCATCACAAGCAAAAACTGCAAATTGGTGGGCTTGCCTTTGGCGGACAAGATGGTGTTGCCAAAATACTTTGATAACACACTGGCATCGCCTCGGGTCCAGGCTCCCTCGATTGATGTGCGGATGTTGCGCTCGACGCGCGTGGCTGTAGTGTGATGAGCGGTAGCTACTTTTGGGTAGAGACGGCCCTTGAGATTTTGCAACAGTGTCTGATCTAACACCGCATAAGTCAGAGCACTGGCCAACAGGTTGTAGCCTTGGTTGACGATGCCGCACTCCTTGAGCAGCTCCACAGCGATGCCATGGATGACAAGAGCGTCAACTCGATCATCCTCGTCCGGTGTAAGATCAAAAAACTGCTCAAGAGTGTTAAGCAAGGCCATATAAACATCCAGCCTATGTACACAGCTTAAGCAGTGTTCAGGTAATATTTCCATATTTTTCCTCCTTTCAAAGTTATTTTAATTTGAGAGTATAACTAATAACACCGGATTTAAGCCGTATAAAGCATAAAAATTAAAATAACAGACAAATGTTGTCTAAAATCAACGAAATTGTCGAAAAGTGTCGATTACATCAGGAGGTGATAGGATGCGCGGTAAATATGAGACCCATGTTAAGCCTAAGCTGGATCTGATCGCTCAGTGGGCGCGTGATGGCTCGATTGAGCGGGACATCGCAAAAAAGCTCGGCGTGTCCGAGAGCACATTCAGCGGATACAAAAAAGAGCATGAGGAGTTGCTGCAGACGCTCACTGTCAACAAAGAGGTTGCGGATGCCCGTGTTGAGAGTGCGTTGTACAAGCGGGCGATTGGATATGAGTATGATGAGGTGTGCACTGAGGTTGGTCCTGATGGTACAAAGACCAAAACAACAACCAAGCAGGTAGCACCTGACGTCACAGCGCAGATCTACTGGCTCAATAACCGCCGGCCGGATCGCTGGCGCAACAAGCAGGACATCAGCATTGAGGGCGCATCCAAAGTGGAGATTATCAATGACATCCCAAAACCTACCGACCCGGATTAAACTGACGGAGCTAATCGCCCCGTCTTTTTACGATCTGTACTGGGATATCACAGAGCACAAGCACACTCATTACAAGCTGGCCGGCGGCCGTGGATCCACCAAGTCCTCGTTTATCAGCATCATGATTGTGCTAGGCATGATGTCCAATCCGGACGCCAACGCGATGGTGCTGCGTAAGGTCGGACGCTACTTGGAGGAGTCAGTCTTTGAACAGTTGTTGTGGGCGATCGAAAAGCTCGGTGTCGATCACCTTTGGCGGCCTAAATACTCACCTCTTGGTTTAACCTATTTGCCGACCGGACAGCGCATCGTATTTAGAGGAGCTGATGAGCCAAAAAAGATTAAATCCGTCAAACTGCAGCATGGCTACTTTGCCTATACGTGGTATGAGGAGCGGGATGAGTTTGACGGGGACGAGGAGGAGCGCACGATCAATCAGTCCCTGATGCGCGGTGGTGATCGGTATTGGGTGTTTTATTCATGGAACCCGCCTAAGAGTATCAACAATTGGGTTAACCAGGACGTGCTTCTGCCGCGAGAGGACACGATCGTCCATCACAGCGATTACCGATCGGTTCCACAGGAGTGGCTCGGTCCTCAGTTTTATGTCGAGGCTGAGGAGCTTAAACGCAACAAGCCGATGGCTTACCGGCACGAGTATCTCGGTGAGGCAACCGGTACAGGCGGTCAGGTATTCGATAACGTTACGATCCGGGAGATTGCGGACGATGAGCTGGCAGTCTTTGACAAGATCCATCATGGCCTGGATTTTGGTTTTGCGGCGGATCCGCTGGCTTATGTTAAAAATCACTTTGATAAGACGCGCCGACGTCTTTTTATTTTCGGCGAGTTGTATCAGGTGGGACTGTCCAACGCTAAGGCGGTCCAGCAGATCAAACTGTTGAACCCGCTCAACCAGTTAGTTGTCGCGGACAGTGAGGACCCGCGGACAATCAACGAGTTTAGGGAGCTGGGCCTGCGGATCATCGGCGCAAAAAAAGGGCCGGGATCCGTTGATCATGGGATCAAGTGGCTGCAGGATCTCAACGAGATCATCATTGACCCTCGCTATTGCCCAAACACAGCCCGGGAGTTTAGCAGTTGCGAGTTGGAGCGAGATAAAAACGGTAACTTTAAAGGCAGCTACCCAGATAAAGACAACCACAGCATTGACGCCACCAGGTACAGCCTGGAGGATCAGATGATCAAACGAGGCACAAGGATAGGAGGCTGGTAAAATGGATTTACAAAAGGCGCAAAAGCTGCTTAACGCGGCGTTTAGAGATCGCGATCGGCAGTTGGCTGTCGCAAAGAGCGGTGAGGAGTATTACCACAACCGATCCAAGATTAAACAGACAGGAGCTGCGGCGATTGACGAGATCAATCGCTTTTTATGTGATCTGGGCAAAAATCCACTCAAGTCTGCCGATAATCGGATCCCAACTAACTACCACAAAGTCTTTGTTGATCAAAAAATCGGTTACCTCTTTACCTATCCTCCGCAGCTCGATATCGGCAGCCCACAGGCCAATGATCAACTCGCACAGACTTTAGGCAGCGATTTTGGCAGAGTGTTAAAAAAGCTGGGTTTGGATGCCTCCAACTGGGGGCGGGCGTGGCTGCATTACTACATCGACGAGCAGCAACAGCTGCAGTATCACTGGGTCAGTCCGGAGCAGATCCTGCCTGTTTACGATGTCAACAATATTAAGCTGCCGCTGAAATATCTGATCCGAACTTATGCGATGACCGACGATGCAGGTGAGACTTATGAGCGGTATGAGATCTGGGATGACAAAGAGTGTAGCTATTTCTTGCGCAAAACATCAGAGCTGCTCAAAGACGTCAAGCCAGAGCAGCACCCTGAGCAATCCGGTTTTACCGGTCCCAAGGTATTGCCTAACCGGTTCGGCAAGATTCCGTTTATTGAATTTAGAAATAATGCCGATGCGACCAGTGATCTGGAAATGTATCAGGATCTGATCGATGTCTATGACAAGGTGTTTTCCGGATTCGCCAATGATATTGATGACATTCAAGAGATCATTTACGTTATCAAGAACTATCAGGGTGCTCGTGAGCAAACTGTCTATGACAAGGAGGGTAACCCTAAGCATGTACCGCTGGATCCGCTGCAGATGCTCAAGGCATCGAAGTGGATCGGCGTCGACGAGAACGGCGGCCTTGAGGTTGTCCACGGTGATATCCCACACGAAGCCCGCAGTAAGTTTATCGAGCTGCTCAAGGTGCAGCTTTACATCGCAGCCATGGCGGTGGATCCTAACCCGGACAAGATCGGCAACGCGTCCGGGGCTTACCTGGACTATCTCTATCAGCTCTTGGAGCTTAAAGCTGGCATGATGGAGACAGAGTTTAGACCGCAGATCGACGAGCTGATCAGAGTAATCACCCGGTACACAGGATTAGGTGAGCCGTCAAAGATCGAGCAGACCTGGACACGCAACAAGCCTAAAAACTATCTGGAGATTGTGCAGATGATTGCGCAGACGCCAAGCTCCGTTATGTCGGACGAGACCAAAACCAAAGAGCACCCGCTGGTGGATAACTGGCAGGGCGAGCGTGAGCGGATTAAATCCGAAGAAAAAGATCGCAAGGAAGAAATGATGAAGCTGCCGCAGTTTGGTGGTGACCCGGAGGATCCGGTAGATGAGTAACAGCAGCGCTGATTATTGGAAGAAACGATCGGAGGATCGCTTTAAAGCCGCGGAGCGCACCGTCGAGGCGCAGCAAGAGGATCTGACACACTTTTTTGACGACGCGCTAAAGGACACTCAATCGGTTATCCGGGACTTTTGGGCACGCTATGCCAAGGATAACAAGATCAGCTACGCGGAAGCGCAGAAGTTACTGAACTTTGAAGAGTTAAAGGAGTTTAAAGGTGATCTTAAAACCTTTGAACAGCTCGCTCGTAGCTCTGTAGGGACGTTTAACTTGGAGCTGGAGAACTTGTCTACCAAATCCAGGATCACGCGCTATCAGGCTCTGGAGACCCAGCTAAAAGCGGTAATGGAAAACCTGACGGGCAAGACCGAGAAGATGATCCAGGATACCGCTGGCAAGGTTTGTGAGGACAGCTTTTACAAGACTCTGTTTGACATTGACCAGTATCGTGGATTTCACGAGGACTTCGTCGGGCTCGACGAGAACCTGATCAGGGAGATCATCAGCCAACCGGTTGCCGGGGCTACCTTTAGCCAGTCGATTTGGCGCAACCAACAGACTCTCAACTACCGTGTAAGGCAGACTTTAACAGACGCGATGGCTACGGGGCGCAATCCTTACGAGCTGTCAAAAGATTTTGCTAAGGAGTTTAACGTCGGACGATATGAGGCATATCGGTTGCTTTATACCGAGAGCGCTGCTGTCCATACTGATGCCCAGATGAGGGCTTATAAAGCCGATGGAGTAAAACAGTATGAGATCGTGGCCACGCTTGACAGCAAGACCAGCAAGATCTGTCAGGAGATGGATGGCAAGCAGTTTGATGTTGATAAAGCGCAAAAAGGCGAGAACTGCCCGCCCTTCCACCCATGGTGTCGCACGACGACTGCGCCGGTGACCGAGGGTTTGGAAGAGACGTGGACACGGGCTGCAAGAAGTAAAACGACGGGCAAGACTGAAAAAATTCCGGCCGGCATGAAGTACAAGGATTGGAAAGAAAAATACGGTGGATTGCACAGCAAAGTAAAGGGCTTAACAGGAAATTTGCAAAATTCAAAGAAATCAACACAGAACTTTAAATCTACTGTTGACTTAGAAAATTACGCAAAGAATAATCTCGGAATTAATAATGTAGATTTCTCAGGATTAGATTTTAATTCCACAGAAAAGGTTGTTAATGCCTTAGATTCAATTTTTCAAAGCTATCCTCAACTCAACGGAAAAATTACTGAAATAAAACAGTCTACCAATGGATTTATGGCAGCTTCGCCTTCGGCTGATCTTTCTAGCTATACGTTTAGCTTGAATCCAAATTTGTTTGCGGATCCCAGGAGGTTGCAGAGGACTCTAAATTACCAGGTAAAAAAAGCGTTTTACCATCCATCAACTACAGTAGAGTCGATTGTTTATCATGAAATAGGGCATGTTCTGGAAGGTGAATATATCAGGAGCATGACAACAGATACAAAAGTAATGGAATGGTTGTGGAATAGTAGTCAAGCAGCCACCAATGTACTTGAACTTGCTAGTATGCAGTGTTATTCTGATACTGATAAATGGAAAACTCTTTACTCTTTGATTTCAGATTATAGTAAAGACAGTCCAAGTGAAATGCTAGCAGAGTGTGTAGGGCTGGAGCTTTCTGGTCATGGTTTTGAATTCACAAAGGAAGTTTTGAAAATTCTAACAGGAGTGATTTAATGAAGAAGAAAATTGAAGATTACACAGATGAGGAATTATTTGAAATGGAATTCAATGAAGATCATCCTTTGTTTGAATTTTGCAAATTCTCAGAGTTAAGGCATTGGCTTAAGGAAAATGACGGGCGCTACATTAACGAACTTGTTGAGGGAGCACCAAGCTGGTGCAAAGCCGTTCTTGACGAGAAAATTGCAAACGAAGCAAAACCAGGACTACATACAAAATATTAATATTAGGTCGCAGAAAATGCGGCCTTTTATTATGCCCTAAGCATGGCACTAAACGGCTTGCTATCCCCAGCGTGTCGGGATATAAATGCACGCCAAGCGACAACCGCAGAGTGGCTGCGGATATATAAATTAAATCGCTCGCAAGGAGGGTATATGGATTTTTTGAAAGCATTATTTGGCGACAGTGCACTGACCTTTGACCAACTGGCCAGCGCAATCCAGGAACACAATGGCAAAGCCGAAAACAAGGAAAAGCAGATCAAAATCGGCAATATCGGTGATGGCAGCTATGTGTCATCCGACAAATTTAAAGCTAAAGAAACAGAGTTGGCCACCGCCAATACGACGATCAAAAACCTGCAGGGAGAGATTAAAAAGTGGGATGGTGTCGATGTCGAGACACTCAGGACCGCAGCTGCTAACTGGGAAACCAAGTATACCCAGGATACCGCTAAGATCCGCACGGACAGCGCTGTTGAGATTGCGCTTATGCGGGCAAAAGCTAAAAATCCAAAAGCTGCAAGAGCCCTGCTGGATGAGTCCAAGATCAAGCTGGACGGTGGCAAGGTGCTCGGGTTGGACGATCAGTTGGAAGCGCTGAAAAAGTCTGACGCGTACTTGTTTGACGTTGAGGCACCGGCAGGTGCAGATCCAGCTGCCGGAGGTTTTACGCCGCCTGCGGGTGGAGCTCCTAAAGGATCCGAGTTTAACTTTGGTTTTACCACATTAAAAGACATGCCAAAACAGTAGGAGGTATTCAAAATTATGGCAGTAGTAAACTATGCAGAACTGTATTCTAAAGCATTACTTCAAGCATTCCCGTATGTGCTTCATTTCGGAGCACTCTGGAACAGCCCGAACAAAGATATCTACAAGGTAGTTGATGCGGATACTATCAAGATTCCGCACATCACGACAAGCGGCCGAGTCGACGGTGATCGCGACACGATCGGCGGATTTACTCGCAACCATGACAACGAGTGGATCACAAAGCAGCTGCGCAATCATCGTACTTGGGAGACGCTGATCCATCCGATGGACGTCCAGCAGACCGGTGGTGTCATGGCCATTCAAAACGCCACTAAGGTGTACAACCAAGAACAGAAATTCCCAGAGATGGACGCCTACACGATCTCCGCGCTGTACTCTGATTACATCGTCAGCAATGCTGACAAGGTCGTCAAAGTGGATCTGACGGTTGATAACATTTTAACGGAGTTTGACAAGTTGATGGAGGCGATGGACGAGGCCCGCGTACCGCAGCAGGGACGCATTCTGTACGTTACTCCGCACGTCAAGACGCTGTTAAAACAGGCCAAGGATATCCAGCGAATTATCAGCGTCGAAGGCGGAGAAAAATCAGTCAATCGTAATGTCAGCCGCATTGACGAGGTCATGATTGAGCCGGCAGTACCGTCGGAACTCATGAAGACGGTTTATGATTTCACCAAAGGTTGGAAGGTCGGTGCATCGGCGCGTCAGCTGCACATGCTGCTGATCCATCCAACGGCCGTGCTGCCGTGTGTCAACTACACCTTTGCGGCGCTGGATGAGCCGTCCGCAAAGACTAAGGGCAAGCAGCTTTATTTTGAGGAGTCCTTTGAGGACATGTTTGCGCTGGACTACAAGATGGGTGCCATTGCCTTTGTCCAAGAGCCAGACGCAGCGTAAGGGGGTATTGCTATGTTACGGATTAAAAGACGCAATCGTGAACTGTTGATTGACGATCGCGACAAAACAACTTATCTCAATGACGGCTACGATGTCATCGACGATAAAGGGCGTATCGTAGAGCCGGCAACTGGCGGCAAGACGATTAGCTATGCCGAGCATTTGGCTGAGATCAATGCGCTGAAAGCGCAGATCGAAGCTGATCACGAGGCAGAAATCAACGCTTTAAAAGCGCAGATCAAGCCAGATCGAAGTGAGGAAGTAACCAACTTGCAGGAGAAATTGCAGGAAGCAGAGAAGACGAGCCACGGGCTGAAAACAGAAATCGGTAAGCTGAAAAGCAAGGAAAAGAAGAATGCCGAAGCTGCGGATTGAGGCGGAAAAACAAGTCTTAGATATCGTGGATCAGCTTGTCTTGCGCAATCCAGAGTTAATGCAGGAGGATCTGACCTCAGCGGTTACGCGGATCCGATCCTCCATCCTCAATTATTGTCGGATCCCAATCCAGGCGCTTGTGCCAGATGAGCTGGAAGAGGTCTGGATAGAGGCAGCGCTGCAGCTGCACAATGCCAGCAAGGCCGCAGATGGACTTAATCAACGGATCAAGTCGATCAGCGAGGGTGATACAACGATACAATACGAGAGCGGATCGGAGACCGTCACGCTGCAGTCGATTATCAATAGCTACAGCAATGAGCTTAATCAGTATCGGAGGCTGTTTCCGTGGTAGCCGCATCAATGGCAGATCTGCTGGATAGCCGGCGAGAGGATAGCTGCACCATTCAGCGGGTCCAGCCATCTGCAGCTGGAGCTTTGGATCGCAATGAGCAATACATCAATGTCAAAACTAGAGTGTGCTGTCACTTATCAGTTAAGACAATGTCTGTGCCGGATGGAGTTGGTCGATATCAAGTGGTCAATGTTTTCCAAGTTTTTTTGCGGCCAGAGGTTGAGATTAAGCAGGGTGATCGGCTGATCGTGACCAAGCAGGGGCTGACTTATGTATTGACTGCGGGCAAAGCGATCCGATACGGAAGCCACTTGGAGGTGACCTGCCAGGAGGTGGCGGATGTATGAGCGATAACATTTTTGCAGAGTTTCTCGCAACGCTCAAAAAGCTGGACGTAGATCTGAAAGAGTCTCAGATAAAGGTAGTCAACAAGGCTATGGATGTTATGCAGCGATCCGCCGTGCAAAATACGCCAGTAGGTAGTTATGACAAAGAGGTTGATTTTACTACCTCTAAAGGGGAACACGTCCATTTTACAACCTCAGTAACTCGCCAGGGCGGCACTCTGCGGCGTGGATGGCATTTAAGCCGTACTTATGTCCGTAAGGATCAGGTGCAAAAGTATCTGACCAACAATGTGGATTATGCTATCTATGTTAATAATGGACATCACATTACAAAGGTAGTAGATGGGGAGCGGATTAACATAGGATGGGTCCCCGGCCAGCTCTTTTTGGAATCAGCAGTAAAAACTGCGGAGAGAGCACTGCCCTGGATTTATGATGCAGAGCTGAGGAGGGTCAAAGCAAAACATGGTTTATGATCTGATACAAGCAATCGCGTCTTGGATAAAATCTCTTTATCATGACGTCAAAATTTATGATGGACCCGTACTGCAAGACATCAAACTGCCTTGCTTTTTTATTACCACGCTGCAGATCGACGAGGTATCCAGTCTAAAAGATTTCTACAGACGCGGCATCCCTTTTGTGGTCGACTACCTGCCTGATGACCGCAAGCCTAACTTTATGGATGATATCTACCAGGTTCAGGACACCTTTGGGCTACCGTTTAGGCAGCTGATTCTTAACGATAAGCAGCTGTGGATTAAAAATAAAACGATCAGCTATGATCGTGAACAGAAAGTCCTGCACATCCAGTTTATGCTGGATATCCGGCAGGCGCTGGATCTCGATGATCCGGCTATGCAAGATTTATCGCTCGAGGAAGGAGTGAAAGAAGATGAACACGAATAAAACCCGGCCGGGGGTCTACGTTAACATCAATGCTGAGCTGACGGCATTGACTAGGGATAATCTCGGTGCCGTTGCAATCCCACTTGCCTTAAACTGGGGCGCTCTGGGGTTTACAGAGATCCAACAGGATCAGAGCCCATTGTATAAGCTAGGCTATCAGCTTAATGACAGTGCCATGCTGCCAGTTAAGCTGATCCTTAAAAACGCTCAGACCGCGCTTGTGTACCGGCTTAGCGGCGGTACCAAAGCCACCGGTGAATTGGCTGCTGGGATTACAGCAACCGCTCTTTACGAGGGCACTCGGGGCAATGATATCAGCGTCCAGGTTAAGGCATTAGAGACTGGATATCAGATCAGCACCTACCTGGACACGCAGGAGATGGATGTCCAGGTCGTTAATACTGCAGCAGATTTTGTGGCCAATGAGTTTATCACGATTATGGGATCGGGCACGCTGGTGGACAAGACAGTTCGTTTGTCGGGAGCTACCGATACTCCAGCTGCTGCTGATGACTATGATTCTTTTTTAGCTGCAGCTAAGATCAAAGATTTCAACATCATTACCTGCACGAGCACCGATCAGTCAATCAAAAATAAGATTGTCGATTTTGTAAAAGCTGAGCGCGCGGAGTCCCACTTGATGCAAGCGGTGCTTGAAAACATGCGGTCGGATAACGAGGCAGTGATCAGCGTAAAAAATGGTTTTGTCTTGGATGATGGCACTGTCGTGACCGCGCAGGACGCCTGTGCTTATGTCGCTGGTGCTAGTGCAGCCGCTGGCAGTACGCAATCGCTGACCTTTGCGGCAGTAGACGGTGCGGTAGACTGCAGCCCGCGGCTGACGGATGATCAGATTAAGCAGGCAATCCTGGATGGTCAGCTGGTCTTTAGCGTGCGGCGTAAAGGTATTGTCATTGAGTACGATATCAATACCTTGTTGACATACAATCAAAAACCTAAGGACTACCGCAAAAACAAAGTGATCCGAGTCATCGATGCGATCCACAGCGACGTGATCAGCATCTATGAGACCAATTACATTGGGCAGGTACAAAACAACAAGGACGGCCGCAATCTACTTAAAGGCACATTGGCAGAGTATCTTAACGGGCTGCAGGCCAGCGGTGCGATCGAAGACTTTGACGCCGCAGAGGATATCCAGGTCGAGGCCCTGACGGATAAAGACTCCGTGCATATCCAGCTGGCAGTCAAGCCAACGGATACCGTAGACAAGATCTATATTGATGTGGAGGTGCAGTAATGGCAAACGTAAAAACACGCATTGAAAACATCCCAATGTGCACCGAGGGTGCGGGATACATTACGATCAATGGGCAAAATCGCAAGCTGTTTGAACTATCCAAGCTTTCGGCCACCGTAGAAGTAAAGACATGGGAAAAGCAGCTACTTGGCAGTCGAATGGAACAAGGTCGAGCGATTGGGCTTAAAGGATCTGGCAGCATGTCTTTTTATCACATGACCAGTGATTTTATCGACCTACTGGCAGAATACAAAAAGACCGGTGTCTTTCCATCAATCACGATCCAGGGCTATCATGACGATCCAGCCTCGGAGGTTGGCCGGCTAGAGGTTGTACTGTATCACTGTATCCTCAAAAAGATCCCGCTGCTTGCGATTGAGGAAGCGGCCAGTGAGACAGCCCCGCAGGACAGCGATCTGATCTTTGGCGACTACGATATTTTGGATAAATTTAAAAAGCCGGTCTCTTATTAGGCCGGCTTTGTCACGTTAAGGAGGCACTATGACAAGTAAAAGCTTAGCTGCATTTTTACAACCCAAGCAGGTACGAAACAAAGAGGTTGTTATCTCTGACCGATTTCTGGGCGAGGATGGCGAGCCTGTACCCTTTGAGATTAGACCCATTCTAACTGATGAAGCTCAGGAAATGATGAAACGAAATATAAAGTCTAAAAAGGACGGATCCCAGGACTTTGATAACTCTGGATACCAAGCGGACATGATCGCTGCTGCCGTCGTGTTTCCGGATCTGAAAAATGCTGAGCTGCAGAAAGCCTACGGCGTGCTGGGAGAACGTGAGCTGCTAATGCGCATGTTGCTGATCGGCGAGTACACGCAGCTGCGGAATGCAGTTTTTGAGCTTGCCGGAATTTATGATGACCTGAATGCGAAAATCGAAGAAGCAAAAAACTGATCAGGCAGGGCGGCGAGATGGCGCTCGCCCACGTCGTCCTGCAAAATCTTAAGATTACGCCTGGGCAGCTGGCGGCGATGCCGCAAGAGGAGAAAGCGTTTATTTACGCTTCCCTTTCTGTGGCTGCGGAAGAAAACAAAAAGATCGCAGAAAGGAGGCATGACTGATGGCAGCAGTCCCATTATCGGCAACATTTATTCTGGATGACAAATACTCAAAAGCTCTGATGGAGATCGTTAAAAATACGCAAAGGGCTGATCAGGCCACCGAGCAAATGAAAGACGCGATCAAAGGTGTGGGCGATAATGCGCAACAGATGGAGTCCAAAGTCATTAACCCTCTGGACAAGATCAGTAAAAAGATGATGGGCTTTGTGTCCATCGGTTACGCCGTCAAAAAAGCCTTTGATCTGATGTGGTCCGGGATCCAGGGCGCAGCAACGCAGCAGGCGCAAAGCAACACGATCCAGGCACTGGTTGGCAATGATCAGCTGGGAGCCGGGATTTATCAGTATATCGGCGATTATGCCAAGAGCAGCGCATTAGGTCGTACTGATTTGGCCAAGGGCTTTACCGCGTTTAACACGGTATCCCGTGACCTGGACGACATGACGCGGTTATTTAAAATGACAGAGCGGCTGTATGCCAAGGATCCAACACAAGGCTCTGAGGGCGCGGTCTTTGCGTTAAAAGAGGCACTGGAGGGCGACACCATGTCGATGCGTAATCGCTTTGGCATCCGCTTAAGTGGCGAGACGCTGCGCAATTACTTTGATACTGGAGACATCTCTGGCGGACTGGATTACATTGATCAGCAGATGGCCAAGTTCGGCGCGACGCAGTCCGTCGTCGATAAAAATACAGGCAACCTGATGGTGCAGCTCAATATGTTTTCTTCCAATTTAAAAGACGCTTTTGGTGAAAACATGACGACCTCGATGCAGCCAGTATTAAACATCATCGGCCGTCTGCAGGAAATGCTGGACGCTGGTAAGTTTCAGCCTTTCTTTGATTTATTCGCAGCAGGGGCAACCTTTGTAGGGAACGCTTTAGCCTTTGTTGTGGATAATGCTGAGGTCTTAGTTCCAGTACTTATTTTCGCGACCAGTGCTTTTGTAGCGCTAAAGATTGCCACTGGCTTAGCCGCGATTCAAGAGGCCTATTTTGCCGCAATGGCAGGCGTTGCACAAAAAGCAGTCATGGGTTTAAACGCGACTCTGCTATTTAGTCCTTTGGGGCTTTTTATAGGACTGCTGGCTGGTGGAGCGGCGCTCTTAGGCTACTTTACATCTCAAGCTAATGGTGCAAAAAATGCGCTTGCCGAAGATCTTAACTATGACCAGCTCAATAAGGATCTCGCGGCATCTAAAGCTTTGGACGTCAACGTTACCAACGATGAACCGATCTCCGTGTCTGGTGATGTACAGATTGAGGAGGATAACCTTAAATATCTGATGGATCTTGCCAACCGGGACTACGTTGCGAAGTTTAGTACCGCTACCCTGGCGCCTCAGATGCAGGTGACGATCGGTCAAGTCAATCAGACTGCAGATATCAACGGCATCACCGATCAGCTGGCCAACGAGCTGACAGCGATGATCAGCAACGAGGCAGAGGGGGCATATTGATGAGCTACTCAATTTTTATCGGTGATCTGCAGCTACCGATCAATCCAGAGACCGTCGTGGACAGCCTGGAGCGTAAGGTCAAGGAGTACGCGGTGATTGGTCAAGGCAATGTCCCGCAGCTGGAGGACACGAGCCTCAAACGTTGGAATTTTGACTTTATGCTTTTAGCCAACAACGATCTAGGCGGTGATAATTTTAAAACGCCGGCTGAGGTGATCGCCTACCTGGAGGATAAAATCAAAAACGGCACCCAGCAGCGCTTGGTAATTTCCAATGGGACTGAGTACGGAGTTTCTGCACTAATTTACATTGAAAAGCTCGAAAAGAAAGAAGTCCAAGATGGCTGCTACGAAGCCGGGCTGAAACTCGTTGAGTATGTAGAAGCCAAGGCAAAGGAGACCGGGATCCCCTATATCCAGCGGCCGGGTATCATCCCGGTGCTTAAGCCTAAAAAGGTACAAGGCAGTGGATACAACGAGAAGACTTCCGCGGATAAGTGGTCAGCCCTGGATCACGTGATCTGCGGTCCTCCAGGGGATAAAAAAGCCAATGAGATTGTCGGCGACTCTTACATCGTAGCCAGTGACTCACCGATCCAATACACCTATGATCCATACAATTACGATGACTCAGCTATACGTGACTACCTTGAGCGGACGGATCAGCCGATTCAATACACTTATCTTCCAGATAAAAAAGAAGAAAGTCAGGAAGAGAAGAACCGCTATCAGGTTAATTGGGGATTGGATGTGTTTATCGGATGAGCTTGCTTATAGAGAGCGGCGGGGTAAAGGATATCGAAAACATCGCTGGTAATGTCACATTGACCAGTTGTTGGAAAAACGGAGCGAGCAAGCTGGAGTTCACGATCCTACCCGATCTCGCTCCATCCAATGGATCATATTTAACGTTTAGCCCGGGTGCTGACATGTTTGCCGGCCGGGTTTTTGCGCACCGACGCACGCAGGATAGACGGATCCAGGTGACCGCTTATGATCAGCTACGGTATCTTAAGGCTAAGGACACGGTCATGCGCAAGCAAATGAGCTTGACACAATTTGTTGAGGTGATCGCGGCCAACCTGCAGCTGCGGGTGGCCGGCTTGGCCAACAGTGTGATCCCGCTGGATGATTATCTCTTTGATAATCAGACCTATCTGGACATGGCGTATCAGTCAATCTCAGATAATCTGATGGCCAATGGTTACTATTATTGTCTGTACGATCGCTTTGGTGCCTTGGCTTTGACTGACCTGCTGGACATGCGGCTGCCGCTCATTGTTGGGGAGCAGTCGTTGGGCTTTAAGTATGAGTACGAGGTCAGCATTGACTCGGACACCTACAACCAGGTCAAGCTGGCTTATGACAACAAAAAGACCGGCAAGCGGGACATCTACATCGCACGGGATGGCAACAACATCGGCAAGTGGGGCGTGCTGCAGCACTTTGAAAAAGTGACGTCAGGGTCCGACGCCCAGCTAATCGACAAAGCCAATATGCTGCTTAAGCTAAAAAACAGAGAGACTGTAACACTGACGATGTCTGCCTTAGGCGATGTGCGTGTGAGGGGGGGCAGCGGCGTCCGTGTGATCTTAAATGACTGCGGGATAGACCTGTGGGCAATCGTAGATAAAGCTGTCCACAAGTGGTCTAACGGGATCCACACGATGGATCTGACGCTGGTCATAGATGGGAGCTTGTGATATGGCGAGTTTATATGATGCGATCAAAAAAGCAGTTGCTGCCTACATGGATAATGCAGGATTAAGTGACTTATTGTATGCAACGCTGATTGATAAATCCGGAGGGATCCGGATCGAGAAAACTGGCGTTGTTATCCCTGCGAGTATGGTTGATCTGCCTGATCAATACACAGACCGGCAGGTAGAGATCACAATTGACGACGTCAAAAAAACAATCACGCTGCACGATCAGCTGCCAGTTGGATCTCGGGTGGTTGTAATTAAAAAGCAAGGCGGTCAGCGTTATGCGATCGTTGGGAGGCTGCCATGAGGTATAAAGCAAAAACGTTTAAGGTGGATCAAGACAGCGGCAGGATCCGCGGGCTTGTGGATGAGCTGGACTCAGTTAAGCAGGCTGTTCAGATTATGCTTTCCGTGCCACGATTCCAGCATGAGATCTACAGCCGAAATTTTGGCCACGATCTACAGGATCTGATCGGCAAGCCTCTGGATTATGTACTCGGAGATGTCCGTCGTATGATCCGTGAGGCTCTGATGATCGACGAGCGGATCATCGAAGTTGATGATTTTGTAATTGATAAAGTAGACGAGAATTTGCAAGTCAAATTTAAAGTCACATCAATTTACGGAGATTTTTATGAGAAAAGGAGTGTGGGTTTGAGTGAAGGATTATGATTACCAGACATTGCTGGACGACGCGCTAAGTCGTGTCCCAGATGGATATGACAAGCGCGAGGGCAGCGTCATTTACACTACACTCGCCCCTGTTTGCTTTGAGCTATCACGCTCTTACTGGCTGCTTACGTGGCTCATGAATCTGTTTTTGCCAGATACGGCGATTGAGGACTGGCTGGATCGATGTGTCGGCCAGTTTGGTGTGGAGCGCAAGCAGGCTGTCAAAGCTCGTCGAGTTATCAGGACTTACGATAACATTGGGAGTCCTCTGGAGATCCCGATCAGCAGCCGGTTTAGGATTAATGATCTTACACTTGCCGTGACGGATAAGATTGATGCTGGCGTTTATCAAGCTGAGGCAGAGATCGCTGGGATCCTGGGCAACCAGTATCAGGGTGATCTGCTGCCGATCCAAAATATCAACAATTTAGGTCGGGCAGAACTGGGAGAAGTGCTGCTTGAGGGCGCTGACGCTGAGACGGATGACTCGCTGCGTGAGCGCTATTATGATCATGTCCGCCGATCGCCGTTTGGTGGAAATGTGGCAGATTATGAGGAGAAAACGCTGGCAATCGAGGGCGTCGGATCCGTCAAAGTATTTCCGATCTGGGGCGGACCCGGTACGGTTTTATTGATGATTGGCAACGCTGACGGCCGCACAGCTTCCGCGGAATTGATCAAAAAAGTCCAAGATCTGTTCCAGCCTGCTGACGATCCTACTGGTGGGCTGGCTCCGATCGGGCACGTTGTGACCGTATCCACCAGCAAAGACAAGGTGATCGATATCACGGCTAGCCTGCGGATTAAGCCAGGTGAGAGCTTTGAGCTCCTAAGGCAAAAAGCGATTACCGAGATTAAGGCTTACATTGAATCGATCCCGTTTGACGAGTCAACCATCTTCCAGAGTCGCGTTACCGTGGCTATTTTAAATGTCTCCGGGATCTTGGATGCAGTTAATGTACAGATCAATGGTGCTGCAGCCAACTTGGCATTAGATAAAACAGCGCAGTCGTATGAGGTGCCAGTCATCGGCACGATCACACTGCAGGAGGCAGGCTGATGGAGCGGCTTGAGCCGGCTAAGACTTATCAAGAGTATTTGCCGGAGCTTTATAGGGAGCTGCTGGAGATCAAAGCTCTGGCCAGTGTGATTGATATTGATATGAGCCATTATTATGAGCTGCTGCGGCAGTTTGTGGATAATCGATACATTATGTCAATGGATGCCGAGACTGTGCAGCGTTGGGAAGCTATCTTTGAGATCGCTAGTCCAATTAAGGATGATCTGCAGTCTCGGCGCCAGGCAATCCGTGCTAAGTTTATGAGTCAGCCGCCAATCAATCTTGACACTCTAAAACGGATCGTTGAGGCTTATCTGGGCGTGCCGGTATCCATTACCCAGCATCTTGATCCTTACGTCGTGCGGATTACTTATCGTGGCCTGGAGAAGCTGCCAGATCTTACGCCGCTGTACACCTCCATCTATGACACGATCCCAGCCAATATCAAGCTGGTGATCGAGTACGCTTATCAGCTGTGGATTGAGGTAAAAAGCGGTAATACCTGGGAGCAGCTAAAAAGCAAAACTTGGCACGATGTCCTTTATGGATTATGAGAGGAGAGTAAAATCTTGTGGCAATAAAAAGTGTAAAGGTGGCTCTTAATGGCCAAACTTACGATTTAACCTACAACGCAACATCAAAAAAATATGAGGCAACAATCACAGCACCCAGCACAACGTCATGGGGGGAGGAAAACCATGTTTACCCCTTAACCTTTACAGCAACCGATGTCGCGGGTAACACCAAGTCAGACACGTCAAAGACGATCAGAGTTAAGGAGACCGTTAAGCCTACCGCAGCAGTCACTGCACCGACAAACGGTTCAACTGTGGTCACAAACAAGCCAGCAATCACGGTACAGTTTAGAGATGCAGGATCCGGTGTGCTGAAATCGTCAATCGTCTTAAAGGTTGACAACACTGCTGTAGCTGCAGCTGATTATACGCTGACGGATGTCAGTGGTGGGGTTAACCTCAGCTACACGCCTAAAACAGCGCTAACCGACGGCAGCCACACAATCACTGCAAGCTGTAGTGATAATGATGGCAATGCATCGACAACGGCCAGCGTGACCTACAAGCAGGATACAACACCGCCAGCCTTAACCGTTAATCAGCCGACCACACCGACAAATAAGTCTGCTTGCACGATCTCTGGTACGACTTCCGATGCGACATCGAGTCCAGTCACAGTCAAGATCACACTCAACGGTACGGATCAGGGTGCGATCACAGTTGATGCCAGTGGTAACTTTAGCAAGGCCCTGACCCTTAGAGAGAGCAGCAACTCCATCGTTGTACGCTCGACAGATGCCGCAGGCAAATACTCCGAGATTACCCGCACGGTTGTGTTGGATACGGTTGCTCCGGTCTTTGGCACGATCACGGTAACACCGGATCCGGTCAATACGGGCGGTACGATTACCATTAGTGTCGAGGTCACGGATGCCTAATGGTCACCCGGGTTTACGGTAACGCCGGCCTATATTATGTAGAGTTTAATAGGATATCAGAGGGATTGTGGACTGCCACGATCCCTTTTCCTGATTCCTGCGAACTGGTCATTGACCTTTATGCCGAAGATGAAGCTGGCAACGTCAGCTATTACGCGACCTACCTGTTGACGTTTGACTCCAGCAAGCTGCAGGTTGAGATGATGCCGCTGCAGTTTGTGCCGGAGCTGATTGGCCAGGGATACAGAGAGGAGTGGATTGATGAACTACATCATCGGTGAGAAAAAATACGCTGGGATCCGAATTAAAAGCGTAACTGGCGAGCCATTTTACATCAAAGAGGCATCATTTGAACTGAGCCGTGACGGCGTTGTGGTTTTAAGCGATGTTTGTAAGATTGATCGACAGAAACAGATCCTCTATGCGTATCTGGCACCGGCTGATCCGGGCAAATATCAGCTGGAATTTACCTATACGATAGGCATTGAGGATATCAAAGCGAGATTCGGGGTGATTGTACGATGCTGACAATGAGCAACATAGAGGTAACACCGACAACGCTTACTACCGGTCAGCAGTTTAAGGTGTCCGTTGAGGTCACGTCAAAAATGACCTGGACGGAACTTGCCAAGACCACTTGGGATAAGATTAAAACTGCGACCTGGGCGCAAATAAAGGGGTGATTTTATGGCAACACAAACAACAAACTACAAATTTACTAAGCCCGCTTTAAGTGAGCCGGCTGACATTGTAGTTATCAATGATGGTCTGGATCAGATCGATGCTGCGTTAAAAAAGGTTGAGGATTCTGTACCTGACAATTACGCGGGCAGCAGCTCTGCGGGTGGGGCTGCAACGTCGGCGGTTAAGCTGCAGACAGCTCGCACGATCGACGGAGTTGACTTTAATGGTGCATCAGCGATTGCGCATTACGGTACGTGCGGTACCGCAGCGGCAACAGTAGCTAAAGTGGTAGCCTGCACGGGATTTAAGCTAGTCACTGGCGCGCGGATCATCGTTAAGTTTACGGTAACCAACACCGCAGCTAATCCGACGCTTAACGTCAACGGCAGCGGGGCAAAGGCGATCCAGTATCGTGGATCTGCAATCAGTGCAGGATATTTGGCTGCTAACAGGACTCATGAGTTTGTCTATGACGGGACAGCATACCAATTGATTGGAGACATAGACACCAATACAACGTATGGTAATGTCACTCAATCAAAAGCAGGTCTTATGTCGGCTGCAGATAAGGTTAAGCTGGATGGCTTAACGGACGAACATGTGATTCGTAACGTCACCTTAACAGCTGCATCATTCGTAGCCAACATAGATAGCTATGCGAGCTTTTACCCATTTTGTAGCGACTATACAGTTGCGGGCATGACTGACACCTGTACAGCCGATTATGAGGTGGAACCTGCTTCTGATGGAGTGATAGAGCGAGGTAACACAATGGCCGGTAAAATAAGATTTTATGTGAGTGAGCAACCCAGCGAAAACGTTGTAATTAATAACATCATCTGGAAGGAGTTGGGATAATGCTATTCGGTGGTGACAAGAAAAGGATCAAGTACGAAGTCGTGAACTTATTTGACGCAAGGCAATCCCCGGGCAGTGTAAGTGGATCGAGGACATTTGACAGACCTGTTTATGTTGATAAGGTTTACATGTCGTGGTTTCGCAGCTACAACGACTACAAAGCGACGGTAACAGTCAAAGTGACGCTCGAAGATGATACTCAACGGACAATCTATTCAATCTCAAACAGCGAGGTTATCGGTGGTGAAAACGCTGTTTTAAATGTCAACAGCAAAATCAAAGCGATCAGATTTGAGATGTTTAGTGGCAGCGTTGGCGGTAATGGTATAGGCTATCAGCTTACTTTTTTAGCGTTAAAAAATTCGGGGGTGGGGCGCTTAAATCTCCTAAAAAGCCTTTTGTTAAGGGACTTTTCAACCTTTTCGCCAACTCGAAAAACCGTCGGAAAAGAGGTGTCGAACATGCTGTTCGGGGGCTCTAAAAGTAGAGGTAATTCCGCAATTCCAGCTGGCTATAAGCTTAAATTCGGAAGCTTGGCTAAAGCAGAAATTGCTAATGTCATCCCCGTCGCGATCAAAATGTCTAACTATCAACATGAGACCTCTCGCACGGGTGAGACGAGTTACGGGTCTTGTACTATGTATGCGACCGGGGGTAATAAAACATTATTGAGTGATTATACCCGAATGGCTGGTAACTGGCATCTAACTGAAGTTAGCGGAGGTGTTTTCTGGCTTCCAGCTTATTTCGGTACTGATGGATTACATTTCGAGGAGCTTAAAACGATCACGGGATTTTCAGGCAGCCCAACTATCGTTGCTTGGCTCGAGCGGACTGGAGGTGGCCGGTAATGCTATTTGGCATGGGGCAATCTGCAGGCATTAAGCAGCTGATCACCAAGATTAAGCCAACCCGTGTAGCAGCTACTTTTAGCTCAACTGGCAGCACTGTTGGAGGAGGCACGCGTACATTACTGTCGCCAGAATTTCCGGAGGCGATACCGATTACTTACAACTTTACCTCGCGTATTTACAATGGCGGGGCGACTGCTGGTGATACTCAGACGCTAACAGTTTATTTTCTGATCGGTGATACATGGGTGCAGCAATTTACCCAGAGCCTATATCGCACAAACCGCGATTGTACCATCTCTAAAAGTTTCACAAACCTTGATCCATCGTTTAAGGTTCGGCAGATCAAAGCTGTATTACATTTTGGAGATAACAATTTTGTTCAGCTTGATTGCGGGATAAGTGTCAGGGTCGAAGTATAAAGATTGGAGGGATAACATGGACTACACCTCAGATGCTGACCTCTGCCAATGGGCTGAGCAGCAGCTTAACCGTAAAACCATCTACCAGCTCGGCGGGATCGGTAGATATGACTCATCGGGCCGCCGAGTGTTTGACTGTGTGGGATTGATCAAGTGCTTTTTATGGCATGATTACGGTCCGGGTAACGCCGGTTATTATGGCAAGACAGCACCGGATATCAATGCCGATCAGATGTACGCTAGAGCGACGGACAAAGGCTCGATCAGCACGATCCCAGACATCCCAGGACTGCTGGTTTGGCAGCGTGGGCACATCGGGATATACATTGGCAACGGCCAGGTCATCGAGGCCACAGCTAAGCGATGGGGATCCATCGGCGGTTGCGTTGTCAAGTCACAATTCAAAGATAAAACCGCGGCGATGTACCGCGGATCGTGGACACACTGGCTCAGGTGTCCTTTTTTAATGTATGAGGAGGGAGCTAACATGTATTTAAAACCAGGGTATCAGAGTATTGCCTGGCAAGGCCAGACAATCCACGTCTACAAGCGGAAGGACGATCAGGAGATCGGCTTGATGTCAGCCGGCGGGGATAAGGTGCTTAAGACTATTGACAAAATCGACGATGATCACATCCATCATTGCAAGGTCAACTGTAGCTACTTTGTCATGTCTGGATCCGACAGGGGCACTGTTTGTGGGCGTCATCAGGGATTTACCGCAGACGGCCGGCCAGATCAAGTCGAGTGGCTTGATGTTGTCGTGACAAAGGATAACAAGCTGATCGCCGGCGATCTGGCCAGCTGGGAGTACCCGGGGGATGAGGTCAAGGTCGGCTACAGCCCAGCGTGCATCGTCCTGCTGGATGGCAAGGATGTGACGATGGTCTCCAGCGGCTCCGGTCAGTCTAAGTACACAACTGCCAACACTCAGACACTGCACATGCGTGATGCCGACGGTGTTGACGTCTTTGCTGTTGTCTCTGGCAAGCTCAACGGTGTCGCCTGCAGGCAGTTTGCCAAAGCCTATGGGATGACTTACTGTGCAATGCTGGACAGCGGTGGCAGCTCTCAGATGATTGTGGACGGTGCTAAAATGGTTTATACCGGTAGAGCGCTGCCAAACGTACTGACGTTTTACAAGATCGAGGAGCAGCCAGAGCCTGATCCACAACCTGAGCCTACACCAGAGCCCGCTGCTGGGATGTCCGTTGTGGTAGACTCCATTGGTCTTCGGGTACGCAAAACGCTGTCCTTTACCAATAGCAGAGCGTCTGGTGAGATCTTGGCAACGATCCCGATCGGTGGTACTGCAAAGCTGATCCGGTTTTTACCTGGTATCAAACCAGACGGGTATCAATGGGTAGAAGCGGAGTATAAGGGTATCCGCGGGTACTGCCAGTATGACTCGCACTGTTATTGGATTCGAGAAAACGAGGAGGAAAACTAAAAATGGAAATCACAGAAATTATCACTCAGTTTTTAATGCCGCTGGTGCTGGCTGCCTGCTATGCAATCGGTGCAGCTCTTAAGTCTACGGAGCATTATCCAGACAAGTACATTCCGGCCACCATGCTGATCATTGGCGCGGTGCTTGCGCCGCTGGCAACCGGTGACTGGTCAGCGGAAACCATTATGATCGGCGCGATCTCCGGCTGGGCGTCTACAGGTCTTAACCAGACGATTAAGCAGCTGTCCAACAAGGAGTAAGCCCCATGACGGAGTGGGGAGTGGTAGGGGTGCTGATCGCCGTTGTTGGCTTGTTTTTTACAGTAGGCAAGCCGGTGATCAACCTCAATACCAGTATCACAAAACTAACGGTAACCGTCGATCGGTTACAAAAGGATTATGATGACCTCAAAAAGAGAGCTCACGAGGAGGTCAATGACCTGGCCGTAAAAAACTCCGACAGTCATCGCAGGATCCATGATAAGCTGGATGATCATGAGCAGCGGATCACGGATCTGGAGCATGGCCTTTAAATAACAAATACCCCACCTTCCTTAGCCGGAGGGTGGGGTATTTTTTGTCTGTCTGTATATAAACTGTTTAGTTACCACAGTATGAAGTTAATGAAAAAGCTTATCATTTTTGTGGTGACGTGATATATTATAAGTGTAAACGGCAAGTATTGAACAAAGATCAATGCTTTTTGAGTTTATATGAAGGGAGGATTTAGTATGTCACGTCTACCTAGCTCCTTTTTCACGAGGGAACGACCGGTTGTAGCAGCTAAAGAATCTTTAAAAGATATTACACCAATCAAATGGAGTAAAGAAGTTATTGCCGGTACAAAAAAAGTAGTAGTTAAACAAGATCCTAAACAGAAGTGAGGTGTGTTTTATGTGCGAAATTGGGGATATCATTGTCGTAAGAAACTATTTAACAGAGGACGGAAATCGTTCATTCCGTCACTCTTTTATTGTGGTCGAAGATCAAGGCGGTGATATCTTCGGGTTTTCTTATGATTTTGTCGCTAACGTTATGTCATCCATAAAAGATGAGAAGCATAAGGAAAAGAAAATTAGATTTATAGAAAATCTGTTTATTAAATCTGATGATATGCTTGTTGAAAATTCAAATCATAAGGATGCTTACATAAAAGCAGATCAGCTTTACTATTTTGATAAGAACAAAACGGATTATATAGTGATCGGTAAGGCTGTTCAAGAAGTTATGGATGAGTTGATGAAACTGCTGGAAATACTCGATGAAAAGGGAAAATTGAAAGTCATTATTGAAAATTTGAAAGAGTCCGCTTAAATCTATTGGCATTTATTGACCGAACACCCCACCTTCCAATGCCGGAGGGTGGGGCTTTTTATTTTGTCTTGCTTAATACGCGATAGAGCCACTCAACTTCATCAAGCATCTCACGATCCTCGTCGTACTTAAACTTTTGCTTTGGCTGTATGTCACAACCGCAGGACGTCACTCGCTTACCGGTTAGCTCAAATCCATACACCTTGATCATATCCCCACAGCTACATCGGCAGAGATAACGATTATCCTTGATACCGTCGGAAGAGATATAAGGATCGAGCTTTGCAATGACAGTTAGTCGGCTAAAAACAAATCCCGTCAAATCGTGGATCACTATCCCCGGGTGGCGCTGCTTATAATGCCAGTAATCGTGATCTGTCTCACGTTCTGTGTAATCGCGTTTAAGCCGTTCTTTTTTTAATCTGGCGGCTGCAAGTTTCCGCTGCCGGTGTTGCTCAATCTTCCATTTGTCCTTCATATAAATAAAGTATAAAGTTCTATCCTTATTATATAAACTGTTAATATTTGTCACTAGATTGTTACTAACTTTGCTTTTTTGGACAATTTTGCTATGTATAAATAGTTAAGCAAAAGCCTTAAAATAAGCGAGTAAAGCACGTATCATTGCTTATTGAATTATGCTATAATAGCAATGCAAAATCAAGAGGTGAAGATGATGATAACCTGTACGTTTGTCAACAAGACAAGGGAAAAGCAATGGAAAGAAAATTATCCGGATTTCCAGCGGATCGCCGAGCATGCGCTGGAGGTCTTAAACAAGCAGGGCGACTATACCATTTCAGTGATTTTCGTGAAGTCCCGCAAAATCCATGAGATCAACCGTGATTACCGGCAGGTCGACCGGCCGACGGACGTGATTTCGTTTGCGGCATGTGATGATCAGGATGAATTTGAGCTGATCGAGGAAGCGGAAGTCGAACTGGGCGATATTTTTATCAACGTGGAAGCCGCGATCAGTCAGGCCGAAGAATATGGCCATTCGCTGCGTCGGGAAATCTGTTTCCTGTTTACACACGGGCTGCTGCACTGCTTCGGCTACGACCACATGCAGCCGGATGAGGAAAAGATCATGTTCGATCTGCAGCATGAAATTCTGGATCCGCTGGTGCCGAGGGTGTAAATGCGCGCGCTGATCAAAAAATTCAAGCCGGCGCTGAACGGACTGGCTCTGGCGGCGCACGACCGCAGCGTGGCGATTCAGCTGGGCTTTGCGGTACTGGCCGGACTGGTCGGGCTGGGGCTGGGCTTCGTCTTTTGGGAATGGGCGCTTGTGATTACGCTGGCGGCCCTGGTCATCACAGCGGAGATTTTGAACACGGCGATCGAGCGGCTGTGCGACTTCGTTCAGCCCAGGCAGGATGACCGCATTAAAACGATAAAAGATCTGGCGGCGGGCGCGGTGCTGTGCGCATCCCTGGCGGCGCTGATCGTCGGGGGGATGATCGTCATCCGCCATCTAATAAGATAGAACAGGAGAAACAACGATGTACGAAAACTTAGTCAGCGAAGCCTTTGAGGCGATGAAATCCGCGTATGCGCCGTATTCCAACTATCATGTCGGCGCCTGCGTGTTATGCAGGGACGGCCGCACCTTTCGCGGCGTGAACATTGAAAACGCGTCCTACGGGGCGACGAACTGCGCCGAGCGCAGCGCGGTGTTCGGCGCGTATTCCTACGGTTACCGCAAGGCGGACATCGCGGCGCTTGCGATCGTCAGCGATGGCGCCCGCATCGGAACGCCGTGCGGCATCTGCCGCCAGGTGCTCAGCGAATTGTTGGAAAGCGATACGCCGATCATCCTGTCCAATGGGAAAGAAACGATGGAAACAACGATGGCCGAGCTGCTTCCGATGAGCTTCGGCATGGAGGATCTGGCGTGAAGAGCGGCTTTGTCGCTTTGATCGGCCGGCCCAATGCCGGCAAAAGCACGCTGCTGAACGCCCTGGTCCAGCAGAAGGTCGCGATCATTTCCCCCAAGCCGCAGACAACCCGCAATTCCATCCGGGCGATCCGCACCGATGCCGATTCGCAGATCATTTTCGTCGACACGCCGGGAATTCATAAGCCGAAGCATGAGCTGGGCACCCAGATGAATAAGGAAGCCTACTCCGCGGCGTCGGGCGTCGATTTGATCTACTACCTCGTCGACGGCTCAGTGCCGTTTGGCAGCGGCGATGAATTCGTTTTGAATACGCTGCGGCAGATGCATCTGCCGGTGTATCTGATTCTCAATAAAATTGATCTGCTGGAAAAAGAACAGCTGATCGATCTGTTGCTAGCGTGGCAGCGGCGGATGGATTTCAAAGAGATCATTCCGATCAGCGCGAAGACGCAGAACAACCTGGATCAGCTGATCGAAGTCACCAAGAATGATTTGACAGACGGCGTTCAGTATTATCCGGCCGACCAGGTCTGCGACTATCCGGAACAGTTCATCATGGCGGAAATTATCCGGGAAAAGGTGCTGCTGCTGACGGAAGAAGAAGTGCCGCATTCCGTCGCGGTTGTGATTGAAAGAATCCGCAAGAACCGCGAGCATCTGATCATCAACGCGATGATTCTGGTCGAACGCGATTCCCAAAAGGGCATCATCATCGGCAAGCAGGGCCGGATGATCAAGCAGATCGGCACGCTGGCGCGGGAAGAACTGCAGGGGCTGTTGGGCGAACCGATTTTCCTTGAATTGTTTGTCCGGGTGGAAAAGGACTGGCGCAACAAGAAGGCCAAGCTGCAGCAGCTGGGGTATATCCAGACGGAGCTGGAGGATGAGTGAAGCCCGGATTGAGGCGGTGATCCTCAAGCAGCAGGACTATCGTGAAAACGACGCGCTGATCACGGTGCTGTCGAAGGACTATGGCAAGCTGGGCTTCGTATGCCGGGGCATCCGCAAGATGGCGAGCAAGAACGCCGTTTCGTGCATGCCGTTTGTGCTGTCGGAGCTGATGTTTGATTACAAGGAACAAGCCACGCTGTTTTCACTAAAGAGCGCGCGCGTTCTGGCGGCGCACCGGCATATCCGCGAAGATTTGGAGAAAATGACAATTGCCCAGGTAATGTGCGAGATTGCCGACAAGCTCCTGGAACAGGGAGAAAGCGATCTGGAAGCGGCCGGCGAGCTTTATGAATTGCTGAGCGTCAGTCTGGACCGGCTGGACAGCGAGGCCGACAGCTATCTGATTTTAGCGCAGTTTACCGCGCTGGCCTTAAAAACCGAAGGGATCGAGCCGGTTGTCGACGAGTGCGTGCTGTGCTCCAACACCCAGGTGCAGACGATCTCTGTTGAAGACGGCGGTTTTCTGTGCGCAGAGTGCGCGGCGATGGTGCATGCCCGGCCGATGGAGGTCGGGGCGCTGAAACGTTTCCGTCTGATCAACAAGGCGCAGCTCGTTCATTTTGCCCAGCTGCGGCCGTATGGTCCGTGGACGAAAAAAGACGCGGAATTGCTGGTCGAATTTTTAATGCTACACAGCGGTGTAAAGCTGGAAAGTTGGCGCTTTCTGGACCGTTTAGCCAATTGACGAAAAGCGCTGATTTGTACTATAATAAACTTTGTCTATAAAAATAAAGAAATGGGGAATTGATCATGGCAGTGAAACAATTTGACACGATCGTCGCGCACGCAAAAAACTCCGGTTTTGTGTTCCAGGGCTCCGAAATTTACGGCGGCTTGAGCAACACCTGGGATTTTGGTCCGCTCGGCGTTGAGCTTAAAGACAATATCAAACGGGCCTGGTGGAAGAAGTTCATTCAGTCCCATCCGAATAACGTCGGCATCCAGGCCGCAATCTTAATGAATCCGAAGGTTTGGGAGGCCAGCGGCCACTTAAAGGGCTTCTCGGATCCGCTGATGGACTGCCGTCACTGCAAGACCCGCCACCGCGCCGATCATCTGATCGAGGAGGCGACGGAAGGCAAGGTTGTGCCGGAGGGCTGGAGCAACGAAAAAATGATGGATTTCATCAAGGAAAACCACATCGCCTGCCCAAACTGCGGCAGTCATGATTTTACCGATATCCGTCAGTTCAACCTGATGTTTAAAACGTTCCAGGGAATTCTGGAAGACGCGAAGAGTACGATTTACCTGCGGCCGGAAACGGCCCAGGGCATGTTCGTCAACTTCAAGAACGTCCAGCGCTCCATGCGCCGCAAGCTGCCGTTTGGCATCGGCCAGATCGGCAAGAGCTTCCGCAACGAGATCACGCCGGGCAACTTCATTTTCCGCACCCGGGAATTCGAGCAGATGGAAATGGAATTCTTCTGCAAGCCGGGCGAGGATTTGCAGTGGTACGAATACTGGAAAAACTTCTGCATGAACTGGCTGACGAACCTGGGCCTGACTGCTGAAAGTCTGCGCTTCCGCGAGCATACGCCGGAAGAGCTGGCGTTCTATTCGAAGGGCACCAGCGATATTGAATATCTGTTCCCATTCGGCTGGGGCGAGCTGTGGGGCATTGCCGACCGCACGGATTACGACTTGAAAACGCATCAGGAGCATTCCGGCGAATCTCTGGAATATCTTGATCCGCAGACCAATGAAAAATATCTGCCGTACTGCGTAGAACCGGCCGTCGGTGTGGAACGGTTGATGCTGGCGTTCTTATGCGACGCTTACGACGAGGAAGTTCTCAATGAGAAGGACACCCGCGTCGTGCTGCACCTGCACCCGGCGCTGGCTCCGGTCAAGGCTTGTATCCTGCCGCTGTCGAAGCAGCTTTCCGCTTCGGCGAAGGAAATCTATGCCCAGCTGGCCGACAGCTTTGTATGCGAATATGACGAAGCCGGCAGTATTGGCAAGCGTTACCGCCGTCAGGACGCTATCGGCACGCCATTCTGCGTCACGATCGACTTTGATACCGAGAAGGACGGCTGCGTCACCGTGCGCGAACGCGACAGCATGGAGCAGGTGCGGCTGCCGATCAGCGAATTGCAGGCGCATATTGAAGCGTCGCTGAAATTCTGATCAGAATCCGTTCGGTACGAATAGGGGGGATGACGAATGCGCCTGAGCGATGAAGAAATCACCGCGGTCAGAAACAGCGCGGATATTGCGGAAGTCATCGGCCACTATGTGCCGTTAGTCAAAAAAGGCCGTTCCATGGCCTGCGTCTGTCCTTTCCACGACGATCACGACCCGTCGCTTTCGATCTCCCAGGACAAGCAGATTTATAAGTGCTTCGTCTGCGGAGCCGGCGGCAATGTGTTTACCTTCGTTCAGAATTATGAAAAAGTCAGTTTCCCGGAGGCCGTGGCGAAGGTTGCGGAAATCAGCGGCTACAAGCTTTCGTTTGATCCTTCTGCCTTTAAAACGCCGGTCGATCCGAGGAAAGACGCATTATATAAGGTGTTGGCGGAAACGATCCGCTACACGCATTATCAGCTGGGAGCGCAGGCGGGAACGCCGGTGCGCGAGTATCTGGCCAACCGCGGGATCGACGAGGCGACGATCGAAAAGTTTGAGATCGGCTGGAACGGTCCGGGCGATGAGCTGCTGCGGTTTCTGCAGGCCAAAGGCTACAACGAGCAGGACATGGTCGCGGCGAATGTCGTCCGGCTGAACGAGAGCGGTCTGCACGATGTGTTCGCCAGCCGGATCACGTTTCCGATCCACGACTCGCTTGGTAATCCGATCGGCTTTACGGCCCGCAGTATGGATCCCGAAGCGCAGAGCAAATATATCAACACGACCGAGACCGACGTCTATGTCAAAGGTCATACGGTCTTCAATTATCACCGCGCCAAACAGCCCTCCCGTCAGGAAGGGCGGGTGCTTTTATGCGAGGGTGTCACGGATGTGCTGGCCTTTTCCCGGGCGGGAATGGACAACGTCGTGGCGACGCTGGGCACGGCGTGCACCAAGGAACAGCTGCGCTTACTGCGGCAATGCTCGCTGCATCTGACATTTTGTTATGATGGCGATAAGGCCGGGCAGAACGCGACCTACAAGGCGGCGAAGCTGGCCCGCGAGGCCGGCTTTGAGGTCGGCATCGTCAGCAATCCGACCGGACTGGATCCGGATGAAATCCTGCGCCAGCACGGCGCGGAAGAACTTCGAGCGATGGTCCGCAAGGAGCTGACGTGGATGGAATTTGTCTTTCAGTATCTATCGACGCGTTATGATCTGGAAAACTATTCCGAAAAGAAAGAATTTGCGCTGAAGGTGGAAGAAGAAATCAAACAGCTTAGCGATGAATTCGACCGCCAGAACTTTGCCCATCAGCTGGAGCAGCTGACCGGATTTCATCTTGATCCGGGCGCGGCGCCGGCCCCAAAATCCGACAATTCCGGTTCCGGCCGGGTAAAAACAGTTCCGATTCGTTTAAATCCGTCGCGAGATGGTAAGACTAATGCAGAACACCTGATTCTTGCGCTAATGCTTACCCGCCGCGAAGCGGTAGAAATGTTCAAAGAAAAACTCGGTTTTCTGCTGAATGAAGAAAATCAGCAGCTCGCGATGATGATCCTGGATTACAGCCGGTCTCATCCGCAGCTGCAGATAGCGGATTTCATCAGTACGATCGACGAGGAAGCGCTGAGACAAAAGGTTCTGGATCTTTCAGAATGGGAGTGTCCACAATTTACGCCGGAGGTCATGGACGGAGCAATCCGCCGCCTGCAGCGGTGTATGCTGGAAGAAAGAATAAATGATCTGAAACAACAGATCCTGCGCATCAGCAATCCGGAAAGCCAGGCTGCCCTTCTCCATGAACGGATGCAGCTGCAAAGAGAATTAAGGGGGTACCTTGATGAAGAAAAACACCAAGACTAAGGAGACAAAAATGCCAGTTTACAAAACGTTGGACCAATTAAAGGAAGAATTCAAAAAGACCTATCTTGCGGACAAGGTCGTTTATCAGAAGGACGTCATGGATGCCCTGGAACATCTCGATCTGACGGATAACGACATGGACGACCTGTACGAATGGTTCGCCGCGGAAGGCATCGACATCAGCGAGGACGACGATATCGAAGAACTGGAAAATATCGAGATTCCGGAAGCGGGAGCGATGACCCAGGATATCGGCGACGATCTGGAATTCCTGGCGGAAGATGCCGGGGAAGATTTTGACGAGGAAGTCGAGGACGTGGAAGTCCCGATCGATCTCACCGAAACTTACAGCAGCTCTCCTTATGTGCGGATCAACGATCCGGTGAAGATGTATTTGAAAGAAATCGGACGGGTACCGCTGCTGAATCCGGAAGATGAACCGGAAATCGCCCGCCGGATCCAGGCCGGGGATGAGGAAGCCAAGCGGATTCTGATTTCATCCAACCTGCGTCTGGTCGTTTCGATCGCGAAGAAATACGTTGGCCGCGGCATGTTGTTTCTGGATTTGATCCAGGAAGGCAACATGGGGTTGGTCAAGGCGGTCGAGAAGTTCGACTACACCAAAGGTTTTAAATTTTCAACGTATGCGACATGGTGGATCCGCCAGGCGATCACCCGTGCGATTGCCGACCAGGCCCGGACAATCCGAATCCCGGTACATATGGTAGAAACAATTAACAAGCTGACCCGTGTTCAGCGGCAGCTTGTGCAGGATCTGGGCCGGGAACCGACGGCTGAGGAAATCGCGGAAAAGATGGAAAACATTACGCCGGACAAGGTTCGCGAGATCCAGAAAATTGCGCTGGAGCCGGTTTCGCTGGAAACGCCGATCGGCGAGGAAGACGATTCCCATCTGGGAGATTTCATCGAGGATAAAGACGCGATGTCGCCGGATCAGTACGCCAACAATCAGCTGCTGAAGGATGAGATCAACAACGTCCTGCAGGGGCTGACGGAACGTGAGGAAAAGGTGCTGCGGCTGCGCTTCGGGCTGTATGACGGCCGGACGCGCACCTTGGAAGAAGTCGGTAAGGAATTCAACGTTACGCGTGAACGTATCCGTCAGATTGAAGCCAAGGCGCTGCGCAAGCTGAAACATCCGACCCGCTCCAAGCGGCTGCGGGATTTCGTCGATAAGAACTAAGGGTTATGCTGAGCGTCCGACTTAAAGCGATTGCCGACTGTGTTCCGGAAGGGACGATCGTCGCCGATATCGGAACGGATCACGCCTTTCTGCCGGTGGAACTGATTGCCTCCGGAAAGATCAAAAGAGCGTATGCCTGCGATATCGGAACCGGACCGTTGGAGCATGCCCGCGCGACGGTGGTGGAAGCCGGGCTGCAGGCGCAGATTTCGTTGATTCTGACGCCGGGCCTGGAGAAAGTGCCGCAGGATGCACAGGTCGCTGTGATTGCCGGGATGGGCTGGATGACAGCCAAGGAAATTCTGGAAAACGATTTTGAACGGCTGGGACAGTTTCAGCGGATTCTTGTGCAGGTCAACCGCGAGGTGGCTTCGCTGCGCCGCTGGATCATGGATCACGGGTTTGAAATTGTCACGGAGAAGCTGGTGCACGACCGGCATTACTATCAGATCGTCGGTTTCCGCAAGACATCTCAGCCGGTTGTTTATACCGAAGCCCAGCTGCAGTACGGTCCGTTTCTGTTAGAACGCCGGGAACCGGTCTTCATCGAATATTATCATTACCGGAAAGCCAAGTTGGAACGGATTGCCCGTCAGATTGAGGATCCGGATAAGCGCAGCGAGATCCTGCGTCAGATCGAGGATATGAATGCGGTGATTTTAAACCGCTAAACCTAAATAAGCAGAGGGAAGGACCTTACGGTCCTTCTTTTCTTATGCTGCAGATTGAATTTCCGATGATGGAGATGATCGAAGTCAGACTTTGTTCCTTGGTCAGTCCTCTCATCGGCGAACCCGCTCTGAAAGGACAGGGGTCTGGACTTTGATTTCAAACTGCGCTACAATGAAAAAATAAAGTCAGTTCCTGATACTGACGATCACTTAGCTTGGAAGGGACAGCGGACGGCATTGGGGGCCGTTGACGCTGAAGGGGATAGTCATGAGCAATAAGAAAACAATGCTTTATCTGGCGGGCTTCTTTATAAGCCAGCTCGTTTTAGTCGTCGCGGTTTTCGGCGTGCGGAAAGAGATGGCAATCGTTCAGATTTTTATCATTCTCTCGCTGGCCATTGCGATCACGCTGGTCGGCGATTTCTGCATCTTCGGAATTATCCGCAGCGTGATGCGGTATAACGAAGAAGAACTGGAGCTGCGCCGGCTCACCGAATTGAACCAGCGGAATTATCAGTTCTATCAATTCGCCGTGATGCAGCAGCAGAATATCCGTTATTTTTATCATGACCTGTCGAATCATCTGATTACCCTGGAAATCCTGAAGGAACAGGGTAAGACGGAGGAGCTGAACGCGTATGCGGAAAAGCTGAAGACGCAATTTGAGCACCAGCTGCCCGCTTACAAGACCGGCAACGTCATGCTCGATATCTTGATTCAGTACAATCAGCTTCATGAGCCGGCCTGTCCGCTGACCGTCCGCGGTGCGGTTCCGGAACAATTCGATTTCTCAGCACTGCTGCATGGATTGCAGAAACTGGCGGAAATCTGTCCGGGAACGCCGGTAACCTTGTGCTTTGAGCCGGCGCTGCGTATGGAGCTGCCGGCGGCAGAGTTCGCGCAGAAACAAAAGGAAATCGAAACGCTGAAACAGGAAAACAGCTTGTTGGACATTATCGGGGTGACGGAAGAATGACGAATTCCATTTACTATTCTTTGAATCATATTCCGCTGATGATGACCTGGGCTTATTGTTACAATGAAATCCTGCCGGTCCGCAAGAGCTACTGGCGCGATTATCTAACGTTGGATCTGAGCATCACGCTGGCGGTGTTTGTCCTGCTGCATATCTACGCGCTTCCCGGATCGGTGCAGGACAATGCGGTTGTCCGCATGACGGTGTCCGCTGCGGTGATCGGGCTTGTGATCTACCTTGTGAAGCGCCCGGGGTTAAAAGCAACGTTATTTGCGCTGTTTGCTCAGCAGCTGCTTTCAATCACCGCGGAAATGGTGACGATGCTGATCACGCTGATCGGCGTGCAGTTCAGCCGCAGCGCGTATGAGAGCACTTTCTATATGAACATTTTTTCCTATCTGCTGCTGGACGGAATGAGCCTGTTGTTTTTCAAAGCCGCACTGAGCTTGGGAAAAAAACGCAGGCGCTCGATCGAAGGAGAATACTATACGATCGGTACGCTGCTTTTCACCTGTCAGTTTTTGTGGCTGTATATCTTGTCCTATAAGCTGATTTACATCAAGGAAGCCAGTCTGGGATTGTTGACGCAGGCGCTGGGGTTTCTGATCGTGACTGACGTTGTCGTCTTTTTCAGCGCTGTCCGGATCATCCGGCAGAAGCGAAAAAAACAAGAGCTGGACACCCGCACGCAAATGAGTGCGGAACTGGCGGCGCAGCTGGAAAAACTGGCGGAGAAGCAGGCGGGGCTTGAAACGGTTTTCCATGAAATGCACGATCCGGACGCGCAGATCGACCATCTGCAGGTGCTCCGGGGACGGCTGCGGGAACTGCGTGAAGAACTGTATTGTGAAAATCCGTATGCCAACGCATTATTTAATTATTATCGTCAGCTGTGCGATCAGAAGCAGATCGCCGTCACCTTTGAGATTGAATCCAGTCTCAGCGGGATTTTGGACGAGTACGATTTGAATACGCTGTTGTCCAATCTGTTAAAGAACGCGGTGGAAGCTGCAGAATTCAGCGATTCTCCGTTTATTGATTTTCAGGCGGCGGAAAAAGCCGGACTGCTGCTGATCCGCTGCCGCAACCGTGTGGCAAAAAACGGGCCGCAGCCAAAGAAAAAAATCAGCGGTCAGGGAACGGCGATCATGGACGCAATTCTGCACCGCTGCCATGGCGTGCGCCGCTTCAGTCTGGATCAGGATATCGCGACGGCAGAGATCGTCGTGGAACGGGGAAAGCCGGCGAAGTCATGTTAAACAACGAACCTTTTTTCTATTTCAATCATTTGATCCTATTTCTGATCTGGGCAGCTTTTCACTGCGCTTTTCTCAATCATCGGGAGCCGTTAAAAACGCTGTTTCCCAAGCTGTATCTGGCAATTGTCATCAACTTTATTTTTAATTTTATTCTGTTTTTGGTCTTTGACGAGTTCTTTGCGGTCAACAGTCTGCGGACGCTGACGACGATCATGTTCATGCTTCTGGTCGTGAAATTCGTGGTGAAGGACTCGTGGATGAATACGGTGTTCGCTATGATCTTTCACACGGTATGCATCCTGTTTTCCGAGATGCTGGCCATTCTGGTCATGGTTGCGGCCAGCGGTTTTGATCAGGCGGCGTTTCAGGATGCTTCGTTCTTTAGCACGGCAGGTTTTCTGGTGATGGACTTTTGGAATGCCTTGTTCTTCAGTCTGGTTATTTTATTGAAACGCAAGGTATTTCCCGCGATCGACTGGCAGAAACAGGCGCGCTTGATTCCGCTGATCGTCGTACATGGGCTGTGGATTTATCTGCTTTCCTATAAATTAATCTATGCTTATCAAATTACGATGAATCTGACCGCTTTTTTCATTGGATCCTGGCTGTGTCTGCAGGGATCGGCATTTTTCCTGATCCGCAGCCTGCTGCGAATGAAGGCGGCGCGTGAAAATGCCGAACAAAAACGGGAAAATAACGAGCGCATTCAGGCGCAGATCCTGACGTTGTATGAAAAGCAGGACGTGATGGATGAGGTCTGGCGAACGGTTAAGGCCCAGATCGGGCAGGTTGATGTGGAGCAACTCCGCTCTGCGCAGGATCAGATCGGCGCTATCCGCAACCTGATTTACTGCGATAATCCGTCAGTCAACGCGATGCTGGCCTCATTTGAACGACAATTTGCCAAACAAGCTGTCTCTTTTCAGATTACGATTGAAGCTTCCTTACTTTCAGGTATCGATGATTTCGACATGAACACGCTGTTGTCCAACCTGTTAAAAAATGCGCTGGAAGCCGCTGAGAGTGCGGCGAAGCCGGAGGTTTGTTTAACGATCACCCAACAAAAACAGATGTTATTTATCCGCTGTGTGAATTCCTGCGGTCAGCCGCGGCCGAAAAAGAAGCTGATTCAGGGCAATGGAACGAAGATCATCACGCAGATCGCTGAAAAGTATCAGGGTCAGGCCCGGTGGGAGAAGGAAGGCTCACGCCTGGTGGCCGAAGTGCTGCTGAATAAAACGCAAACGGAATTCGAAAAAGTTTTTGCGGCGTAAGATCACTTGTCATTATTTCAGCGATCTGAAATGATTGTGAAAGGATGAGGATTGAGTTATCTTAAGATCCAGCCTCCGGCCGTTGGGGTAGCATTCTGCCACTTAGGCATCAATATCGGCCGCTTACGCTGGATTTGTAGCGGACAATTTCCCTTTCGGGTACAATAAAAATGAATTAAAGGAGGGGATATCATGGCAGGCGTTGGAATGATGCTGATGATCTCGTTGGTCATCTTCGGCTTGGGCTTGTTTGTGTTTTTAACCTTTTCCCGGCGTCAGCGGCTGGGGACGTGCGGCAAGGAAACACCGCTGGACGGAAGTCCGCAGTCCATCGTGATGGCTGGCGCAGGTCTGGCACTTTTACTTTTTCAATGGGATTCGCCAGCTTCTCCGCTGCAATGGCTGATGTTTGCGGCCGCCGCCGCGGGTCTCGTTTTATTGGCGCGCAGTTTACGCCAGGGCTTGTTCGCCGGATCGGCCTTACTGCTGCTGGCGGGAATGTTGATGAAGCTGGTCTGGGACGATGAAGTGATGAAACAGCTGCTGCCGCTTGTCTTTTTGATCAGCTATGAATGTGCGGCGGCCGGGTTTATGGTCCATTCCGCGGAAGCCGGAGTACGCCGGCGGCTCGAGAGCTTGATGGGGTGGCTGGCGTTGTTGTTTGGGGTCGCGTTTTTAGGCCGCAATAACGCGCAGTGGCTGCCGCTGCAGTCGTTGTTACAGCTGATCTGTGCCTACAAAGTTTATTCCCGGGCGTTGGATTTCCGCGAACAATTCTATTTTGTGCAGAAGCAGCGGGGGATCCGGCAGTTAAAACCGATTCAGGCAGGCATGCTGGTCATAATCTCAGCGCTTTTGTTAGCAGGGGTGCAGGCAGGGCTGGTGCGGTCCGAAAGTAAAAATGCCCGGCCCCAGGTCTGGGTATACCGGACAGAGGACGAACATCTTAGCAACCTGATCGTGATCGAGGGAGAAAAACTGAAACTGAACCTGGCTTATCCGGTCAGCGACGCTTATGCGGATACGCGAATAAAGCTGCGGATCACGGAGACGGAAAGCGGTGAAGTCGTTTATGAAACGGAGGAAGCGTTGGATGATCAACGAACCGAACCGGGCAGTTATTGGATCATCAGCGAATTGCCGGGAATGAATCTCAGCGCCCGCCGGCCGGTTCCCTGGACGGTGACCTGGTCTGTTCTCAAGGACGATACGGTCCTTGAAACCCAGACGTTGAGCTGTGAGCCGCTTAGGCTTCCGGTCTTTGCGGGCGAGGGTCAGTATTTCCAAATCCGCAATCTGACTGCGGGCTATGGTTACTTCTCTTCCCCGGATGTGCAGGCGAGGAATACGCTGCGGATCAATCTGCTGCGGTTTCGGAATCTGGGATATCAGATGACAATGTTTGACGCGCAGGATCAGCCGGTCCTTGAAAGCTCGAGCAATGGAACGATCCGCGGCAGTCTGACATTAAGCCAGAGTACCTCAGGCTGGGGCGTAAACTTTGATGATGAGGAAGTGGTCCGCGGTGAAATCACAATCTGGGTCAGCGACGCGAAGGGGAAAAAGTTCTATGAGGAAACGATAGAGCTGGTGAAGCAGCCATGATCAAACTGATCTGTTTACCCGAGCATGAGGCCCAGCTGCGGGAAAAGCTGAAGCCCTTTGATGCGCTGGATCTGACGCTGGTCGAAAAAGGGGTTGATTATGACTCGATTGGAATTCTGTTTCAGATGGAGGATCTGGCGGAGCTGACCGCATTCCTCAATCATCATTTTCTGCAGGAAAAGCGGCAGACACTGACCGGGCAGCATGAGGGACGGACCTATGTTGTCGCACTGGCGGACGTGCTGTATATCGAAGGACTGCAGCGGGAAACGTTCGCTTATACCGCCAGCCGGTGTCTGCAGCTCAACCGCAAGCTATATCAGCTGCAGGAGGAGCTGTATCCGCGTCAGTTTATCCGCATCAGCAAATCCTATCTTGTCAATCTCGCAAAGGTCGAACAAATTGCCCCAAGCTTTAACGGCCGGCTGACGCTGGTGTTAAGCGGAGGCGTGCAGCTGGAGGTCAGCCGCAGCTATGCGCCGCATTTCCGCAAAGCGATTGGAATGGAGGGAAAACGATGATCGAACGATGGCTCTATCAAATCCTGATCGGGATGGCAATTCCCCTGACGGCCAGCTTCTTCAATCCCCGCGCGGCGTCGCCGGATGGAATCTGGATTGTACTGACCGGTATTGGCTACGCACTGTTTTTGGAAAGCTACCGGATCTGGATGCAGTCGCTGCGCAAAGGACAACCTTGGATCACGGGCGGTTGCCTGGCGCTGATCGCGCTGGTGGTTTTCAGTCATTTTACGTTGGAACGCTTTCTTCTTCTGATTGCGCTGGGCGTGCCAATGATGCGGCTGACCCGGTCGCTGCGCCAATATTCGCTGGCGCTTGATCACTTTAAGCAGCAGCTCGCGGAAGAAAATGAAGATCCATCCACGACCGGGAAGTGCTGAAAAGAATTCAGAAAAGGAAGAAGGGAAACCAATGAAAGGGGAAGCGATTCTTGCATGGCTTCATCAGGACGCGGATCCGCAGAAACCGCTCGTCGTGATGATGTGCGGCGTGGCCGGGGCCGGGAAGACGACGCTGGCGAAGCAGCTGGAAGCCGCGGGGTATCTGCGCTTGTCAATTGACGAGGAAGTATGGCGGCAATATGGCCGGTATGGCGTGGATTATCCAGCCTCAGCCTATGCCGCGTATTCAGCCGCAGTCGAGGCCCAGCTGCAAGATCAGCGGGTGAAAGCAATTCAAGAACATCGGCCGGTGGTCATTGATTTTAGTTTCTGGAATCGGAAGAACCGTGATGCTTACCGCCAGCGGATTGCCGCGGCCGGCGGGCAGGCCCGGCTGCTCTATTTAAAAGCCAGTCCGGAATGTTTGCGCCGCCGTCTGCGTCAGCGGGCGCAGCGCCGCGACGCCAATGCCGCGTTTGAAATCACCGACGATATTCTCAACGGATATCTTCAGGACTTTGAAGCGCCGCAAGGAGAAGGAGAGCTGGTGATCGATCAGGATCAGGCCGCGGATTTTCCTTGCGCTTAGAAGCCGGACAGGGACGGAGCGGAGGTCTCCGACTTGTACCGCTGTGCAGCAAACCATAAAAAAAGATCCGGAATCCGGATCTTTTTCGCATCTTACAGAGAGTTGACCGCTTTCGCTAAGCGAGCCTTCTGACGTGCTGTGTAGTTCTTGTGCTTCAGATGGCTGGTAACGGCTTTATCTAATAAAGAATTTGCAGTGTTGTACGCTGCAACTGCCTTTTCCTTATCCTTCGCTTCAACCGCAACCAGGACTTCCTTGATCGCTGTCTTCAGCGCGGATTTTTCCGCAGTTTTCGCTGCATTTCTCTTTAAATTAGTAATCGAACGTTTCTTCTGAGACTTGATGTTTGGCATTCTGACACCTCCTCCGCATTTATACCTTAAGAATTATAACAAAAGGAAGGTGAAAATGCAAACACTAATGGAAAAAGGTGACAAGAAACAAAGCGGGAATGGCAAAAATAAAGGTTGATTCCGATCAAAACCCGCGCATAACCGGCAGAAGATCCGCGCATACTAAGTCCGAGGTGAGCGTATGCGCAAACACAGAACCGATCTAGCCTATGAAGAAGTGCTGGATTTACAGGACAATGAGAATTTTACCCATACGAAGAAAGCGTACCGGGGGATTACAACCCATCATATTTCAATCCATCATCCGTGCGAGGAAATTGACAAGCAGCCGGGTGAGTATGTCACGATCGAGCTGGACGATCTGAACGATGCATCCCAACGGGAAGAGGCGATTGCCGTGACGTCGGATTGTCTTAAACAAATCATCAGCGGACTTCCCACGCAGGGAACCCGGGCGTTAATCGTCGGGTTGGGCAACCAGGAGATCACAGCGGATTCCTTAGGCCCGATGGCGGCCCGCGAGGTGATCGTCACCGCCCATCTGCACCGGCTGAACGAAGCAGAACTGGCGCAGGGAACCAGCGAGGTCGCGGTCATCGTTCCCGGCGTAATGGGGCAGACCGGTCTGGAAACCGCGGAATTTGTCCAGGCGGTAGCCCGGCAGTTTAAGCCCGACTTTGTGATCGCGATCGACGCGCTGGCAACCCGTTCCATCGAGCGGATCAACCGGGTGATTCAGATCAGCGATACCGGGATTCAGCCTGGCGGCGGGGTCGGCAATCACCGCAAAGTGCTCAACGAGGAACTGGCGCAGGCGCCCGTCGTCGCGATCGGCGTCGCAACGGTCGTCAGCATCGAAGCGCTGATCGATCAGGTTCTTTCGACGATTCAATGCGGCGATTATGAAAAGGTGATGGAACATATCCATTATCAGGAATCCTACCAGATGGTCGTGACACCCAAGGAAATGGACGAGGAAGTCAAGCATTTGACGGAAGTGATTTCAACGGCGATCAATCAGGTGCTTCATCCCCGCTACGCTCAGATGTAGTCATGAGCCCCCTTTGCCCCGCATAAACTGCGGAAAGAGAGGGGGCTTTTTCCTTGAAAACAAAGCTGAAAATCACACTCAAATGTCTGCTGATCCTGGCCTTTCTCGTCATGACTTCATTCTTTACCGGCTTCCGCGAGTTACTTTCGCAGAATAAAACCTCGGTGCTGGAGTCGATCCTGCATCCGGTAATCGACCTGGACCGCATCTCAATCAAGGAACAGCTGGCGCTGCTGCCGGACTTCAAACAGGCGGTGGAACGGATTGATGAGGTTGTGATCAACGAGCCATTTGTACCGAAATTTGAAAAGGAAGAAAAACCGGAGAAAAAATCCGTTTACATCTATAACACCCATCAGTCGGAAACGTACAGCGACGGCACGACGACGTATGAAATCGGCATGGAGCTTGCGAAAATGTTAGAAGAAGAGGGGTATTATGTTTATTTTCAGACCGGGAATTTCCTGCGTGAAGCGGAGGAGGAAGGGCTGAAATACAACCAATTATATACGATTTCCCGCCGTCATATCAACGATACGTTTGCCGAACACGGCGGCTTTGATCTGGTCATCGACCTGCACCGCGACTCCGCGCCGCGTTCCGCTTCCATTCTGGAGAGCGACGGGGTTACTTATGCGAAGATGATGTTTGTGGTCGGCATGAAATCTTCCAATGCCGCTCACGTCATGGAGCATTCCCGGCAATTAACCGACAAAATCAACCAGGTGATGCCAGGTATAATGAGATCAGTTTTTGAACGGCAGTCAGTTTACAACCAGGATATGGCGGAGAACATGGTGCTGCTGGAATTGGGAACGGACCAGAACAGCACGGAGGAAGTCCGCAATTCCTTACAGATTTTAGTCGAAGCGTTAACGAACGGAGGGATCGAATGAAACGGTTTATTCTGGACGCCTTTTTGATTTTAATCGTCGTCAGTATCGGCAGTACGCTCAATCAGCAGCAGCCGGAATCCACGATCCAGCAGCGGATCGACGAATTCAACCGTCAGATTGAACAGGAAGAAGTGATTGAGCCGCCCGTCCACCGGGCCTCGATGTATCAGATTCAGGAGAACGCCGCCGGTCAGCTGGGGGCGAATATTTCCGAAATGGTCATCCGTGTCGTCGATGGTTCCGTGCGCATGATCGCCTCGGCTTTCGGCCAATGAACCGCGCATCTTCCTTTTGTTTATGGTATAATCGTTGACGTAAACGAAAAAGGAGGGATGCCTCTTGAAAACAAGAGTCTTATTTATGGGAACGCCGGACTTTGCCTGCGGGATTTTACAGGCGCTGACCGAGCTGCCATTTGTCGAACTGGTCGGGGTCGTATCGCAGCCGGACAAGAAGGTCGGTCGGCAGCAGAAGCTGCAGCCGACGCCGGTGCACGCCCTGGCGCAGCAGCTGGCGCTGCCGGTACTGCAGCCGGAGAAGATCCGCACGGAGTATGCGGAAGTGCTGGCATTAAACCCGGAGCTGATCGTCACCTGCGCGTATGGTCAGATGGTCCCGGAGGCCGTGCTGAACGCTCCGAAATACGGCTGCATCAACGTTCATGCTTCGCTGCTGCCGAAATACCGCGGCGGCTCGCCGATCCATACCGCGATCATTCAGGGCGAAACGGAAAGCGGCGTGACGATCATGCAGATGGTAAAGAAAATGGACGCCGGGGATATGCTGGCGGTCAAAAAGGTAGCGATTGAAGCGGAAGATACGACGGAAGTCCTGCATGACAAGCTGATGGCGGCAGGCGCGGTCTTGCTGAAGGAATGTCTGCTGGACTATATCGAAGGCCGGATTACGCCGATTCCCCAGGATGAAGCGCAGGTCAGCTTCGCCTGGAATATCACGAAAGAACAGGAGCGGATTGATTTTTCTAAATCAGGCTGGCAGATCTATAATCAGATCCGCGGGCTGATCTCCTGGCCGGTAGGCTATGGTGTGATCGCCGGACAGAAAATGAAGTTCTGGGGCGTGCGCTATCGCGAAGAGAAGTCCGGAAAGCCGAGCGGCACCATTCTCGGTTTTGACGAAACCGGGATGCAGGTCGCCGCGGGTGAGGGGATGCTTATCGTAACCGAGCTGCAGATGGAAGGCAAAAAACGGGTCAGCGCCAGGGATTTCTACAATGGTAAAGGTAAGCAGCTGATCGGTTGCCAGTTTGAAGCGTTGGCTGATTCGCAATAAAGCGAAGCTTTGTTGGCTCAAGTCTGTTTGGAGCTAGCGGATGTCAGGCGTGAAGGAAAAGGCGCAACCGCTGGGAATAAGTAGAAAAGCCGGTAGAATTTAGCCGGCTTTTTAAACATTTTAGAATTTTATTTAATTCGTGATGATCATGGAGTAAGCAACTGAGCAGGATGTTCTTCAATCATGTTATAATAAAAACATAAGAAAAACAGAATCAATGCTGAAATCATTAAAAATGAGATGATTAAGGAAATTCGGAGTTTATTTTCGGAGGTACAGCGATGAGAAAAAATGGAATTCATGATTTGAATTTGGATGATCAGGGCAAACCAAAAGATAAAGGCTATCTAGAAAGAGATTTGCCAGAATATTTACAGAGATCATTGGCACAATGGGTTAGGGCTCAAAATCTTTTGAAACAAGGAGAGCACTACACCATGATGGATTGCGATTGGTGTGAACTGAATAGTGACATCAATGTCGCAGAGGTAGGAAATGAAATAAGTACTGAACAGGCGAATTATTTAAGAGAGAAATATTTAGGAATGGAGGTGACGGAAAAATGATCGATTATTCTTTATTCTCACATAGCAAAAAAACTTACTCCGGTGCTAATGGCGCAAAAAGATCAATCATGATAAATGGTGAGAAATGGATGATCAAATTTCCTACGAAAGCAACTTTAAACGAAAATCTAAGCTATGCCAACAGTGCCTATTCAGAATACATCGGCTGTCATATTTTTAACGAAATAGGAATCTTAGCGCAAGAAACGATGATAGGGTTATATGGCGAGAAAATCGTTGTAGCTTGTAAAGATTTTGCAACAGAGAGAGAATTGAATGATTTTGCCTCTCTGAAAAATCAAATTATTGATACAAATCGTAACGGATATGGTACAGAGTTAGAAGAAATACTAATGTCAATTGAAGAACAAAGTTTAATCGAAAAAAATGTGCTGAAAAATTATTTTTGGGATATGTTTATTGTTGATGCATTGATCGGTAATTGGGATCGGCATAATGGTAATTGGGGATTTTTGTATGATGAAAAGACAGACTGTCTGGAAATAGCCCCGATTTTTGACTGCGGAAGTTCGTTGTATCCGCAGGCAGACAACATAATGATGGAAAAAATATTGAATGATCAAAATGAAATGAATGCACGAATTTATAATCGCCCGACATCCGCTATCCAGATGAACAAACACCGTATCAACTATTTTGATTTTCTAGCATCGCTGAATAATGAAGATTGTAATGAAGCTTTGAAAAGAATCATGCCTAAAATTCAAATGGATCAAATTTATGAAATAATAAATACTGCCCCGGGAATTACGGATTTGCAGAGTCGGTTTTATAAACAAATACTGAAAGAACGAAAAGAGAGAATATTAGATTATGCTTATAATAAACTATTACAGAGAGAATCTGGTAATAGGCTTTAAACAAAAATATTAGGTAAAGCGCCTGAAGTGGATTGTATATTGTCAATCAACCTTAAAGAAATTTCTTTTGGATAGAAAACAAATGAAGCAGATTTACGATGTCGCGAAAATCGGTTCTGCTTTCCTTTGAGGTCGGCTTTTGATATAATAGGACAGAAGTTTAAGGAGGAAGGACAATGGATCAGTCGAAGATCAGGAACTTTTCGATCATTGCCCACATCGACCATGGCAAATCCACATTGGCGGACCGGATTCTGGAAATGACGGAAACCGTTCAGCATCGGGAAATGGTTGATCAGATCCTGGATTCTCTGGATCTGGAACGGGAACGCGGCATTACGATCAAACTGAACGCGGTTCAGCTGAAATATAAAGCAAAAGATGGCGAGGAATACGTTTTCCATCTGATCGACACCCCGGGGCACGTCGATTTTACGTATGAGGTTTCACGTTCACTGGCGGCGTGCGAAGGCGCAGTGCTGGTCGTGGACGCGGCGCAGGGAATTGAGGCGCAGACGCTGGCGAATGTCTATTTAGCGCTGGACAACGATTTGGAGATCGTGCCGGTCATCAATAAAATTGATTTGCCGAGCGCGCAGCCGGAGGTCGTCAAGGAAGAAATTGAAAACGTCATCGGGCTGGATTGTACGGAAGCACCGTTGATTTCAGCGAAGACCGGACTCAATGTCCAGGATGTGCTGGAGGAAGTCGTGAAGAAGATTCCGGCGCCTGCCGGCGATCCGCAGGCTCCGTTAAAAGCGCTGGTGTTTGATTCGGTCTATGACTCCTATCGCGGCGTTATCGTCTTTGTCCGCGTCAAGGACGGCCGGATTCAGGTCGGCGATAAAATCCGTTTCATGAATAATCAGGCTGAATATGAAGTGTTGGAATGCGGCGTGCGCAATCCGAAGGAAGTCAAGCTTGACGCTTTGGAGTGCGGCGAAGTCGGCTGGTTTGCGGCGAGCATCAAATCCGTGCAGGACGTCAGCGTCGGCGCGACCGTCACGAAGGCGGACAATCCGGCAAACGAAGCGCTGCCGGGCTACCGGAAGATGAATCCGATGGTTTACTGCGGTCTGTATCCGACCGATTCCGCGAAATACAACGATCTGCGCGACGCGCTTGAAAAGCTCAAGCTGAACGATGCTTCGCTGCAGTTTGAGGCGGAAACGTCCCAAGCTCTGGGCTTCGGCTTCCGCTGCGGCTTTCTCGGCCTGCTGCACATGGATGTCGTTCAGGAACGGCTGGAACGGGAGTACAACCTGTCGCTGATCGCGACGGCGCCGAGCGTTATCTATCATTGCTACCTGACCGACGGCTCGATGGTCAAGATCGACAACCCGGCGCATCTGCCGGAAGTCCAGCGGATTGAACGGCTGGAAGAACCGTATGTCACCGCGAACATCATGGTGCCCAACGAATACATCGGCGCGGTTATGGAGCTGTGTCAGAACAAGCGCGGAATCTATAAGGACATGCATTACATCGATGCGAACCGCAATACGCTGGAATATGAAATTCCATTAGGCGAGATTGTATTTGATTTCTTCGATAAGCTGAAAAGCTGTACGAAGGGCTATGCGTCGCTGGACTATGAAATCAGCGAATACAAAAAGAGCGATCTGGTCAAGATGGACATTCTGCTCAACGGCGAATTGATCGACGCCTTGTCGATCATCGTGCACCGCGATTTTGCTTATACCCGTGGCAATTCCATTACTGTGAAGCTGAAGGAACTGATCCCGAAGCAGCAGTTTGAAATTCCGGTGCAGGCGGCGGTGAACGGGAAGATTATCGCGCGGACCAATATCAAGTCGCTCCGCAAAAACGTTCTGGCCAAGTGTTACGGCGGCGATATTTCACGAAAGAAGAAGCTGCTGGAAAAACAGAAGGAAGGCAAAAAGCGGATGAAGGCGGTCGGATCCGTAGAAATTCCGCAGGAAGCGTTCATGGCTGTCCTGTCGATGGACGACGATAAATAAAAACAGGCCGGCGGCAGGCGAACCTCAGCGATTGGATCATCCCTTCGCGGGTTTCAGTGCCGCGCCTGTTTTTTTGGTTGACGAGTTTAAAAATAGGAATGAGCGAAGAAAGGTCAGGGATAAGTTATGGCGATATCAGATGAAATCCAACAGCTGCGGATCGACTGCGGCTGGGATCAAACCGACACACCGGCGATTTTAGCCAAGTCGGTCTTTGCCGAAGCCGGGGAGCTGCTGGAATGCTTTATTCAAACCGAGGAAACACCGGACTGGGACGCGGTGAAAAGCGAGGTCGCCGATGTTTTGATGTACGCGATGTCGATCTGCATTGATCAAGGATGGGACGCCGAGGAAGTCATCCGGGAGAAGTTTGCCGATGTGCGCCGCCGTTACCTTTGAGAACCGCGCGCTGTATGTTCACATTCCATTCTGTCAGGGAATCTGTGCGTACTGTGATTTCACCCGCGTGCGCTACCATACCGGACTGGCTGATCAGTATTTGAAGCAGCTGGCCAGGGAACTGGAAGAACGGGTGCCCTGCCAAGGCATGGAAACAGTCTACATCGGCGGGGGGACGCCGACCGCATTATCGCCCGATCAGCTGCGGCGGCTGCTGGACTTGCTTCAGCCTTATCTGCAAGGGGCGGCAGAGGTCACAATCGAAGCCAATCCGGAAGCGATCAGCACAGAACTGATCGAAATTTTGTTGAACGGCGGGATCAACCGGATATCGCTCGGCCTGCAATCCTGCGACGATGAAATTCTGAAGCAGATCGGCCGGCGGCATACATTCGCTCAGGCGCGTCAGGCAGTGCGGCGGCTTCAGCAGGCCGGCTTGACGAATATTTCCTGTGATTTGATCTACAGCCTTCCGCGTCAGACGAGGACACAATGGGAAAAAACACTTCAGGACGTCCTGTCGCTGAACATTCCGCATTGCTCGCTGTATGCGCTGACGATTGAGGAACACAGCGAATTCGGCCGGACGGGTCAGCGGCCATTGGACGAGGACACCGAAGCCAGCATGTATTTTGAAGCGGTCCGGGTTTTAACCGAGGCCGGCTATCAACATTATGAAATATCCAATTTCGCGAAGCCGGGCTATGCGTCGCGGCATAATCTGCATTATTGGAACTATGATGATTTTTACGGCGTCGGGCTGGGCGCCAGCGGGAAGCTGAGTTCTTTTCGTTATGACAACACACGCAATTTTCAGGAATATTTTAAAGGACACTGGATCGGGGAAACGATCGAACTGTCGCGGCGGGATCAGATGTTCGAAAGGGTGATGATGAATCTGCGCACAGCCCGGGGGTTGTCGCTGGCTGACTTTGAACAGAAGTTCGGGTTGCCGCTGAGCGAGGTCTATCCGGATGCGGTGCAGAAAGGGATCCAGCAGGGCTGGCTCAGAATGACGGAGGACCGCCTGGCACCGACCGAAGCTGGCATGGCGTTATTAAATACGGTACTGGAGGAGTTTCTGGATTAAGAAACTTCTTTTCCATTGAGGTCAAACCGATCCATTAAAAAAACCTCCGGAAACATCCGAAGGTAAAAAGAAGCTATTTTTCGTAATGCTTGATGATGGCCTGGGTGCCCAGATCGCCCTCGCCCGCATCCTGCATCTGTTCATACATGGAAAGCACGATCTCCAGTACTGGCAGCTCCACGTTCTGCGCTGTTGCCGCTTCCTTAGCCAGCCGCATATCCTTGATGAAATGCTTGATGAAGAAACCCGGATTATAATCTTCCTGCAGCATCTTGACGCCGTTGTTGCTCATCTGCCAGCTGCCGGCTGCGCCCTTGCTGATGGCGCCGAGCAGTTTTTCCGGATCCAGGCCGTTCGCCTTGGCATAGACGATCGCTTCCGCCACCGCGCTGACCGTACCGGCGATTGCGATTTGATTCGCCATCTTGGTATGCTGGCCGCAGCCTGCCGGTCCCATTCGCAGCACGGATTTGCCCATCTTGTTGAAATACGGCAGGCAGGCGTTAAAATCCGCTTCCTCGCCGCCGACCATGATCGACAACGTGCCCGCTGCCGCGCCGCTGTCCCCGCCGGAAACCGGTGCGTCCAATACGCGGATCTGATGCTCTTTTCCCTGTTGATGAAGCTTCACCGCCAGCGAAGGGGAGGACGTCGTCATATCGACCGCAATGGCTCCCGGCTTGGCTGCTTTGAAGATTTCAGTGTAAACTTCTTCGACGTCTTTCGGGAAACCGACGATTGTGAAGATCAAGTCCGCGTCCTTGACGGCGTCGGCGACAGTATAAGCGACCTGCGCGCCTTTTTCCTTTAACGCTTCCGCTTTGGCCGCCGTCCGGTTGTAGACTGTAACTTCGTCGCCCTGATTCAATAAATGGGAAACCATGGATTTACCCATGACCCCGGTTCCGATCCATGCAATTTTACTCATCGTATCACCTCTTGTCCTATTATACCTTCACCCGGGGGCAAAACACAAGCGCCGCTGTCGCTGCTCAGCAGGGTGGATTAACCTGTAAACCGCTTCGTAAAGCCGGATTGGATGAAAATAAGACTTGTCAAGCGGGGGCGGTTTATGCTATGATTAACACGCTGTTGAACTGGGATGCACGATGACTCCGTCGGCACGCTCGGTCCATCAGGTCTTAACGATATAGGAGGAAAACACATGTTAAGTAAAGCAGAAAAGACCGCGATTATTAAAGATTACGCTCGTTTTGAAGGCGATACCGGTTCCGTTGAGGTTCAGGTTGCCGTTCTGACAGCTCAGATCAACCGCCTGACAGAACATTTAAAGGAACACAAGAAGGATTACCATTCCACACGGGGTCTGATGATGATGGTCGGCCGCAGAAGAAAGTTCTTAGCTTATCTGCGTGACACGGATATCAACCGTTACCGTGATCTGATTCAGCGCTTAGGCCTGAGAAAGTAAGGATGAAAGACAGCGTTTCACCACGCTGTTTTTTTATGCTTCGGACCGATTGGCGCGGTTTGTTTGCGAAGCCGGTATTTTCTACGGAAGAATAGCTGAATGGGAGACAAAAGAAAAGGAGTGGCAGCGAAGGGGATAACCCCAGACGTTGCCACTCTTTTCTGGTTAAGAGAGTCAGACCGCGGCCTGATGAGAATGCTTGTGATGGGCAGGATGCAGATTTTCTTTGGGAATGGATCCGGATAAGATTAGCGAGGTCTTCGCACACAGCGGACCGATGATTTCATACAGGATCGCCGTTGACAGAATGACCGTAGACAACAACGTTCCATATTCGCCAGGCAGGATCCGCTGGCCCAGGGCCGCTAAACCAATCGCGACGCCGGCTGACGGCACCAGTGCCAGGCCGAAATTATTTCGCGTTGCGGCCGGCGCCTGGATCAGGGTACAACCGATCCACGAACCGATCAGCTTGCCGACAATGCGGAAGAAGAAGAACCCCAGACCGATCAAGCCGACATAACGCAGTGCCGGAATATTCAGATTCATGCCGCTGACGACGAAGAAGATCGTCATGATCGGCGGGGTGAAGCTGCTGACCTGATCGAACAGCTGGATATCCTTAGACAAATTCAGATAGGCCGCACCCATTGCCATGCAGCACAACAGCGGCGAGACATCCAACGCGGTGCACAGCGCACTCATAATTAAGATCATCGACACCGCGATGATCAGACGGTTATCGTCGGAACGTTTTTCCGTAATCATCTTATGCATGATCAGACCGCAGCCGATGCCCATGGCCACCGCTAAACCGTTGGTTAAGACCGGCTCGATAAACACCATCAAATTCATCGCCGAGTGCTGAACCAGCGCTTCCGCGATCGCCGCGCAGACGCTGAAGGCAAGAATCGATACTGCATCGTCCAAAGCGACGACCTGCAGGATTAAATTGACGAAATCGCCCTTGGCCTGATACTGCCGGATCGTCATGATTGTGGAAGCTGGCGCGGTCGCCGATCCGATCGCCCCCAGTAAGAGCGCGAAGGCCAGCGGCTGGCGGAAGATCACAACCATCACGAAGATGATGACTACCGCGGCGATCAACGCTTCGCAGCACGTCAGGATCAGGATATTGATGCCATTGCGCTTCAACTCATGAAACAGAAAGTAGCGGCCGACGCCGAAAGCGATAAAGCCCAGCGCCACGTCGGTGACAAAACCGAGGCTGTTGATGATTTCCGTCGGGATCACGTTAAAGCAGAACGGCCCTAACAACACGCCGGTCAAAATATAAGCTGTCACATTGGGCAGCTTCAGCAGCTTTGTTACCCGGGTTAACAGAAACCCGCTTAACAAGATAATCGCCAGACACAGCCCCAGCTCGGAATTGGGCTGTAAATTAAATGAACTTAACATCGTTTGAATTCCCCCTTGTCGTTTCCTACTTGATTATATGAATCAAAGAGGATAAAATCAAATTATGAATATTTTATGTATTATAAATATATTTAATAATAGGAGGATGACCTGATGATTGATCCCAAGATTAAAACATTGCTAGCGTTAGTGGAATGCGGCAATTATACCAAAACGGCGAAACAGCTGGCTTTAACGCAGCCGGCGATCACCCATCACATCAAACTGCTGGAGGAGGAATTCGGCATTAAGATTTTTTATAAAAACCGCCGTCAGCTGGTTCCGACCCCGGAAGGCGAGGTGCTGATCAAGTATGCACGGCGGGCTTACGCGCTTTCCGAGAATCTGCGCCAGGCGTTAAGCGACGTCCGCAGCCAGGTGAAAAGCCTGACGCTGGCCATCACGCCGACCGCCCAGAACAACATCGTGCCGCATTTATTCGCAAAATACTGCAACGAACATCCTAACGTTCATATTAATATTATTACGGATAACATAAATAATATTTATAGTAAGCTCAAGATGTACGAGGCGGATCTGGCGATCATCGAGGGCAATATCACCGCTCCGCATTTCACTTCCATCCTGCTGGACACCGATTCGCTGTGCGCGGCCGTCTCGGTCAATCACCCGCTGGCCAAAAAGCAAAGCGTATCGCTGAGCGAACTGCGGAATGAAAACTTCATCCTGCGTTCTTCCAGCGCCGGTACCCGCAGTCTGTTTGAAAGTCATCTGATCTCACAGAATTTAAGCATCCATGATTTCAATGTGATCATGGAGATCGACAGCGTCGTCGTGATCAAAGAACTCGTCGCTTCCAACATGGGCGTTACGATCATCTCGAAAAATGCCTGCCGCAATGAGGTGCAGAAGAAAAAGCTGGTGACGCTGCCGATTGAAAACATGACGATGGTGCGCGAGATCAACATGGTGTATTACCGGGAATTCCGGCATCCGGAAATCCTGCGCGATATCCAGGCAATTTATACGTCGACCTTGGAATCCTGACGGAGAAAATCCAGAAACAATGCGGTCGCGGCGGAAAGCGGCCGCTTTTTCGACCAGATCAGACACGTCTTGGTGACGAGCCGATCGCAGGCGATCGGCTTGACGGACATCTGTGTCAGATCGATGAAGCCGGCTGAGGAATAGGGGACGATCGCCATGCCCAGCCCGGCCTGCGCCCATTGGATCGAAGTTCGGGCATCGTCATTAAGACAAAGCGGGGAAGGCGTGAAGCCTTCCTTTTCGCATTCTTCCGCTAACAGGGCCGCGAAACGACGGTAATAAACAAGCGGCTGATCCTTTAACTGCCGGATTGCGACCTGATCGTCCGGAAATGGATCCGCTTCCCGCCGGACGACAACGGCCAGCGGATCGGCGTCCAGCTCCAGGACGTGAACCGAAGCGTCGTAAAAGGGCGTGCGCACGATCGCCGCTTCAATCAGGCCAGCCGCCAGCTTATTCAATTGTTCAAACGTATTGCCTTCGTCGATCTGATAACGCATTTTCGGATGCCGGGCCGCGAAACGGAACAGTCTTGGATATAATAAGGAAGCGGCGGAGGAGGAAACCGCGCCCAAGCGCAGGACGCCCCCCTGTCCCTGGGCATAGCCGGTGATCTCCCGGCGCGTGTCTTCCGTCAGGCTGAGAATGTCCAAGGCCCGCTGATAAAAGCGTTCGCCGGCCGCGGTGAGTTGGATCCGCCGTGCTCCGCGGAAAAACAACGGTGTTCCGAGCTCCTGTTCCAGCTGCTTCATCGCCACACTGAGCGGCGGCTGGGATAAGTTCAGCGCGGAAGCGGCCTGTAAGATGCTGCCATGCTGGACAACGGCGACATAATATTCGAGCTGACGCAGTTCCATCGTGATCCTCCTATATGATTTAAGTATAGCTTATATAGTAAACCAATATTTTTTCTATATCAAGGGCGCTGGTATAATAAGTGAAGTCTGAAAGGAAGAAGTTTGTATGAAAACGATTGTTTCGTATTTTCGCTATTTTAAAAAAGAACTCGTGTTCGGCCCGTTGTTCAAGCTGGCGGAAGCAATTTTTGAGCTGTTGGTGCCGTTGGTGATGGCCCGGATCATCGACGTTGGCATCGCGCAGAAAGATCTGACTTATATATTGCGCCAGGGCGGCGTGATCGTTGGCTTCGCACTGGTCGGCATCGCCTGTTCCCTGACGTGTCAGTATTTTGCGGCGCGGTGTTCGCAGGGGATGGGCACGGAGCTGCGGCGGGCTGTGTATCATCAGATTAATTTATTCTCGGCCCAGCAGGTCAGTCAGTTTTCTTCTTCGTCGCTGATCACGCGCTTAACCAACGACGTGAATCAGGTCCAGCAAGCCGTTGCGATGTTGATCCGGCTGGCGATCCGGGCGCCGTTTCTGGTGCTGGGGTCGTTGACGATGGCGATGATGATTGATCGGACGATGGCGCTGATCTTTCTGGCGGCGATCGTTGTGATTGCTTTGGTTTTGAGCGTGTTGATGACGTGTTCCTCGCATTTTTTCAAGGCTGTGCAGCGGCAGCTGGACCGGATTTCGCAGATTACGCAGGAGAACCTCGAAGGTCAGCGCGTCATCCGCGCATTCTCGCGTCAGCGGTTGGAAACGCAGCGGTTTGACGAAGCTGCCCAGGCGAGCTATCAAGCATCGATGCGCGTCGGCTGGATCAGTGGTTTGTTTAACCCGGCGACGCAGATTGTCATCAATTTAGGCATTGTCGCGCTGCTTTACTGCGGCAGCTTTCAAGTCAACAGCGGCGCTTTGAGTCAGGGGAATCTGGTCGCACTGGTCAATTACATGACGCAGATGTTTCTGGCCTTGGTTGTTCTGGCCAATTTGTTTGTAATCTTCACGAAAGCCGCGGCTTCGGCCAGCCGGATTGAAGCGATCTTAAAAACAGAGCCGGCGATCACCGGTGGAATCACGGAGCTGTCAAAGGACAAGGACGCTGTGCTGGAGATGGATAAGGTCAGCTTCGGCTACAGCGAAGGGGAAAGTGCGATCGAACAGATCAGCTTTACAATTCAGCCGCACCAGACTGTCGGACTGATCGGCGGAACGGGCTGCGGCAAAAGCACAATCGTGCAGCTTCTGCCGCGGCTGATCGATCCGACAGCGGGCGAGATCTGGCTGGGCGGAGTGCCGCTGAGGGAACTTTCACTAGCGGACCTGCGCCGTCAGATCCGGATTGTGCCGCAGAAGGCGGTGCTGTTTTCCGGAACGATCCGTGAGAATCTTCGCTGGGGCAATCAAGATGCTGATGATGCGGCGTTATGGCAGGCGCTGACACTGGCGCAGGCCAGAGATTTCGTCGAAGCGATGCCGCAGGGACTGGATACGCTGCTGGTGCAGGGGGGCAAGAATTGTTCCGGCGGTCAGCGGCAGCGTTTGTGCATTGCCCGCGCGCTCGTGGGCCGGCCATCTCTGTTGGTGCTGGACGACAGCACCAGCGCGCTCGATTATCAAACCGACGCCCGGCTGCGGCAGTCGTTAAAAAAGATTGAGGGCAGTCCCGCGGTGCTGATCGTATCTCAGCGGATCGCCTCGATCCGGCACGCGGATTTTATCCTCGTGATGGATCAGGGCCGGCTGGTCGGCAAGGGGACGCATGAAGAATTGCTGGACAGCTGCGCGGTGTATCAGGAAATCGTCCGTTCACAGACGAGGGAGGATCAACGATGAGTCAGTCAGCTTTATTGCGGCGCTTACTGCGCTATGTCAAACCTTATGGCTTACTTTTGGGAATGGCGCTGGTCTTCGCGCTGCTGCAGGTTGCGATGACGCTGAGCGCGCCGGTGATCATCGGTCAGGCTGTCGACGCGATTGTGGCGGCGGGGCAGGTTGATTTTATCCGGGTCACGCAGACACTGGCCGCGCTGGCGGCCGTTGTGATTCTGGCCGCGCTCTTTCAGCTGTTGATGACCTGCTGCACCAACGCCTGCTGCTACCGGACGATCCGGGATCTGCGCATGCAATGCTTCGCGCAGTTTCACGCGCTGCCTCTAGCAACGCTGGACAAAACGCAGCAGGGAGATTTTATGAATACGCTGGTCAACGATATCGACGTGATCTCCGACGGTCTTCTGCAAGGCTTCACGCAGCTGTTTACCGGCGTGATCACAATTGTCGGTACGCTGGGCTTTATGCTTTCAATTCATCCGGGAATCACGCTGGCCGTCGTGCTCATCACGCCGCTGTCTCTAGGCGTCGCTTCTTTCATCGCTTCCCGCAGCTCGCGCTTGTTTAAGCAGCAGGCGCGGATTAAGGGGGAACTGTCCGGATTTGCCGAGGAACGGGTCAACGGACAGAGTCTGGTTGCGGCCTACAATCAGCAGGCAGCTTCGGAGGCGGCCTTTGATGAAATCAATCAGCGGCTTAACCAGGTTGGCACGCAGGTGCAGTTCATTTCTTCCCTGACCAATCCGTGCACGCGTTTCGTCAACAATCTGGCCTATGCGGCTGTCGGCATCATCGGCGCCCTGACGGCGCTGGGCGGCGGCATGAGCGTCGGTCAGCTGACTTCGTTTTTAAGCTACGCCTCGCAATATACCAAGCCGTTTAATGAAATCAGCGGCGTCGTTACCGAGCTGCAGGCCTCCCTAAGCAGCTGCGAGCGGGTTTTCCATCTGCTTGATCAGCCGCAGGAAAGCGATCAGGCGGATCAGGGGTTAGGAAAACAAGGCCGCGGCGAGCTGCAGCTGGAGCACGTATCATTTCGTTATCAGGCAAACGAACCGTTGATCGAGGATTTCAATCTCAGCGTCAAGCCGGGGCAGAAAATTGCGATCGTCGGCCCGACCGGCTGCGGCAAAACGACGTTGATCAACTTGTTGATGCGCTTCTACGAGATCGGCGGCGGGGTGATCCGGCTGGACGGCGTGGACACCCGCACGCTCAGCCGCAGTGAGCTGCGCGCCAACTTCGGCATGGTGCTGCAGGACTCCTGGATCTTCCGCGGCACAATCCGCGAGAACATCGCTTACGGCCGGCCTGACGCTTCGCTTGCGGACGTGGAGAAGGCCGCCCGGCAGGCGCATCTTGATTACTTTATCCATCAGCTGCCGCAGGGTTATGATACGCTGCTGGATGAAACTGTTTCGCTGTCGCAGGGACAGAAACAGCTGCTGTGTATCGCGCGGGTGCTGCTTTGCGATCCTAAAATTCTGATTTTAGATGAAGCGACCAGTTCGATCGATACCCGGACCGAGCTGTTGGTTCAGTCGGCGTTCGATCAGATGATGCAGGGCCGCACAAGCTTCATCGTCGCTCACCGCTTGTCGACGATCGAGCAGGCCGACCGGATTCTTGTAATGAATCACGGTCAGATTCTGGAACAGGGCAGTCACCGTGAACTTTTGAACCAGGGCGGCTTTTACAGTCAGCTCTACAACAGTCAGTTTGCGGGCGAATAAACCGGAAGGCCCGATGCTGAGGAGTACGGGAAAACGCAGCGACGCTTTTTCGCAGGAACCGTTTTGTAAGCGGAGTTCACGCTGAGAATCAGGTAAAGAAGATCTCCCGCTGGATAAAGCATCCCGGGGGATTTTTGTTTAAAAAGTTTCTAAGGATGAGGAAAGTCTGAAATCCGGATTTTGGATTAGGCGAGTCCTCTGTCTTATTCATTGGATGAAACAAGCCAGCGCTGAGCAATACCGGGGGCGATTTAAAAAATAAGTCGGGACAGAATCGGCGATCTGGACTAAAACAAGGGGCATAAACTAAAAGGGTCAGGATCAAAATTTCAGATTTTTGAATTTAGACACCCGGAAAGATCTGTCTATTTCAAACGATTGACAAAGCCAGTGAACAACCGTATATTATTAGTAACCGGAATAATGAACGGAGGTTTACTATGGCGCAGGTATTGAAAGAAATCCAGCGGGATAAAATTCTGGAAGCTGCCAAACAGGAGCTGCTGCAGTATGGCTATCGGGATGCTTCGATGCGCCGGATCGCCGCGCAGGCCAAGATGACGGTCGGTAATTTATACCGCTATTTTGAAAGCAAGGATCAGCTTATTCAGGCGATCACCTCGCCGGCGCTGACGCAGCTGGACCAGCTGGTGCGCAGTCTGACAGACGATCGGATTTCGCTGAACCAGACCAATACGTCGGTCGGTTTATCCATCGGCGAGCTGCGGCCGAAGATTGACCGCCTGGCTCGGGATCTAACTGAATTGTCAGTGCGGATGCCGCAGGAGATGCGGATTTTAATGCTGCACAGCGATCTGAGCGAACAGATCTCAAGCTGGCTTGTTTCGTTATTGGAAGTGCTGGCTAAAGAGTGGGCGTTGTTTCCATTCAACCGGGACGCTGAGTTTCACGCGCTGTGCCGGATGTTTTCCGCGTCGTTGTTCCAAGGCGTGCGTGAAGTCTTTTCCCAGGCCGGCGAGCTGGATCCAGATCAGCTTTGCGAAGTGCTGCGGATTTACTTCGGTTTGTTTCTGAATATGTTCAGTCCGGCTGCGAAAGGAGATCAACGATGAGCGAATTTATAGAATTCCGGGACGTCCGGAAAGTGTATAAGATGGGGGAAGTGGAGATCCCGGCGTTGGACGGGGTCAGCTTCCAGATCAAAAAAGGCGAATTTGTCGTGATTGCGGGCGCTTCCGGCGCAGGCAAAAGTACGATTCTGAATATTCTGGGTGGGATGGATACTTGTACCAGCGGCGAGATTCTTGTCGATGGCGAGGAAGTGTCCAAGATGGACGCCCGGCAGCTGACGACTTACCGGCGCTACGACATCGGTTTTGTCTTCCAGTTTTACAATCTGGTGCAGAATTTAACCGCTCGTGAGAACGTGGAGCTGGCCGTGCAGATCTGCAAGAATCCGCTGGACGTCGATCAGACGATCGAAGCCGTCGGTCTGCGGGAGCGACGCAGCAATTTTCCTTCCCAGCTTTCCGGCGGCGAGCAGCAGCGGGTTGCGATCGCCCGGGCGCTGGCGAAAAATCCAAAGCTGTTGTTATGCGATGAACCGACCGGGGCGCTGGATTACCAAACCGGCAAGTCGATTCTGAAGCTTTTGCAGGACACCTGCCGCCAGCAACAGATGACCGTGATCGTCATTACGCACAACCTGGCCCTGACGCCGATGGGGGATAAAGTCATCCGCGTTAAAAGCGGCAAGATCCGCTCGATTGAGGTAAACGAACACCCGAAACCGATCGAGGAGATCGAGTGGTAGGCATGCGCAGTCCTTTATTGAAAGACACGCTGCGGGAGATCCGGAAAACCAAGGGCCGGTTTTTCTCGATCTTCGGCATCGTCGCGATCGGCGTCGCGTTTTTCGCGGGTATTCTGGCTTCCGCGCCGGATATGAAATACACGGCCGACCGCTATTTTGACGATTACAATTTAATGGATTACCGCGTCGTTTCCAATTTCGGCATTACCGAGGACGACGTGCGTCAGCTGCGGCAGGTTGCGGGCGTGGAAGGTGTCCAGGCCAGTTATACGCAGGATGTGATCACACGGATCGGCTCCAAGGAGCTGGTTCTGAAAGTTCACGCGCTGGACTTGGCGCATCTAGATCCCCAGGATCCGGATTATATCAACCAGCTGGTTGTGACAAGCGGACGGCTGCCGGAAAAAAGCGGCGAATGCGTGATAGAGGAGGGCAAGATCGTCGTGTCCGGCATGAAGATCGGTGATACGATCCGCATCGAAAGCGGCACTTCCGATCCGCTGGACGACAGTTTCGGCCGCGATACATTCACGATTGTCGGGACGGTCAACACGCCGTACTACCTTTCCTATGAAAAAGGCACCAGCGCGATCGGCTCGGGCAGCGTCGATACCTATATCTATGTGCCGAAAAGCGATTTCACTATGGAGGTTTATACCGACGTCTATCTGACCGCCCGCGGCGCAAAGGTTTACAACAGCTATCAACAAGATTATTTCGACTACCTCGAGCCGTTAAGCGAAACGCTGACGACGCTGGGCAGCGAACGCGCCGAGCTGCGCCGGCAGTCGATTGTCAACGAGGCGATGAAGGAATATACGGACGGTCAGGCGGAATATGACGAAGCGCTGACAACATTCAATACCGAGATTGAAAAAGCGGAGAAAAAGCTGCAGGACGGGAAGGACGAGCTGTTAGTCGGACAGGCGACGCTGACTTCCAGCAAGGCGATGGCTGAGGCTCAGCTTAAACAAGGTGAAGCCCAGATCGAAATGATCCAGAAACAGATCGATACACTGACCGTTACCTATAATGAAAAGAAAAAAGAATATGAAACCGCCAATGCCCAGGCGCTGGCGCAGAAAGCGCAGCTGGAAAGCCAGATCGCTGAAAAACAGAAGAATCTGGCGGACAAGCAGAACGAACTGGCGCCGGCTCAGCAGGAACTGGACGAGCAGACGCAGAAACAGCTGGACCTCACCACCCGGCAGGTTGAGCTGGAAACTAAAAAAGCGCTCAATCAGACAGATCCGGAGAAATATCCCGCGCTGAGCGAGGAGGAAACGGCCGAACTGGAAAAAATCCCCGGCGAGCTGATTCTTATCAACGCCCGGATTGCGGAGCTGCAGGGAGAACTGGCGATTTTAACCCAGCTGGAAACTGAAATTGCGACGGCGCAGGCACAGCTGGATTTGATCAATCAGGGGTTAGAAGTCTCTGAGACGGTTCTCAAGACGATTGATGAACAGATCGTTTCCGCCAACGCCCAGATCGAGCAGCAGCGCCAGACGCTGGTGCAGGCCAAGGCGGATGCCGATAAACAGATTGCCGAGGGAGAAGCCAAGCTGAAGCAAGGTCAGAAAGAGGTTGCCCAGGGGGAAATCGACCTGGCTTTAAACAAAGCGGAAGGTCAAGCGAAGCTGGAGGACGCGCGCGAGGAACTGGTGCTGGCGAAGAATAAGATCGAACAGATCGAACAAGGCAAGTGGTATATTCTTGACCGGCAGTCGCATTACAGCTATATGGATTACAAGGGTGCCGCTGACCGCATGGCCGCGATCGCCAAGGTGTTTCCGGTGTTCTTCTTCCTGGTCGCGGCGTTAGTCTGCCTGACGACGATGACCCGGATGGTCGACGAACAGCGCTCGCAGATCGGTACGATGAAAGCGCTGGGCTACACGACCGGCCAGATCGCGTTTAAGTATGTCTTCTATGCCGCATTTGCGAGTCTGACCGGAAGTCTGGTCGGGCTGGCTGTCGGGTTGTTCGCTTTCCCGGCAATCATCTATACCGCGTGGTTAATGATGTACGTGCTGCCGCCGGTCCAATTTACGCCGCAGCTGCCGCTGATGATCGGTTCTACCGCGGCTTCCGTTTTAGTGACAACCTTTGCGGCGTTTGCGGCCTGTTATAAAGAACTGATCGAAACTCCGGCGCTGCTGATGCGGCCGAAAGCCCCGAAGCTGGGCAAGAAGATTCTGATCGAGCGGATGACGTTCTTATGGAAACGTTTCTCCTTCACTTCCAAGGTCACCGCGCGGAATTTATTCCGTTATAAAAAACGATTCTTCATGACGGTGCTCGGTATTTCCGGTTGCACCGCGCTGTTAGTCGCCGGCTTTGGCATCAAGGATTCGATCAGCCGGATCGTCAATTCCCAATTCGGCGAGATTTTCCAATATCAAGGCATCGCTTCCATGCAGAAGGATCTCGATGAAACCGCGAAGCGGCAGGTCTTAGATCAAATCAACGGCTTGGAAACCATCGACGATGCTCTGGACGTGTATCAATCCAACGCTGTTGTCTACCAGGGCAACGACAGCACAGAGGTGACGCTGGTCGTGACTTCCGATCCTGAACGGTTCCGTGATTTCGTGTCGCTGCATCCCCGTAAACAGCCGCAGGAAGAACTGCGGTTAAAGGACGGCGGCGTAGTGATTACGGAAAAAATGGCGAACGACATGAATCTGCATGTCGGCGATACGATCGAGCTGGAAAACGAGAAGGAGCTGCGCCGGAATGTTGAAATTACCGGAATCGCGGAAAATTATCTCAATCATTACGTCTACATGAATGCCAACGCATATAAGGAAACCTATGATCTGCGCGCCCAAAGCAACGCCGTTTTCCTGAAATTCAATCCTCAGATTGACGATGCGGAGCAGCGCAGCGGCCAGGAACTGTTGAAGAATGAGGATATCAGCTCGCTGTCGTTCTACACCGGGATCAAGGATAACTTCAACAACATGATCCGCAGCTTAAATTATATCGTGCTGGTGCTGATCATCTCCGCGGGCATGCTTGCATTTGTCGTGCTGTATAATCTGACCAATGTCAATATCAGTGAGCGGCTGCGGGAAATCGCGACGCTGAAAGTGTTGGGGTTCTATAATAAGGAAGTCAACACCTATGTGTATAAAGAGAACGTCATTCTGACGCTGATCGGCGCCCTTGTCGGTTTGGGACTGGGCAAGATTCTGCATTTAACGATCATGGTCGTCGTCGAGCTGGACAACATCATGTTCGGCCGTGTCATCCTGCCGCAGAGCTATGGGATATCCGTCATCATCACGGTGATGTTCGCCGTGATCGTCAATCAGGTGATGAAATCCAAGCTGCGCGCGATTCCGATGGTGGAATCGCTGAAATCGGTCGAATGATGAACGCCTGGGTGTATATTCTGGAATGTGCGGACGGCAGCTATTACACCGGCTGGACCAATAACGTTGAAAAACGTTTTCAGGCTCACTGCGCCGGCCGGGGGGCGAAATATACCCGCGCGCATCCGCCGTTGAAAATCGTTTATGTGAAAGGCTTTGAAGACAAATCCGCGGCGATGAAACACGAAGCCGCGATCAAGCGGCTGACACGGGCGCAGAAGACGGCGCTGATTGCGGAAACCGCCCCGGTAAAAATGAAAAAGATGACTCCCAATGCCGCTTCCTGAGCTTTGGGAGTTTGTTTTTCAAAGGGGGAAGGAAGCGCGGAAGGATCTGTAAATCAATTTGATAATATTTTGACAAATAATGTGAAATGTTTAGCAAATAAACTGGAAAACCGCTGGAAAAGGATTATAATGAAGGCAGAAAGAGGATCTTCCTTAAGAAGATCGCAAAGGAGGAGTTTTGATGAAACAGGTCATGTACGGGATTAAAATCGTGGATGTTAACGATTTTGGCGGTTGGATTGGCTACGAGCCTGTCAAGCAGGAAATGGCAGACGTCCTGAATCATCATCTGTACCTGTTTTTCCAAAATGAATATCATATCCGTCAGTTTGCGGAGGGCCGCAAGTTTGTGATCAATGTGAACGACGAGGATTTCCAAAAAGTCATCGGCAACGCCAAGATCTTAAAAGCAGTCGTGGAAATCGGCACGCCGTTAAGTATGAATGGTTATATGATCAGCGCTCCGGCTTATGCCCGCAACGTTGTAAAACCGCTGAGCCGGCTGACGCATTTTGTGCCGGAGGAAAAGATTTACACGTTCGCGGACGAGGAATACAAAACGCAGAAAACCGACTTCAATTACATTGCTGATCTGATGCGCCGGACTTCAATCGAACAGGTCAACCAGCTGATCGGCGGGATTTCCTTCGTCAACCAGAATCTGCTTTATCATTACCCGCATTATTTCATTCTGGGCGACGATCAGATTCAGATTCAGGACGACGACTACCAGATCGCGGTTGCTTAAGAAAAGGAGCGGATTTTCCTCGATGAGGGAGTCCGCTTTTCATATTCAGCCCCGCTGGAAAAGGGAGATGGCGATCAACTTCGGCGATTGTTCGGATTTGAAAGATCGCGGGCATATTGATTGCGAATTCAGACAATCCTTAGTACAATAGGCTCATCAAGTCAAAAGGAGGACTGTTGAATGAAAATTTTACGATGCAACCACTGCGGAAATACAACCTATGTTCTGCACGATTCATATGTACCGATGATCTGCTGCGGCGAGGAAATGCACGAGCTGATCGCCAACACCACGGAAGCGGCGCTGGAGAAACATCTGCCGGCGGTCACCATGAACGAAGGCAAAATTGAAGTCGTTGTCGGCAGCGTTGAACATCCAATGACCGACGCGCATTATATCGAATGGATCCTGCTGGAAACGGACAAAGGCGTACAGATTCGCCATCTGACTCCCGCTGATGCGCCGAAGGCGGTCTTTGAGATCGGTGAAGGCAAACCGCTGGCGGTTTATGAATACTGCAATCTGCACGGTCTGTGGAAGACTGAACTGTAAAAATCATGGAGGAATCGCTCCCGGCCGGGAGCTTTTTCTTTGTTTTGGCGTCAGCCATATTTCCCCGGTTGGGAAAACCTCAAAAAATGGCGGCATTTGTCTTAAACTATTCTATGCTTTACGCAAAAACTGTGATAAAATTGTAAAGGTTAACATTTAATGAGGTGAACAAATGGCGAAAGAGGTATTTACATTCGACTTCTGCGGCCGCAATCTGACGATTGAAACCGGAGAAATCGCAAAACAGGCAGGTGGAGCTGTCGTAGTCCGTTACCAAGATACAGTAGTGTTGTCAACCGCTACTGCCAACCATACTCCGAAAGATTCAGACTTCTTCCCGCTGACGGTCAGCTTTGAAGAAAAGCTGTATTCCGTCGGTAAGATTCCAGGCGGCTTTTTACGCCGCGAGGGCCGGCCGAGCGAACATGCGACGCTGACCGCGCGGATGATCGACCGTCCGATCCGTCCGCTGTTTGCGGAAGGCTTCCGCAACGAAGTCCAGGTCGTCAACACGGTGTTGTCCGTTGATCAGGACTGCTCGGCGGAAATGGCCGCCATGTTCGGCGCTTCCTGTGCGCTGTGCATTTCTGATATTCCGTTTAACGGTCCGATCGCCGGCGTTATCGTCGGCCGTGTGGACGGCAAGTTCGTGATCAATCCTTCCGTTGAGGAATCGGAAAAGTCGGATATTCATCTGACGGTTGCCGGAACTAAGGACGCGATCAACATGGTCGAAGCCGGAGCGAAGGAAGTCAGCGAAGAAGAGATGATCGACGCACTGATGTTCGGTCACGATCACATCAAGATGCTTTGCGAATTCCAGGAACAGATTATCGCGAAGTGTGCGAAGCCGAAGATGGAAATCAAGCTGGACGTCGTGCCGGAAGAAATCAAGGCTGAAATCGACGAATTGGCGAAAGCGCGTCTGATCGAAGCGGTTTCGATTAAGCTGAAGCTGGAACGCTACGGCAAGATCGACGAGATTACCGACGAGATGGCGGCGCTGTTCGAGGCCCGCGAATACGCAAGCGAAAAACTGAAAGACAAAACGGTCAAGCAGGTCCGCGCGTACTGCACGGAAATCGTGGCCAACGAAGTCCGGCGTTTAATTTCCGAAGAAAAGATCCGCCCGGACGGCCGCGCTGTCGACGAACTGCGTCCATTGAACTCGCAGGTTGATCTGCTTCCGCGCGTGCATGGCTCGGCGATGTTTACCCGCGGTGAAACGCAGGTCATGTCGGCTTGTACCTTAGGCGCGCTGGGCGACAACCAGATCATCGACGATCTGACGGAAATTGAAACCAAGCGCTTTATGCATCACTATAACTTCCCGCCGTATTCTGTCGGGGAAACAGGCCGTATGGGTTCTCCGGGACGGCGTGAAATCGGTCACGGTGCCCTGGGTGAGAGAGCCTTGTCGGCGGTCATTCCCAGCGAGGAAGAATTCCCATACACCATCCGTTTAGTCGCGGAAGTCTTGGAATCCAACGGTTCCTCCTCCCAGGCTTCAATCTGCGCCGGGACGATGGCGCTGATGTCCGCGGGCGTTCCGATCAAGGCGCCGGTGGCCGGTGTGGCGATGGGTCTGATCAAGACCAGCGACGAGCATTACACCGTATTGACGGATATTCAGGGCATGGAAGACCACTATGGCGATATGGACTTCAAGGTTGCGGGGACGCCGAAAGGCATTACCGCCCTTCAGATGGACATCAAGATCGACGGCATCAACCGTGCGATCCTGGAGGAAGCGCTGGCGCAGGCCAAGAAAGGCCGCGCTGAAATCATGGCGAACATGATGGCGGCGATCAGCGAACCACGTCCGGAAGTCAGCCCGTACGCGCCGAAGATGTACCGCATGATGATTCCGGTGGATAAGATCCGCGAAGTCATCGGCACGGGCGGCAAGATGATCAACCAGATCATCGCGGACTGCGATAACGTCAAGATTGATATTGAAGACGACGGTTCAGTGGTCATCTATCACAGCGATAAGAACGCGATCATGAAGGCGGCGGAAACGATCAATCAGATTCTCCGCGAAGCCAAGGTCGGCGAAATCTATGACGGCAAGGTTGTCCGGTTGGAGAAGTTCGGCGCCTTTGTTGAACTGTTCCCGGGAACTGACGGTCTGCTTCACGTATCGAAGATCGATTACAAGCGGGTTGAAAAGCCGGAAGACGTGCTGAAACTGGGCGACGTCATCAAGGTTATCGTCACGGAGATCGATGAGAAAGGCCGCGTTAATGTTTCCCATCGCGACTTGATGGAAAAGCCGGAAGGCTGGGACGAAGAACAGCGGGCGAAACGGGCTGCGCGCGAACGCCGGGACGGCGAGAAACGCGTGTTCCGGAAGCGAGAACAATAAGCTGACAGCGGGTCAAATCTGATCCGCTGTTTTATTCCAAAGGAGGATTCGACAATGAGAATGCGTAAAAAATCCTGGGCTGAACCCTTTTTAAAGGAAAACCCGGATTTCGTTATCGAAAAGCCGGAAGTTCGGGCCGGCCGCTGGCATGAACTGCTGGGCTGCACGCGCCTGCGGGTGGAGATCGGCAGCGGGAAGGGCGATTATTTCACCAAAATGGCGGCGATGAACACGGAAGAGGGCTGGATTGGCATTGAAAAAGAACATAACGTCGCTGCGGTCGCCGTAAAAAAAGCGCTCGCTCAGCCGCACGAACACATGGCGTTTATCGCTCAGGACGCCGATCAGATCAGCACCTGGTTTGCCCCCGGGGAGATCGACGTCATCCATTTGAACTTTTCCGATCCGTGGCCGAAAAGCGGATATGCGAAGCGGCGGCTGTCGCACGCCCGGTTTCTAAAACAATATGAAACGCTGCTGAATGAAAACGGCCAGGTGATCATGAAAACGGACAATCCGAAGCTGTTTGAGTTTTCCCTGACAGAATTTTCCAAAGAGAACTGGCTGTTGTGCGAGGTGAGCGTCGATTTCCGCCGTCTGCCCCATCCGGAAGACGCGATCACGGAATACGAACAGAAATTTATGGATCTGGGCCAGCCGATTTACCGCGCAGTTTGGCAGAAGAAAGCCATTTAAAAAAACCGGGAAACATGATAGAATAAACAAAACGAAGGGAGGACTTTCATGCGTAAAATAACTCTGCTTCTGTTTTGCCTGTGTCTATGCGGATGCAGCGCTCAGGGCAGTCTCGATGGCCGGCTGCAGGCGGCTTGTACGCAAGCCAGCGCACTGACGATCAATGTTCACGCCGATAACGTAAAGGATCTGTATAGTTATTATGTTGAACCGGGCGTGGGTCGGCGGAACTCGACAGCTTCCTCCAACGTCTTCGTTCTGGATAACCAGGAATTTATTATGAACCTGAATATCGCTGAAATCGTCAACGTTAAGCTTTACGATCAAACCCAGAGCGTGACGCTGCCGCAGGGCGAGCGTTGGCTGAGCGTCAGCGAGGGCGAGTTTGCCGACGTCCAGGGGCGGACGCAGAAGTATGCCGCAGGGCTGATGGCGGCGGCGAACGGACAGGTGATGGTGATGGTGAAAACGCCGTATTTCACCTTTACCGGGTTAAGCAATGAAACCGGCGCTCCGGCGCTGGCGGGAGAAATGATCAAGATCGCTCGCACGGCTACGGTCGATGAGGACGCGGTGCTTAAGGCCTATTCATCCCGGACGAAAATCAGTTATGTGAAAGAGAATCTGAATTTATTTGAAGATGAAATTCCGGAGAACGGCCGGCTGGAAGAAATGATGCCGAACAAACCGGTGCATACCGGCGGTGATATCGACCAGAGCGGCGAAACCTTCGACGACGGCACCAGTGCCGACGATCTGCCGCTGAATGAAAACGACGACGATATCCAGACGCCGTCGGAGAGCGAATAGGCAACAATTTCCGCAAGGATGAATACAATGAAAAGGCAGGATGATCCCGTATGATAAAAAAATTAATGTCGTTGATTTTTGAAGAAGAAGTCGTAGACGAGGTTGAGGAGGAACCGGTACCGGTTCGCCGCAGCAATCCGGCTAAAGCGCCGGTCCAGCCTGAGGCCAAGGCGGCAGTTCCGCTTCCGCAGGAAGTCAAGGCGGTTTATCTGGACACCAAAAAAGAGAAAGAAAAGGAGCCGGCGGTGAAGAAGGAGCCTTCCAGCAAGCTGGGCAAAATGACGATTGCGGAAGATAAACCTGTAAAAAAGAAGCCGGTCCGGGTAGAACCGAAGGAAGATTATGAATTCACACCGGTGATCTCGCCGATTTTCGGTGTGCTTGGAGAAAAGAGCCAGCCGGCCAAGACGCCGGCGGTAAAGAAGGTCAGTCCGGTGAAGAGTTCGCTGGGCACTGTGATTTCGCCGATTTACGGTATGGATAAGCCGCAGGAAGACAAGGTTGAGGAAATTCCGGAACGCCTGGACAAACCTGCGGCGGCCGTCAAAGAAGAACCGCTGCTCAATGTGTCGCTCGATGAGCTGCTTCAGAAGCCGCAGGAAGCTGTGGCGGGCGTCAAGGGAGATGAGGAAGGGTCTGATAAAACGGTCGTTTCGCAGAATCTGAGCTTGTTTGACGACGATCTGAATTCATAGAGAGGGTGTTGTTATGGTCTTTTTTATCGGCATCAAGGGTACGGGCATGGCGGCGCTGGCCTGCATTCTCAACGATTTAGGCATGGAAGTTTCCGGCTCGGATTTGACGAAGCATTTCTTTACGGAGGATCCGCTTATCGAACGGCATATTCCGATCCTGCCGTTTGATCCGGCGAACATTCGCGACGGGATGACGGTCATCATTGGCAACGCCTTCAAAGAAGATTTTCCGGAAGTGGCGGCCGCCCGGTCCAATCCGAAGGTGACGTGCTATCGGTATCATGAATATTTAGGCGCGTTGATGAAGGACTATACGAGCCTGTGCGTGGCGGGCAGCCATGGCAAGACGACGACGACCGGGATGCTGGCGGCCATGATGGACGAAATTGCGCCGACCGGGCATCTGATCGGCGACGGGTCCGGGGAAATTCATCCGGACAGCCAATATCTGGCGGTGGAGGCCTGCGAGTACCGGCGGCACTTTCTGGCGTATCATCCGGATTACGCGATCATTACCAACGCTGATCTGGATCATGTCGATTATTTTAAAACCGAAGCTGATTACGCGAAAGCGTATGAGGAATTTGCCAGTCAGGTGAAGAAAGGCCTGGTTTTGTTCGGGGATGATCCGAAGGTCAGAGCGCTGCGGATTGATCCGAAGGTGACGCATTATTATTACGGCGTTGACGACGGCAACGATTTCCAGGCGGTCAACATCGTGGAAACCAGCGAGGATATGCACTTCGACGTGCTGTTTCAAGGCAAGCTGCAGGGACATTTTGATCTGCCGTTTGTCGGCCGGCATCTGTTATGGAACAGCCTCGGCGTGATTGCGCTGGGATTGCTGGAGGGCTATACCGCCGAACAGATCGAACCCGGATTGGCGTCGTTCAAGGGTACAAAGCGCCGCTTCACCATTGAGAAGCATGGCGAGAACGTCTTTGTCGATGACTATGCTCATCATCCGACTGAGGTCTCGATTACCATCGACGCCGCCCGTAAACGGTTCCCGGGCAAAAAGCTGATTGCGATCTTTAAACCGCATCGCGTATCCCGCGTTTTCCATTTTGCCGATGATTTTGCCGCGGCTTTAAAGAAAGCGGACGAAGTCTATCTGTGCGATTTTACGAGCATTGATGACAAGGAAGACGGGATTGATATTGATATTACCTATCTTCAAGAGCGGATTCCAGACTCTAAAATTTTAAGCGAAGACGAACAGGGGGCGGCCGAATTAGCCGCGCTGGCGCCGGCAGTTTATCTGTTTATGTCCAGCAAGGACATCTACGGCTTAAGCGGGCTAGTCAAACAGAAACTGTAATAAAATTTGATGAACGAACAAATCAGGAGTGTTTAGCTATGGCGATACGCTCCTGATTTTTTTGCGTTTGTTTCCTGCGATGGGAAGGAAATGTAAAAAGGTGAGGAGAATAGCCGCTTTTGGGGGACAGGCCGGAAACTGAAAGGCTTGCCCGCAAGTCAGAACGGGATTTCCTGTTTTTTGACAATTGTTCGATTTTGGCTAAAATCATGACATATTTTTCGGCCTGTCGGAATTTTATACAGCCTGTTTGGGGTGTCTATGGCCGGGGCGGACAAGAAGAAGTATGCTAAGAACGGTTAGAAAAAGAGAAACAGGAGGAATAAAAATTATGTATTACAGCAATGGCAACTACGAAGCGTTCGCGCATCCGCGCAAGCCGGAAGGTGTTGACAACAAGTCCGCGTATCTGGTCGGTTCCGGACTGGCGGCGCTGTCCGCGGCGTGTTTCTTAGTTCGTGACGGACAGATGAAGGGCGAACATATCCATATTCTGGAGGAAGGGAAGCTGCCCGGCGGCGCCTGCGACGGCATTAAAGATCCGCAGAAAGGTTTCATCATCCGCGGCGGCCGGGAAATGGAAAATCACTTTGAATGTTTGTGGGATCTGTTCCGTTCGATTCCGTCCTTAGAAACGGAAGGCGTTTCCGTACTGGACGAATACTACTGGCTGAACAAAGATGACCCGAACTATTCGCTGATGCGCGCGACGATCAACCGCGGCGAAGATGCGCACACCGACGGCAAATTTGGTCTGAGCGACAAAGCGGCGATGGAGATCATGAAGCTGTTCTTTACGAAGGACGAAGATCTCTATGATAAAAAGATTACCGATGTCTTCGACGACGAATTCTTCTCCAGCAATTTCTGGCTGTACTGGCGCACGATGTTCGCGTTTGAGGACTGGCATTCAGCTCTGGAAATGAAGCTGTATATCCAGCGCTTCATCCATCACGTCGGCGGTCTGCCGGATTTTTCCGCGCTGAAATTCACGAAGTACAATCAGTACGAATCCCTGATTCTGCCGATGGTAAACTATCTGGAAGAGCATCACGTGCAGTTTGAATATGATACGCGCGTGACCAATGTTGAATTTGAAATCACCGGAGAGAAGAAGGTGGCCCGCCGGATCGTCTGCGTCCGGGAAGGGCAGGAAACTACGATTCCGCTGACGGAAAACGATCTTGTCTTCGTGACCAACGGCAGCTGCACGGAAAATTCCTCGTTGGGCGACAACGATCACGCGCCGCAGTTCAACGATCAAAACGGCGGATGCTGGCAGCTGTGGCGAAACATCGCGGCGCAGGATCCGGCGTTTGGCCATCCGGATAAATTCTGCACGCAGACCGATAAGACTTATTGGGAATCCGCGACGGTCACCACGCTGGACGACCGCATTCCACCGTATATCCAGAAGATCTGCAAGCGTGATCCGTTCAGCGGCAAGGTCGTCACCGGCGGCATCATCACGGTCAAGGATTCCAACTGGCTGATGAGCTACACGCTGAACCGCCAGCCGCATTTCAAGGATCAGCCGAAGGATCAGCTGGTCGTCTGGGTTTACGGCCTGTTCGGCGATGTGCCGGGCAACTATGTGAAAAAGCCGATGCGCGAGTGCACCGGTACGGAAATCACCGAGGAATGGCTGTACCATCTGGGCGTGCCGGAGGATCAGATTCATGACATGGCCGTTAATTCCGCCCGCTGCATCCCCTGCATGATGCCGTATATCACCGCCTTCTTCATGCCGCGCACCGCGGGCGACCGGCCGAAGGTTGTGCCGGAAGGCTGCGTGAACTTCGCGTTTATCGGCCAGTTTGCCGATACTGTCCGCGACACGGTGTTCACGACGGAATATTCCGTCCGGACCGGCATGGAAGCCGTCTATACGCTCTTAGACGTCGACCGCGGCGTGCCGGAGGTCTTCAATTCGGTCTATGACGTCCGCGTGCTGATGGATTCAACCTATAAGATGCTGGACGGGCGCAAGCTGGAAGACATCAAGGTGCCGTGGCTGGTTCACTGGATTGAAAAGAAGGGCCTGAAAAAGATCCAGGGCACGGTGATTGAGGAATTGCTGCAAGAATATCATCTGATTTAAATCAATTCGCAATCGCAAATGAGATCCTGATTCCAACGAGTCAGGATCTTTAATCTTAATCCTGACCGGGTTAAGAAAGTTATAAAATTAAACAAAGTGGAGAAGAAAATCTACTCCTGAAAAAGTTTCGCCGAATCTTCACATTCCAGAATTTCTGCGGAAATAACAGAAAAGCCTTTTATTTCCAGCTTTTCCCAACGAGTTCAAAGGTTTCCGAAGATTCGGATGGTTAAGCGCTATCAAATTTATTGAAAATCTTTTCATAATTGAGTATAATACAATTGAGGTGATTTTGATGGACGAATTATTGGCGGCCATGTATAAAGTTTCAGTACAGCTGGTCCCGATTCTGGGGGTCGCTGTACTTTGTTTTCTTATTTATTTATTGCGCCATTGCGTCACATTTATTAAGGAATTAACGGTCATGGTTCAGAAGGCCGGTTCCGCGATGGAGGGGGTAGACAAAAGCATTGACAAGCTTCAGGCGCCCTTGGACACAGTGGTCCGGTTATCGGGAACGATTGACCAAGTTCAGGAAAGTGCTGTGGGAGCTGTCAAAAATATGGCTGGTTTTATGGCCGGGAATCTCGACAGCGCCAAGGAGGCGGCCGCCGCGCGCACGGCGAAGAAGAAGCCAGCGCCGCAGCCGGAACCGGCGGCGGTAACCCCTGCGGAAAGCGAAGAACCTAAAACTCAGAGTGAAGGAGGAACAGAACATGAGTGACGAAAACAAAAGAGTAGACGAAGAAGTAGAAAAAACGGTGGAAGATCTGAAAAAACAGATCGAAGAAATCAACCGCGAAGCGGAAGACGCCGGCAGTCACGAGTCGTCGGAAGTCAAGGAAAAGATCGAAGCGGCGGCGAAGAAAGCGATTGAGATTCTGAATCAGGGAATCGATCAGCTGAAGTTGTTGACAGCTCAGGTTCAGGACAGCGATACCTACCGCAAAACGATGAGCCAGGTGAAAGCTACGACGGATAAAGCGGTCGCGGAATCCCGGCGGCTGTTCCATGAGATCAAGACAGATCCGAAGCTGAATAAGGCTGTGGAAGAGATTAAGAAGTCAGTCAGCGATGTCAGTGAGAAAGTGTCCGGCTGCGTTAAAAGCGGCTTGGACGAGCTGAAAAGCAATGAAGATCTGATGGAAAAAGTCGATCAGATCAAGGACGGCACGGCGGCTTTGGTCGAAAAAGGCCAGCGCGCGGTGAAGGATTTTACAAGCAAGCCGGAAGTGCAGCAGAATATTGAAAAAGCCAAGGATGTGACGATCGACGTTGCGGAAAAGACGGTCGACGCCTTGAAAAACTGGTTAAGACCGCAGCCGGCCGCTGAGGCTGAGCCGGAAGCCAAACCGGAAAATGAAGAAGAAAAGGAGAACAGTGCAGAGCATGAAGAGAGTAACAATCTATGATGTAGCCAACGAAGCCGGCGTTTCCCTCGCCACGGTATCCCGCGTCATCAACGGCAGCAACGTCGTTAAGGGCGGAACAAAGCAAAAGGTCGAGGAAGCGATTGAAAAACTGGGCTACAAGCCGAATGCGATTGCGCAGGGGCTGGCTCTGCAGAAAACGACGACGATCGCGCTGGTGATCCCGGAGGCCAGTTTTACCTATACGGGTCAGATCATCAACGGGCTGTTGGACGTTGCGAAAATCTATAAATACAACATCATGCTTCACACGACGACTGAAGGCATCAACGAGATCAACGATATCATTGAAAATATCATTAAGTCCCGGGTTGACGGCGTCGTCATTTATAATGATAAGCTGATGCGTGAAGAACTGAATACGCTGACCAAATATAACGTCCCGATTGTGATTATCGGCAACAAAGTATCCGATGCCAAGATCAGCTCGGTCTACGTCGATATTGAGAACGCCGTTTACGAGCTGGTCATGAAGTATTTAGAAGGCGGCAAGCGCGACATCGCGATCATTCAGGACCGGAAAAACGGGTATTCCATCGATCAGATGATCAATGGGGCGAAGAAAGCCTACGCAACCAAAGGACTGGAATTCAACGGCTATCTGGAGATTCCCGGCCAGTACCGCACGTCTTATGATTTCATGAAGGATTATCTGCAGGATCACAAACATGATCTGATTATTGCCAACCGGGATTCGCAGGCGATTGCGGTTGTCAACGCGGCGAAGGAAAACGGCATCGACATTCCGAAGGAAATGGAAATTGTCTGCGTCATCGACACGAAATACAATTCGATGATGCGGCCGCAGATTTCCAGCTTCGCCATTCCGTCCTATGATTTAGGCGCGGTTTCGATGCGCGTCATGACGAAGATGCTGCAGGAAAATACCGACGATATTGACAAAGAAATTGAATTGAGCTATCTGTTTACGCCGCGGCAATCGACTTTGTGATTGACATCTTCACCGGTCTGCGGCTATAATAGCTCTAACAGGCTGGGAAGAGAAAGAGTAGCCTTGGAATGCTTGAAGAGAGCCTTTGGGTGGTGCGAAAAGGCAGCAGGAAAAGGGGAATACACCTCGGAGCCTCCTATGGCAAAGATAGGACGCGGACTTCGGCGTTATGAAGAAGAGCATATCCTGACAACAAGGGATATGAATTAAGGTGGTACCGCGCAAAGACGTCCTTATTGGGGCGTCTTTTTATTTCGAAGGAGGAAAAATCAAATGGGTATCTATGAAGAACTGGAATGGCGGGGGTTGATCAAGGATGTCAGCTCGCCGGAATTGCGGGAGAAATTAAACGCCGGGGGCATGACGTTTTATATCGGGACGGATCCGACCGGGGATAGTCTGCATATCGGGCATTTCTCGTCGTTTCTCATCAGCAAGCGCTTAAAAGACGCCGGACACAATCCAATCTTGTTAGTCGGCGGCGGCACCGGGCTGATCGGCGATCCGAAGCCGGATGCGGAACGGCCGATGGTCACGAAAGAAGAAGTTAATCACAACTATGAATGCCTGAAAAAACAGGCGGAGAAGGTTTTCGGCTTTGAGGTTGTCAACAACTATGACTGGTATAAGGATATCAACTTCATTGACTTCCTGCGGGATTATGGGAAATACTTTAATATCAATTACATGCTGAACAAGGATATCGTGCGCCGCCGTCTGGACGCCGGCATCACCTATACCGAGTTCTCATACATGTTGATGCAGGCGATGGATTTCTGGTGGCTGCATGAAAACAAGGGCTGCACGCTGCAGGTAGCCGGTCAGGATCAGTGGGGCAACATCACGGCCGGGATTGAGCTGATCCGCAAGAAGACGGGAAAGGAAGCCTATGGCTTTACGATGCCGCTGCTGACCAAGTCGGACGGTACGAAATTCGGCAAGACCAACGGTCATGCGATCTGGCTGGATATCAACAAGACGTCGGCTTATGAAATGTACCAGTTCTTCATCAACTCCGAGGATAACAAGGTCATCGACTACCTGAAATTTTTGACCTTCTTAAGCCGGGAGGAAATCGAAGCGCTGGAAGAAAAGAACCGGACCGAACCGCATCTGCGTGAAGCGCATAAGACGCTGGCGAAGGAAGTCATTACGTTCATTCATGGTGAGGAAGCGTACAACACCGCGATTAAAATCGCGCAGACGCTGTTCGGCGGCAACCTCAAGGATCTGACCGTGGAGGAGCTGAAGCAGGGCATTTCCGACATGCCACGGTTTACGATCGAGGACAAGCAGCCGTTACTCGACGTGCTGGTGGCGACCGGTATTGCGAAAAGCAAGCGCGAAGGCCGCGAGTGGATCGCCGGCGGGTCGATTCAGGTCAACGGCGAAAAGGTCACGGATCCGATGACGCCGGTCTGCCGCAGCGAAGCGTTTAATCAGGAATTTACGATTCTGCGCAAAGGCAAGAAGAACTATTTCGTCTGCGATTTCCAATAAGCCGATCATCGAAACGATTTGAATCGCTTTATCGTTGAAGCCGGCTTCGCATGAAAGAAAGCGTTTGGCTGGAAAAATAAATTGTAAGATCAGGAAGGGTTTGTTTCCCTCGGCAAGGACCGAAGGGACAGGAACCCTTCTTTTTTTTCGTCATAGAATGGGATACAAGAGGAGGTGCATCCATGAAAGCGGTCGTGTTTGTGAATGACCAGCGAATGGAAATTATCATTCAGCGTTTACGGTCGGCCGGGATTCAGGTCCAGGAAGGCCGGTGTGAAAAAGACATGGAACAGATCGAACGGATGGCGAACAAAATGGATCTGGTGATTCTGCCGATCCAGGGGGTCAGCGACGACGGGTTTATCGAACTTAAAAAACGAGGGTATTGCATGAAGGATTTCTTTGCTTCGCTGCGCAAGGAAACGTTGATTTTTACGGGGGTGATCACGCCGTACATTAAGAAGCTGCCGCAGACAGTGATCTCGCTTCTGGCGCGGGAGGAGGTCGTCGCAGCCAATGCAGCGCTGACGGCTGAGGGAATTTTAGCGATGGTGATCCAGAATACGCCGCGCTCGCTGCCGGAGTATCGTTATGACGTGATCGGCTTCGGCCATTGCGGCCGGGCGATTGCCGGACTGTTTCACCAGCTGGGGCTGGAAGTCAGGATTGTATCCGCGCATGCGCATCCCGAATCCGCACAACTGCCGTACAGCTTTATCCGGCTGCAGGAATGGCAGTTTCAACAGCCGTGGCCGGTCGTGATCAACACCGCGCCGGCGGAGGTGATCAGCGAGGCGATGGTGGCCGGCTGGCAGACACAGCCGCTGATCATTGATATCGCTTCGCGGGCGGTCGGCGTCAGCGAACGCGTATACAAACGCAAGGACACGCATGTCATCGCGGCTCCGCCGCTGCCGGGAATTGTAGCCTGGCAGAGTGCAGGTGAAATTTTAGCCGACGTGATTTTGAAAGAGGTGAAACGATGAAGCTTTTATGGGGAATGTGCGGTTCCTTCTGCAATCATGCCGCCGTCATTGAACAACTGACCGACATGGTTCAGCGCTGGCCGATCACGATGATTGTCAGTGAGAATACGGCGCAGCTGGACACCCGGTTTGGAACGGCGAAGGAACGGCTGACCCAGCTGGAAAGACTGACGGGCAAGCCGGTGATGACGACGCTGCAGGAAGCGGAGCGCACCGGTCCGATCGATCATTTCGATGCGATGGTCATCGCACCGATGACGGCGACTGAACTGAACAAATTGGCGCTGGGGATTTATGACACGCCGGTCACGCTGGCGGCCAAAGCCTTGCTTCGAAACGAGAAACCGCTGGTGCTGGGCATCGCGTCCAATGATTTCCTCGGCCTTTCCGGGGCGAATCTTCTGCGTCTGAAGCAGCTGCGGCATCTGTTTTTCGTGCCGTTCGGCCAGGACGACTACGTGCGTAAACCGAACAGTCTGGTCAGTGACTGGCGTTTAATTGAAACCGCGCTGCAGGCGGCGCTGGAAGACCGCCAGATCCAACCATTGTTATTGGAAGGGAAGGGATCCCAATGAAGCTGGGCCATTGCATGACGGCGCTGATCACGCCGATGACTGAAGCCGGAGAGCTTGATTTGCCGGCGTTAAGCAACCTTGTCGAGAAACTGATCGCGGAGGGCTGCGACGGGTTTGTCGTATGCGGAACAACGGCGGAAGCCAGCGCTTTGACCCGGGAAGAAAAACAACAGGTGCTGCACTGCGTCCTGAAGCAAAGCGAAGGCCGGGTCTGCGTCTGGATGGGCTGCGGCACCAACAACACTGCAGAGACGCTGGATCTCATCCGCTGGGTCAATGCGGAACCGGTCGACGGAATCATGCTTGTGTGTCCGTATTATGTCCGGCCGTCCCAACAAGGACTGTATGCCCATTTCGCGGCGTGCGCCCGCGTCAGTGAGAAACCGCTCATGCTTTACAATGTACCCAAGCGCTCCGGCGTGGCTTTAAGCGCTGAAACCGTGATTCGTTTAGCTCAGGATTATCCCCGGATCCGGGCCTTAAAGCAGGCGTGCCATGACATGGAGATGGTGAAGGCGATTCTGATGGCCAATGATCAGGTGCAGATTCTCAGCGGTGAGGACGGTTATTTTCTGGAAGGCCTGCGCGAGGGGATCAGCGGGATTGTTTCGGTCGCCGGCCATTGCATGATGCCGATGATCGTCAAGATCTGGGAAGATTATCAATACGGCGTGGAGAATGCGGAGCTGGATCAGTTTCTCAAGCAGGTCAGCAACCAGATTTTCAAAGTTTCCTCACCTTCGGATATCAAAGCGATGCTTGCACTGCAGGGGTGGTGCACAGACACGGTGCGGCTGCCGTTAGTGCCGCTGGATTCGATGGAAAAACAGGCGCTGCATGATTTTATGCAGCAGCACGCCCTGCTTTAGACAAATTTCACCCAGGGCCTGCGGGTATGCTGAAGCAGGGTGAGAAACATGATCCAGGTGAAAGTGTTTGACGAGCAGCATGAGGATGACCTGACCGACAGCCTGAACGAATTTCTGGCGGAGCTGGATGAAAAGGACGTGTTGTCAGTCCAGTTAGCGACCTCGCATTTCTCTGTGATTCCCGAACAGCTGTACAGCTTCAGCGGAATGATCGTCTATCGGATAAAATCGGCGGAAGCGGGAAACCTAAATGCGGGAGGCGATGACGATGAATAAGAACCGGATCGGGTGCAACGTCAAGACCTGCGTATATAACACGCAGTGCGAATGCACCGCTGAAAAGATTGAAGTCGGCTGTGACGAATGTGTCCAGCCTTGCTGCGATCACGAAACGCTGTGCCGGACCTTTAAGAAAAAGGCCGAGCGCTAAAGCGAAGGGGAAACTGATTTCTTCTGCCGGCTGAAAACGCGGGGAAAGAAAGCAGTTTCTTTTTCTTTTCTCTTCCTGAAACACAGTGCGGAAGGCGGCGAAAGGGGAAAGGAACGTTAAAAATAAGAGAGGGCATCCGTCCGGCGGCTTAACCGCAAAGACCGGCCGCTTTGTCCCGGCGTTAGTTCTCCAATTAAAAACGCAGGCAGGGAGAAAACAAGCGGTTTGATCGGCATGGGAGAAGAATTTGGCGGCGTCCGGCACAAAAGCGGGAATTAATGCTTTTGTAAGCTTAACGTCTTATGTTATAATACTCTGGAGGTGTTGCTTATGCGCAGACAGATACTTTGCTTGATGGCCGCCGCTTTGTTGCTGATCAGCGGCTGTTCTAAAAAGGATCCAAACCAAATCAGTACGGAAAAAATGCAGCTGTATACTGCTTACTATAAATCCATTATGGAGATGGACCGATTTCAGGAAAAATCGGATTTTTATGATCTCGAAGTCGTCATGAACCAGCTTCCTGACGGGACTTACCGGTATTATGTGATTTTGGATCAACCGCGGGTCGCTATGGTCGATGTGGAAATGCTGGTCGTCGACGCGGCTGTCGATTATTCCCAGACTTCAGTCATTGCACCATCGGTGGGTTTATTGGAAAATGAGGATTATTCGCTGATTCCCAATCAGGTTTATCCTGAGCTGGGCTATGTGAAGGGCTTGATGGCCAGCGGGGAAACCACTTCACCGATCGTTTCTCTGAACGTGATGGTGTTATGGAAGGATTACGCCAAATTGAAGGAAACCCGCGAATATCTGCAGCTGACGGGGGATTTTGAGAATCAAAGCACAACCCCGGAAGCTGAACCGGAGCCGGAGGGCGCGCATGACGATCTTCCGACGGAGGACGAGGGCGACAGTGAGTAGCCATGACCAAGGGTAAAAAACAATCGTTGATCGCCGGGGCGTTAACCAGCTCGGCCGGGATTTTTATTTCCAAAGCTCTGGGACTTCTTTATGTTGTCCCTTTTACTGCGATCGCCGGGGAAGCAAATATGTCGTTTTACAGCGTCGCTTATACCTACTATGATATCCTGTTAAGTATCTGTTCGGCTGGGATTCCGTTTGCGGTTGCGGCGATGGTCGCTAAATATTCGAATAACGAGGATTATAAAACTGTCATCCTGGTGCGCAAGCTGTCGATGGCGCTGATGCTTTTAAGCGGATTTGTCATGGCGATCTTGTTCATCATGGTATCCGGACCGCTGGCGGCTTCAGTGCTGGGGGCGAAGAAAACCCCGGAGGACGTCGCAATTTTGCGCAATGTCTTCATGATCCTGTCGCTGGCCGTCGTCTGCGTGCCGTTTCTCAGCTCGTTCCGCGGGTTTTACCAGGGGTTGAAGGATTTAAAATCGTATGCGTTCTCGCAGGTATTGGAACAGCTGACCCGGGTTGTTTCGCTCCTGGCACTGGGTGCTTTTTTTGTTTATATCCTGGATATGAACAACATTTTCGCCGTGTATATGGCGGTGTTGTCCACCTCGCTGGCGGCAATTGCGGCGATCGCCTATTATCTGATCTACGACCGCAAGCATTATCAGCCGATCAAGGAGCTGGCGCGGCATCAGACAAGCCGGCCGAAGGAAGTCGGCGAGCTGTTTCAGGAGCTGCTTCTGTTTGGCCTGCCCTATTTGATTACGGCGTTATTGGGCAATAGTATGAATATCGTCAACAATAACTTTTTTATCAACACGGCGACGTCTGCCGGAAGCAGTTATGAGGACGCCAAGCTGGCGCTGGGCATTATCCAGGTGCAGTGCAACAAGCTGACCTCGATTCCGCAGGTGCTGGCATTGGGCTTTTCGACGGGGATAGTTCCGTATGTTACGATCTCGCTGGAAAACCGCAACTTTAAAGAACTGCGGCGAAATGTTCTGGATTGTCTGGACACCGTTTTGTATATCGGCGCGCCGCTGTGCTTCTGTCTGTTTGCGCTGGCTTCGCCGATCTATTACATCATGTACGGCAAGGGAAATCTCAGCCTGGGCAGCGAAATGCTGGCATGGAGTTCGCTTTTGGCGTTAACCGGCACCTTGTCGCCGATCTGCAGCTCGTTAATGATGTCGCTGCGTTTCCGCCGTCAGAGTATCCTGTATCTGATCATCGGTTTTGTCGTCAAGCTGATCACGTTCTTTCCGCTTGTTAAATACACCGGTTTCAGCGGTGCGATCACCTCAAGCGTCGTGACGTCGCTGGTCATTATTTTCCTGAATCTGAATCTGATCAAGAAAAAATATAAAGTGCAGTACACGCGCGTTTGGCGGCGGTTAGGCGCGATTGCGATCGGTTTGATTGCGATGAACGGCTGTTTTGTCCTGCTGCGCTGGGCAGGCCTGACCGTGGTTAACGCTTCGCGGATCGTCGGGGTGCTGCAGTTAGCGGCTTATGGCATTCTGGGGATGCTGACGTATGTCATCACCACAGCGTTCTTCCGGCTGCCGCAGCATCTGTTCCACATGAGCCTGCCGGCGATGGTCCGGCGGATGACAAGGCGGTTTGTACGATGATGCGGCTGGATAAATTCCTGGCGCATGCCGGCTTCGGTACCCGCAAAGAGGTTAAGGAGCTGGTCCGTAAGGGCCGGGTCGAGGTCAACGGTCAGCGGGTAAAAAAGGATGATCAGAAAATTGACGAGCGGCAGGATCAGATCCAGGTCGACGGCCGGATCGTCACTTATGAAACTGAAGTTTACATCATGCTGAACAAACCTCAGGGCGTGGTCAGCGCCACGGAGGACAGCCGCTATGAAACAGTACTGGATTGTCTGGAAACGAACCGCTCCGACTTATTTCCGGTCGGCCGGCTGGATATTGATACCGAAGGCCTGCTTCTGATCACCAACGACGGCGCTTTGGCGCATGATCTGCTTTCGCCGAAAAAACATGTCGATAAGACTTATGAGGTGCATTTGGAAAGACCCTGGGATCCGCAGTATGAAGCGGCAATCCAGACAGGAATCCGGATCAGTGATGAGGAAGTCTGCCTTCCGGCGGCGCTTCGGCAGACAGCGGAACACGTCATTCTGCTGACGATCCAGGAAGGTAAATTTCATCAGGTGAAACGAATGATGCACGCCTGCGATAACGAGGTTGTGTACTTAAAACGGTTGACGATGGGTCCGCTGAAGCTGGATGCAGCGTTGCAGCCGGGGCAGTGGCGGAACTGTACACCGCAGGAAATCGAAGCTTTGAAAAATCATAAAAAAGCAGAAAAGTAAAAAGGACCGGAGGAAAAATGGTTCTTACTCGGTTTAGGGTAGGAATAGAATTTCCATACAAAGAAGCAGGTAAGATAAAGCGTTATATCTTGCCTGCCCTTTTTATTTTTGCCTAAAGCCGAATAAGAACCAGGAAAAATTCCAGTCTTTTTCTTATGCTTGGCTAACCAGCGCTGAAGTTTTGCCCGAATCCGGTTTCTTTCGGAGCGGCTAAATGGAATTGGTTGAGCGCTCGTACATCCGCGCAGGCTCTGTTTCTCCATCGCCTTGAACGAGGCAGAGAAATTCCCAGCCGTAACGTTCATAAAAGTTTGTGTGATCCGTCAGCAGGTACAGCGTTTTGATTTCAAACTGCCGCATATCCTCACAGACAGTACGCAATAAAGCCCCGGCGATTCCCTGACAACGCCAGGCTTTTTCAACATAAACGGCACAGACATTGGGGGTCAGATCCGGCCGGTCATGAAAATCATTTTCGATAACGCCCAACCCTCCGATAATTTCATCCTGTTCAAGTGCGACATACCATTGCGGAATGACTTTGTCCCCACGCAGGCAGGCCGCAATGCTTTCCTGGTAAGCCTCAACGGGGATTGACCATTTCGCATGAAACCACTTTGCGGCACGCTCTGCCAGTTCGCGATGCTCTCTGATTTTTAAGATTTCCATCTGATTCTTTATTCCTTTCCTGGGATTGATATACGATAAGTTGAACTCATTATACTTTATGATCAAAAATCCGTCGAACTCTTTTGGCGAGGGTGAGATGAAAACGACAAAACAGAGATAGGAGAACTTTTGGCTCATGGCGGATCAGCTTATAACTAATTATGGTCAGACAGTATAAAAAGAGGTACCCGATGAATTCTTACGATTCTATGAAATTAAGAATTTAAGCCCTTTAACCCTGACGATTTCTTTATAATAGAAGAAAAGGGAGGAAAAGATGATGCGGCGATTTAGTGTGTTGACCCTGGTCTTATTTTTATTGATAGGTTGCGCTACAAAGACGAAACCAGAGCGTTCCCCAATGCCAAAACCGGAGACGACACCTCCTGCGGAAGCTACACCGACTCCGGTTATCCAATCGACCCCTACGTCTACCCCTGCGATAGAAGGCGAAATTGAAGTTGTCCTAAAATCTGTCTCAACGGGACGAAATCAGGTGATCGATAATCAATATCGTGTGACTGCCGGCGACGACCGGATCAGAACAGGCAGCTGGGTGACGTTAACAAATTGCGTCGGTAGTGAATACGTTTCACTGAAAGTCCAATATCAGTCGGCCTACAGAAATGAATTTCATGAATGGATTATTGATGATTATCAAATTGAAGTTTTAGATCATTCGATCGCGGGCCTAAAGTCACTTTCAGAAACTGACTTTGATCATATCTATCCCCTGATCAATCGTTTTCCTGACGCATTTGCCGAACTGGAGCTTGTCAGCGGGATGTTTATTTTGGAAAAAGACGGACGGTACGGAATTGCCGATGAAAATCAGGAAATGGTCGTCGAGATCTGCGGCCAGCGCTATCCAGTCTTAGATTCTTTGGAACTGCATTGCGAGGCGGAAGCTTATGATTTTGAACAGGTTTCCGGAACGCCGTATTACCTATGCTCGGGAGCACATGGGATCGCCGCAAAGTGGTTTTATGCTGATATTGAAACAGGGGAGGTCTATACCGTGTTCAGTGCAGATGACGGCCCCGGTATGTTTGTCCCTTTCGACGGGTCGCGGATGAGCGATGAGCTGGGCTTGTATCACGCTGTCAGCGGCTATGATGAAACGCCGGAGGGAGTACCTGAATATGAATGGCTGGACCGCGTCGGCATCGTTAACAAGAAAGGCGAGATGGTTACCGAAGCGATCTATGATCAAGGTCTGGCGATCAATGGTGATCTGATTCCGGTGGCGCGGGATGGCTTGTGGGGATATGTCAATGCCGCGGGAGAAGAAATTATCTCCTGCCAATATTTGGCGCCGCTGCTGATTGATCCGGATCATGATCGCTGGGCGGCTTATCCCCCGGATCACGGACGAATCGTCGCGCAGGATCAAAGTGGATTGTATGGTGTATTGGCAACGGATGGTTCAATTTTGATTCCGTTTGAATATGATTTTGCCGCGCCGTTTTATGACGGTCAGATCCTGCTGGAAAAGGCGGGCGAGCGCACGTTCCAGTAATTTGCGGAAAGTTTGGTTCTCCGTGTCAAAGAAAAAGCAACGCCGTGAAAACGGCGTTGTCTTTATAACAGCTTATCCAGTTCGATATCCGGGTATTCCGGGGTGTTGCCTTGCGCGACTTCATTCAGATAGCCGATCACCTGCTGCGTCAGGTAGGTCGGTGTAGAAGCGCCGCTGGTCACGGCGATGCGCTCGCGTCCCAGATAGTCCTGCGGCTTCAGCTGCCGCACGGTTTCGATCAGCAGCACCTCCGGGATGCCGCTCTGGATGGCGATGTCTTTCAGCTTGTTGGAATTGTTGGACTGCGGATCGCCGACCACGATCAACAGATCGACATTCTCCAATTTCTGGATTGCTTCCTGACGAATTCGGGTGGCATTGCAGATCTCTTTTTCAAAGCGGGCATGCGGGTAACGCACGCGGATCTGATCCATCAGCCGGCCGATTTCCAGAACGCTCATCGTCGTCTGGTTTGTGACGAGGATTTTGGAATTATCAAGGGAGAGCGCGGCCAATGAATCTTGATCGTAGACCGGATGCACGCGCGGACTGATCGCCAGCACGGCCTCAGCTTCCGGATGATTCCGCTTGCCGATATACAGTACATCCGCACCTTCGTCGATTGCCTGACGGACTAAGCGCTGGGTTTCCTTGACGTCGGAACAGGAAGCGTCGACGCAGGTCAAGCCTTTTTGCCGCGCTTTCTCTGCGACTTCCTCGCTGATACCATGGGCTGTAAAGATCACGATGCCTTCGTTTACTTCATCCAGCAGCTCCAGCCGGGTTTTGCCCGCCTGTTCCACGCAGCGGATATGATCGAGCTGCAGCGCGTCGACGACGTAGCGGTTATGGACGATCATACCGAGCATCGTGATCGGTACGCCTGGATTTTCCCGCGCTGTTTTTCGAGCCAGCGCGATGGCCTGGGTAACCCCTTTACAATAACCGCGGGGAATGACGGGGATAATTTCCATAAATGAAACCCTCCTTTTTCTTGGTTTGATCATTACTCGGTAAATATACGGAGTACGGAGACGTCGGAGAGCGACGCAGAGTTTGCCTTGATAATGAGGATGCCGATTTGTTTTCGCCTGCCGCCGTTATACTTTTTTCGATAATTCATTTTCTTCTCAGAGAGCAGCGGGAAAATCCTTGTTTGTTTCGCCGGAATCATTATAACGTGAATGCCGATTTGGACGCAAGTGAAATAAAATCCAGCAAGTCCGCGAGGAAATGCATAAGCAGGCTCTACTCCATGCGGATTATTCTGGGTAAAATGGACATATTGACTTGAACGAAGGGAGAATGGTTTAAGATTCATGGAAAAAAATGCGGGAAAAGCGGTGTGAGAATTGCATAAAAAGCTTAAAATCTGTATAATTGATGGGCAAAGTGAGAAGTTTAACGATCGGAACCGATTCGATAATAAACAAGATTTCACCCCGTAAAGGAGGATTTATATGACACAATTCAACGACTTCGCACTGCGCGCGAGCGCGCAGAAATTGATCGAGCTGGAAGGCTTTCAAGAACCGACGGCGATTCAGGCTGCCGTCATCCCGGTTGCGTTAAAGGGCCGCGATCTCATCGGTATTTCAGAAACCGGCACCGGCAAGACCCATGCTTTTCTGATTCCGCTGATGGAAAAAATCAAACCTGAACTGCCGCAGGTTCAGGCTGTCATTACCGCGCCGACCCGCGAGCTGGCCATGCAGATCTACAACCGCGCCAAGACGATGACGCAGGCGGATCCGCGGCTGCGCGTGCGGCTGATCACCGGCGGATTGGACCGGGAAAAAATGGCGGATTCCGTGAAGACCCAGCCACATTTAGTCATCGGCACGCCGGGCCGGATCAAGGATTTATTCTTGGATCAGGAAGTGCTGCGGGTCGATACCGCATCAATCCTGGTGGTTGATGAAGCGGACATGACGCTGGAATTCGGCTTTTTGGAGGATATCGACGCGATCGCTTCCCGGATGGGGAATCATTTACAGATGATGGCGTTCAGCGCGACGATTCCGCAGGGGCTTAAGCCGTTCTTAAAGAAGTATATGCAGACGCCGCAGACGATCAAAATCGAGCAGGAAACGAAAATGGATCCGAAGATCGAACATATCCTGGTTCCGTGCAAGCATCGCAGCTATGCGGAAACGCTGCTGCAGATTTTACCGGGCTTTATGCCGTATGTCTGCCTGATCTTCGCCAATACCCGGGAAGAAGCGGCCGCGACAGCCAACGCTTTGCGCGAGGCGGATGTGCCGGTGATCGAAATCCACGGCGGCCTGCAGCCGCGCCAGCGCCGGCAGGCGATGAAGCAGCTGGAACAGGCGGATCACAGCTACATCGTGGCAACAGATATCGCGGCGCGCGGAATTGATATCGACGGGATTACACACGTCGTCTCGCTGGGCTTCCCGAACGAACTGGATTTTTATATCCATCGTGCCGGCCGGACCGGCCGGGCCGGCCGTGAGGGAACGTGCTTCGCGTTATACCAGGAACAAGATGAACGTGCCATCCGCTCTTTGAAAGAACGCGGCGTGCATTTTGAAGTTCGTTCGTTTAAAAATGGCGCATGGCAGGCGCAGCGGCAGGCCGACCGCCGCAAGATGTCGCCGGGGCAGCAGCGCGAAAAGGAAATTGCGCGGTCGCTGAACCGGAAAAAGGAAAAGGTCAAACCGGGATATAAAAAGAAAAAGGCAGCTTTAGTCAAGCAGATCCAGCGCAAGGAACGCCGCGCGATGATCCAGAGCGAAATCCAGGCTCAGCGCAAGGAACGCTACAAGGCGCTGCAGCGGCAGAAACGCGAGGAGGGAAGCGATGAATAAGATTGGCTGTCACGTTTCAATGAAAGCGCCGGACTATTTTGCGGGCGCGGTCAAAGAAGCGTTGTCTTACAAAGCAAACGCTCTGATGATTTATACCGGACCGCCGCAGAACACCCTGCGCAAGCCGGTGGAACAGCTGCGGATTGAAGAAGCGCAGAGTCTGTTAAAGGAGAATGGGATTCCATTAGAAAACGTGATCGTGCACGCGCCCTATATCATCAATCTGGGCAATGTTCAGAATCCGGATACCTTTGAACTGGGCGTTCGCTTTCTGAAGCAGGAACTGGCCCGGACCGCAGCGATCGGCGCGCGGTATCTGGTTCTGCATCCCGGTTCCAGCGTCAAGGCGACGGCGGAGGAAGGGCTGGCGCGAATCATTGAAGGCTTGAATCAGGCGCTCGAAGAAGATGATCACGACGTGCTGATCTGTCTGGAAACGATGGCCGGCAAGGGCAGTGAACTGGGCTGGAATTTTGAACAGCTGCGTTCGATCCGCGAGGGCGTGACGAAGAAAGAACGGATCGCGTTTTGTCTGGATACCTGTCATATCCATGATGCCGGCTATCCGGTGGATGAGCTGGATACGGTGTTAGGACAGTGGGATGAAGTGATCGGACTGTCCTTATTAAAGGTGATTCATCTCAATGATTCCAAAAATGTCCGCGGCGCGCGCAAGGATCGCCATGCCAATGTAGGTCATGGTGAAATCGGCTTTGATTCGCTGTACCGGTTTTTTGCGGATCCGCGGCTGGAGGCTGTCGTTAAAATCCTGGAAACACCATATGTCGACGATCATGCGCCGTATGGCCTGGAAATCGAGATGCTGCGAAGCGGCGCTTTCGATGCGCAGAAGCTGGATTGTCTGAAAACGGTAAAATAGCTGGAGCCCGCTTGGCGAAAGCTGAAAAAGCCTGCGGAGCCTGCAATGATTGACGGGATTGGGAAAAATATTCAAAAGAAGGAGTCTTTCGTTGTGAAGGCTCCTTTTTTCGCAGGCGCTGAAAGCAAAGGGAAAGGAACCTCTTGTCATTTTCAAATTTTAATGTTGCTGTATTACTGTAAGTAGTACAGACTGCTTGAAAATTAAAATGAATGGGGGAAATACGAATGTTAAAAACAATCAAAATCATGCTTGGGTTACTCTGTCTGCTGAGCGGCTGCGCGGCAAAGACAACGATTTCTGATTCGCTGGAATCCCTGCCGGTTGGATTCTATGAAGGGGCCGGGTTTCTCGTTGATCATGACCGCCGGCTGGTTCTCATTAACACCGGGCAGGGATGGCTGGGGCAGATCGGCGTGCAGTCGCCGCTGCAAAGGCTGGAGGAGGAGGACGGGAAACTTCGGTTTACTTATGAAAACGAAGTGTTTACGCTGACGATTGAGCCGGGAAAAGAGAGCTATCAGGGAAGTCTGGATCACGGCGGACAGACATCCAGCGTAGCGCTGGTATGGAGTGAACCCGAGGCCAACGATCTGTTGAATTTCAGCTTAAATGCCTCAACTCAGGAACGAATGGAACTGTTAATAAAATATCAGAAGTATGCGCCTGACGGCAAAGTCCCGGCCTATCAATTTGATCTGGGAAAGGATCCGCAGGCTTCAGCTTGGCTGGATCAGCACCAGCTGGATGAGGTTCTGAGCGGGAAAACCGATGTGGAGCTGATGAAAGCCGGATTGTCCTGGGTCTGCGGGGAATATGATCACAGCTCATATTCGCAATACCGCGGCGATGATTCGTTGGACAGCGTCGGCGTCTATGCCGATACGGGTAAGGGTCTTAACTGCAATAATCTCTCGGTGCTGTTAAGCGGGATCCTGCGCAGCTATGGGGTGAAGGCGGTGCCGGTCTGGTGTCTTTCGGCAAGTCAATGGGATCAAGAATGTCATGTCGTCGTTCAGGCGTACAGCGAACAGCTGGATCAGTGGATCTTCCTGGATCCGACCTACAATTTAATGTTGATGGACGAACAGGGAAATTATATCGGCGTGGAAGTGCTGCGCTCCGCCTTGATCGAAGGGCGTCCGCTGACGGCGAATCCGGAAGCAAACTATAACGGCGAGGCGTTTGTTTTAGACGACTACCGCGATTATATGACGAAGAATACATTCCGTTTTAAGCGGCCGGCAGTCTGCGGACGTGAAATCAGCGATTTTGTTTATCTGATTCCTGTGAATACGCAGTTTTCGACTTCCAGCCTGTTATCGACAGACTGGGATGCGTTCTGGGCAACGCCGGAAAAGGACGCTTAGCGGAAAGCTTGGATCGCAGAGCCAGGGGAATGGGATAAAAACCTCCGTTCTGAAACCCGCTGATGTTGATTTTGTGTTAAACTTAATCTAAAGCGTATGAAGGAGGGGAAGAACGTGGAGCTGCGTTTGAAATTCAATGAAGATGAACAGAATTATGATCGCTATCGGCCGGGGTATCCCGACGCACTGATGCAGGATGTGATCGAAAGCTTCCATGCCGGAACGCAAAGCCGGATCATGGAAATTGGTATTGGAACGGGACAGGCCACCCAGCCGATCCTGGATACCGGCTGTGATCTGACGGCGGTGGAACTGGGGGAGAATCTGGCCCGATTTGTCCGCGACAAGTTTAAGCAGGCGCCGCGGTTTCAGGTGATTCTGGGAGATTTTATGGAACTGGAACTGGCTGAAAACAGCTGGGATGGGATTTATAGCGCGACGGCATTTCACTGGCTGCCGCCGGAGGCGGCCTTGGAAAAAGTGCTGCGCTTGTTGAAGCCGCAGGGCTGTCTGGCCTTATTCTGGAATCATCCCTATCCAAACCGGCTGGAAGATCCGTCAAACCGGATTAACCGCGAGGTCTATCAACAATTTTGTCCGTCGGATCAGGCTTTGAAGGAGTTTGATGAAACGGATCTGGCGGTATGGAAAGACCGGCTTATCCAAGCGGGTTTCGCTTCCGTTCAAACGCATTGGTATCGGCGCGTGAGGACACTGAATACCGAAGAGTATCTGGGATTGCTGAACACCTATTCTGATCACCGCGCGCTGCCGGAAGCCCGCCGCCGGGCTTTTGAACAAGAAATGGCGCTGCGCTTACAAGCAACCGGCGGTCAGATCCGGATCTATGATACGCTCGATCTCTATCTCGCGCGGAAACCCTAAATAAAAAATGACAGAACGGTCAAGCCGGAAAGATTGTTTCCGCTTGGGGTTCTGTCTTTTTTATGGCTGGATCGGCAGGTTAACGCAGCGGCCAGGGCAGGCGGGACGGATCGAGCTGGGCGGTGTTTGCCCCTTGGATCTGAACAGCCTGCGCTCCGCACCAACAGCCGTTTTCCAAGGCCTGAGCGATCGGAAGGCCTTTCAGCGAACTGGCGATGAAGCCGGCGCAGAAACTGTCGCCCGCACCGGTTGTGTCGACGACCTGGGCAGGATAGCCAGGGCAGCGCCAAACCTGTGCTGCTTGATAGGCGTTGGCGCCGTTATATCCCATTTTCAGAACCACGGTTTTTATGCCGAACCGTAATAATTCTTCAGCGATTTCATCCGGCTGGAACCGTGAGCACAGCGGACGGATTTCCTCAAGCGAGGGCATGAAAACATCAAGATAGGGAAGCAGAGGGGCGACGCCGGGTAAGCCTTTGTGGTGCCGGTCACGGGTCGTGTCGCTATAAATCGGAAGGCCGAGATCCCGGGCGCGGCGGAAAATCAGTTCCATGCCGGAAGTTTCCAGCGCATGCAGCGTAAACAGCGAGCCTAACGATAATGCGCGAAGGGAAGGCAGCGCCTCCAGCGGGAAGTCGGCCAGCGTGAAATGCCGGTGCGCTTCGCCGGTAACCGTGAAACGGCGCTCACCCTGCGCATCCAGCTGAATTAAGGAATGCGTGGTGATCTCGCCCTCATGTTGGCGCAGCCAGCGAACGTCAACGTGATGAAGCCGCAGCTGATCGAGGATCAGATCGGCTTCCTGATCCCGTCCCAGGCGGGCGCTGCAGGCCGTGGAGAAACCGAGCCTGGATAACAAAATCGCCTGGTTCGCCGCGTCTCCGCCGACCGCGGGCTTTTGTCCCTCCGCATAAAGATCCAGCACACAGCTGCCGAAACACAGAACTTCTGTCATTTTATTTCTCCTTTGCGTGGCATCGTTGTTTCCAATAGAAAACTGCCGCAGTGAAAGAAAACCGCGGCAGGCTGTTAAATCATTTTCAAAATTTCTTCTTTTAAAACTTCCACGATCTGATCCTGTGGAATTTTGCGGATCAGCTGGCCTTTCTTGAACAGTAAGCCTTCCTCTTTGCCGCCGGCGATCCCGATGTCGGCACGGCTGGCTTCCTGCGGTCCGTTGACGGCACAGCCCATGACTGCGACGGTGATATCAGCGTTGATCGTCGCCAGGAAACGTTCGACTTCCTCGGCAATCGGAATCATATTGTACTGAATCCGGCCGCAGGTCGGGCAGCTGACCAGATTCGGAACGTTGTCAATCAAGTTGAAACAGCGCAGCAGCTGCTTGCAGATACGCAGCTCCTCCACCGGATCCGCGCTGACGGAAACACGGATGGTGTCGCCCAAGCCATCCATCAGAAGCGCGCCCAGCGCTGCGCTGGACTTGATCGCGCTGGAGGTAAAGGTTCCGGCTTCGGTCACGCCTAAGTGCAGCGGATAGGGGAAGACCTCGGAGGCCAGGCGGTACGCCTCGATTGTCAGCATGACGTCGCTGGATTTAAACGATAAACAGATGTCGTGAAAGTCCAGCTCCTCAAGAATTTCAACATGCTTGCGGGCGCTTTCGATCATCGCTTCCGCACACGGTCTGCCATATTTCTCCAGTACCGCTTTTTCCAGGGAGCCGCTGTTGATACCGATCCGGATCGGTACCTGATGCTGCTTGCAGGCATTCACGACGGCGACGACGTTTTCCCGGGCGCCGATGTTGCCGGGGTTGATGCGGATCTTATCAACGCCGGATTCAATCGCGGTCAGGGCTAATTTATAATCAAAATGGATATCGGCGACCAGCGGAACGCTGACCTGAGCTTTAATTTCCCGAATCGCCCGCGCGTCCTCCTGATCGTAGACCGCCATCCGGACAATCTGACAGCCGGCTTCGGTCAGCTGGCGGATTTGTTCCACGGTGGCAGCGACGTTTTTCGTCTTGGTATTGGTCATCGACTGAATGATCACTTGATTTTGACCGCCGATCTGCAAGTTTCCAACCTGGATCGGACGGGTTTCCGTTCTTTTTCTCATGAAATTCACCTCAGTAACCATTATAGCATAAATATGAAAGCGGGCGGACAGGAGAACAAAAGGAAAAAAGCGGACTGGAAACCGGAAGTGAGACGGCGCGGATATGATATAATAAATCCAACGAGTCAGAAGGAGCGGATGGATCCGGAGAATTGCGATCATGGAGGATCCTGGACGATCGAAGAGAGGAGGAAAAGATATCGATTTCAATCAACTGTTAATTTTAGGCGGCGGGGTGCTGATGATCTGCATTCTCTGCAACAAGCTTTCGTTTCGGCTGGGCGTGCCCAGTTTATTGTTGTTTATTTTATTAGGCATGGTATTCGGCAGCGACGGATTATTCCGGATTCCGTTTGAGAACTATGCGTTCGCGGAAAAGCTGTGTACGGCAGCCCTGATTTATATCATGTTTTACGGCGGCTTCGGAACACGCTGGAAGCAGGCCCGGCCGGTAGCCGCGCCGGCGCTGTTGTTATCATCGCTGGGCGTATTTCTGACAGCGGCGCTGACCGGTGCGTTCTGTCATTGGGGGATCGGGATGGAATGGCAGGAAAGCTTTTTGATCGGCGCGGTGATCAGCTCCACCGACGCGGCTTCGATGTTTTCCATTCTGCGAAGCAAAAAGCTGGCGCTTAAAGAAAATACCGACTCCCTGCTGGAATTGGAAAGCGGAAGCAACGATCCGTTTTCATATATGTTGACGGTCATGCTTTTAACGATGATGGCGGGCGAGGGTGATCCGGCAACGTTTGCCCGAATGCTGGCGCTGCAGCTGGTTTTAGGCGGCCTGGCCGGCTGGGTGTGCGCTAAAGTGGGCATCGCCTGTTTAAATCGGTTTGATTTTGCGACGGAAGGTTTTGATTCGATCTTTGTCGTCGGTCTGGCGCTGCTGGCGTATGCGCTGTGCAGCGCTCTTGGCGGAAACGGTTATCTGTGCGTGTATCTGGCTGGAATTCTGATGGGAAACGCGCCGATCCGCAACAAACGTTCGCTCGTGCATTTTTTTGACGGGGTGACGGGCCTGATGCAGATTGTAATTTTCTTTTTGTTGGGGCTGCTGGCGTTTCCGTCCCAGCTGCCCTCAGTCATCGTTCCGGCATTATCCATCATGGTGTTTTTGACGTTGGTGGCCCGGCCGATCGCGGTGAGCTTATTATTAAAGCCGTTTGCGGGTTCATGGCGGCAGACGGTTTTGGTCGGCGCGGCCGGTTTGCGCGGAGCGTCGTCGATTGTCTTCGCGATCATGGTCACGGTCAGTCCGGCCTATACCCGCTACGATGTGTTTCACGTTGTTTTCTGTCTGGTGCTGTTGTCGATCAGTCTGCAGGGAACGCTGCTGCCGTGGATTGCGCGCAAGCTGGATATGATCGATTCAGGAGCGGATGTATTGAAGACGTTTAACGATTATAAGGATGATCCGGCCATTGAAATGATTCAGCTGGATATCCGCCCGGGGCATATGTGGATCGGGCAGCCGGTCCAGGCACTGAATCTGCCGCCGGACTTTTTGCTGGCGATGATCCGCCGGGGACAGGACACTCTGATTCCGCAGGGGAAGACCGTGATCGAGCAGGGTGATCAGGTGATCGCAATCGCGCCGGCCTTGACGGCGGCGATGCCGTTGGCGCTGACGGAGATCCTGATCGAGGAAGGCCATCCGTGGCAGAACCGTCGGATCAAGGAACTGAATTTACCGCCGTCGCTTCTGATCATGATGATTCTGCGGGGAAAGACGATGCGGGTGCCGGACGGCAGCACACGGATTGAAGCGGACGACATGCTGATTGTTCATCAGCCGCAGGAAGCTTCTAAGAAGTAAGCGCAGTGCGCAGAATTTAAAATGTTCGGCGGCGCAGACAGCGATTCCGCACAAAAGCGGCCTTACGATCAGGGGAAGATCCTTTTTCATGGAATAGGGAAATCTTCTTTGTTCAAGCGGAATGACTCAAAATCGCAGATCAGACTTAAACCGGCTGGGCGTAGGCCTGGCCGTTGTTTTTCTTTTATCGCCTTCAGCGGGATCCCGTTGAAAAAGGGGATGTGATGCAGGTTTTCATCCGGACGCCGCAAGTTTTAGCTTCAATCAGAAAAAAATAAGGTATAATAAGGCATACGAGGAGATCGTGCATGACAAATAAACCGTTACTTGGACCAAGAAAAACCAAAGATGATAAGAAACTGCACTGGGAGGGCAGCAGCGAACACCTGCGCAAAGCGCTGGATTTAAGCAAGATCGTTACCCGGCGTTTTCAGCTGGTCGCGCTGGCGGTCTGCGTGGGCATGGCGGCCATCGTCGTGCGTTTGTATACGATTCAGATGCTGAGAACTGAAGACTACGCGCAAAAGCTGGCAACCTATACCCGCCGGTATCAGACGGTGACGACCCCGCGCGGTGAAATGCTGGACCGCAACGGTCAGGTGCTGGTCGGCAATAAACAACGTTTAAATATTACATATTTTCCGCCCCAGGGTATTTCCGATGAAAAAGAATGGGAACTGGCGCGGCGTTTTTCAACGGATTATGAAGTCGATGAAACGCAGCTGGGGACGCGGGATTTGAAGGATTTGTATCTGAGTCTGCATAAAAAGGAAATCGACGCCGAACGGATCACCGAAGAAGAAATGGCGGCGTATTATAAAGGTGATCTGAATGACAATGACATTTATTATCTGGAGTTGGCGCGGATTACCGAGGAGGATCTGCAGACGCTGGATACCGATTTGCGTAAGGCCTATGTTGTCAAGCAGGCGATGGATATGCCGTCCAGCGGTCAGACCAAGATTATTAAAAGCGATGTTACTGTGGAGGAAGCGGCGTTTTTAATCGAACACATGGAAGAATATCAAGGCTTTAACGTGGATTTTGACTGGGATCGCGAGTATCCGTTCGGGACGATGCTGAAATCAGTGCTGGGTACCGTGACGACCTCCAAGCAGGGGCTGCCGTCAGAGGATCTGGATTACTATCTGGCGCTGGATTATTCCCGCAATGAAAAGGTTGGCCGTTCCGGTTTGGAGAAGCAATATGAAGGTCTGCTCAGCGGCAAGCGCTCGGTTTATGATCTGGCTTATGACGAAAACGGCACGGGTTATCTGAGCGAGGTGAACGAGGGTTCTAAGGGCTATGATCTGGAGTTGTCGATTGATGCGCGTCTGCAGCAGAAGCTGGATGAAATTTTAACCCAGGTGCTGACGGAATATAAGGATGATCCGCTGCGCCCGTATATGGACCGGATTATGTATGTGCTGCAGGATCCGAATACCGGCGATATCCTGGCAATGTCGTGCATGATCCGCAATGCGGATGGTTCGATCAGCGCCAGCCCGACAAGTATCTACACCGACGCTTACGCGCCGGGATCAGTGGTCAAAGGCGCGACGGTCTATATGGGACTGGATCAGGGTGTGATTCAGCCGGGCGAGAAGATTTTAGATAACTATATCAAAATTAAGGATACGCCGATTAAGAAATCCTGGAAGACACTGGGCTGGGTTGACGATGTTCAGGCCCTGGCGCAGTCGTCCAACGTGTTTATGTTCAACGTTGCGATTCGTCTGGGCGGCGGCACGTATATTGAAAACAATCCGCTGCAGATCGACGCGAATACCTATTTGTTGATGCGCAGCTATTACAGTCAGTTTGGTCTGGGCGTATTAACGGGCATCGACGTGCCGAACGAAGCGGTCGGCTATATGCCGGGGAAACTGGCCAATGCCGGCAATACGCTGGACTTTGCGATCGGACAGCTGGACAACTACACGACGATCGAGCTGGCGCAGTATGTATCGACGATTGCTAACGGCGGTAAGAAGATTCAGCCGCGCTTAGTGCGCCGGGCGTTTGATCCGGGTACACAGAACGTCGTCTATGAAAACTATGTCAACGTTATGTCGACGCTGGAAAATACGGCTGCTCTGGACCGCGTGCGGCAGGGCTTCAATGCCTGCGTTTACGGCGGGATCTGTTATGGCTTAACCGATGTGCCGGTGACGATCTCGGCGAAAACCGGAACGGCGGAATCATTTATCAACGTGACCAACGAAGATGGAACGACAACCCGTTATGATACGACCAACAACAGCGTTGTCGCTTATGCACCGGCGGAAAATCCGGACTATGCGATGGCGTGTATGATTCCAAACGCCTGGGTTACCGGCGGCGGTTCGCAAAGCAATCTCTGCCTGCGGATCACCAACGAACTGACAAAGGCCATTTACAATCCGGACGATGGGGCGCAGAATTCTGAAACACCGGTGCAGCCGGATTCCAATCCGGTTGTGCCGACGGAAACCCCGGCGCTGCCGCCGACCCCGGATTCCAACGATCCGCAGACGTCGCCGGAGCCGGTGCAGTAAGTTTTATCCGAAAAAATCACAGAATTAACAGGTTTTTCAAAAAATATAGTAATTTAAAAAAAACTATGTTATACTTGTTTAGCATTATTAGGAGGAATATTCATGAGAGACGCAATTACTTTCAAATGTTCTGAATGCGGCGAAGAAAATTACATTGGGACAAGAAACAAGAGAAAACACCCTGAAAAGATGGAAATCAAGAAATACTGCCCACGCTGCAATAAGAAAACAGCTCACAAGGAGAAAAAATAAAAGAAGCCGGATTCTGGCTTTTTTTATTTTTGATATTCTTCATAATCTGATCGAAGGTGAAAGGCGAAAGTAAGACATCTTAGCTTGCTTTCATGCAATCGTTATGACCGCGTTATGCGCGGTAATGGAGGTAAAGATGAAAATAGAAACAATTCCGTCCGGCGCGTTTGCGACCAACTGTTATATTCTTGAGGATCAGGGAACCGTGTTAATTTTGGATCCAACGGGCAAACCTCAGAGAATCTTGGACCGGCTGCAGGATCGGGTGCCGGCGGCAATCATTTTGACACATGGTCATTTTGATCATATCGGCGCGGTTGACGAACTGGTCCGGCAGTTTCACTGCGAAGTGTATGTGCATCCTGCGGATCAGGTTCTGCTTGAAGATGAAACGCTCAATGGGATGGCCGGTATGACCGCGCATGTCCGCACCCAAACAACTCCGTTAATGGAAGGCACGATGAAGTTAGGGCAGATCGAGCTTCAAATTCTGGAAGCGCCGGGCCATACGCCAGGCAGCGTGCTGATTGTAATCGGTCAGGACTGCTTCTGCGGCGACGTTGTCTTTGAAGGGAGTGTAGGCCGGACGGATCTGCCGTTAGGAAATGATTCGCAGATGCGCCAGACGCTGAAGATGGTCCGGATGCTGAACCCGCAGTTAAACCTGTATCCAGGCCATGGAGCCGCGACAACTCTGGAAAAAGAATTAAACGACAATCCCTTCCTGCGGACTCGCCGTTAATTAAATTACACAAGCGTTGTGCTTAGCGGCCGGCGCTTTTTTTGATTTATCAGGAAAACTGACGAGGGAAGAGAAGCGGGAAAAGCCAGTGAAAAGAAGAAATGAAAAAAAGTGATTATGAAAATGTAGATGTTATAAAAAATATCTATCAAATAAATAGATGATAGTGTATAATGTTTATATAAAATACGAGAGGAGGTTGAGAAAAATGGAAAAACAGGAACTATGGGACGCCGACGCTGAGGAAATTCGACGCGGATACCGGATTATTGACGATGAAGCAGAATGCTTATTTTGCGGGCAGCGTTATCATCTTCAGGAAATCTACGCGCAGGACGATCGGTGGGTTTTGGGCGAGCGGAAGATGAACCTGCATGTGAAAAATGCGCATGGTTCACCGCTGGCAATGCTGCTTCGGTTAGGTCCGGAGGCGTTGGGCATCAGCGCGATGCAGTTGGAAATGATTCAAGCTTTTGCATCCGGGCAAAGTGATCAGGAGATTGCGAAGGAAAAAGGCGTAACCTTATCGACTATCCGCAATTACCGGTTTAAGCTGCGGGAAAAGCAGAAGCAGGCGCAGCTGTTTGTCATGATGATGAATCTGCTTAACGAAAACAGCGGCCGGGCCATCCAGCAGTTCAACGATACGAAACTGATCGATGCGCACGCGGCGGCGGTGATGCGGGATGAGCGATATGAATTAACAGAAAAGGAACGCGATACGATTCTGAAAACGTATTTTGACGCACAGGGCGCGCTGAAGGAAATGCCCGCAAAGGCCAAGCGTAAGCTGGCGGTGCTGGCGCAGATCGCGGAGAACTTCAAACCCGAAGTTCAGTACACCGAAAAGCAAATCAACACGATGCTCAAACGAATCTGGCATGATCATGTCTATCTGCGCCGGGCATTAATTGAATATGGTTTTTTGGAACGGACAGCCGACGGCAGCGCCTATTGGCGGAAATAAACTGAAAACAAGGAACACGCTTAGCCCGCCCCGGGATAATGAATGTTTTAATCAAAGAAGCTGACAGCACAACGCTTGAACTGTGTGCTGCCAGTTTTTTTTTCTTCAATTTGAGTAAAAAATGATGAAAATTCAACTTTTTTGTTTTTTTTAGGGGGCTTTTTTCAAAAATGCGCAATATTGAAGGTGTAGGGGGCGAGAGAATATGGAAGAACGATTACTTGCTTTGCTGCGGATGGCTTTAAAACAGCACGCCACCGATCTGCATTTTTCCATCCGCAATGAAACAGTGATGCTGCAGATGCGCTGCGGTCTTCAGATTAAGGACATCGAAACCGAACCGCAGGATTTAAAACTATTCCGCTATCTTCAATACCGGGCCAACCTGGAGCTGAGCGACCGGAGCCGGCCGCAGACCGGCCGGTTTGAGATCGATGTGGATGGAAAAATCCTGGCCCTGCGGTTTGCGGTCATGCACAGTTTAATGCTGACCAGCGGAGTGCTGCGAATCCTCAATGGAACGCTGGACTGGACGCTGACCGATTGTTGTCCGGATAAAAAGCAAACTGATTTGCTTAAGCAAGTGCTGAAGCGCCGCAGCGGCTTATTCCTCGTCAGCGGCCCTACCGGCAGCGGCAAGACGACCACACTGTACGCCATGCTCAACGAATTAAGCCCTGCCAAGATTTTTACGCTTGAGGATCCGATTGAAATCTATTCAGACCACTTCATTCAGATCCAGATCAACGAGCGTCAGCATCTGGGCTATGACGAAGGGATCAGCCAACTGCTGCGGCATGATCCGGACGTTATCATGATCGGCGAAATCCGCGAGCCGGTGGCGGCGGCGATGGCGCTGCGCTGCGCACTGACCGGACATCTGGTTTTGACCAGCATTCATGCCTCATCAGCTCAATCGGCGATCACACGGATGATCGAACTGGGAGTCAGCGAAACTCAGCTGATGGAGATGCTGGCCGGAGTCAGTTGTCAGCGGTTGGTGTCCTTAAAAAATCAAAAGGGAAGGATGTGTGTCTATGAAGTGCTTCTGCCTGACCAGCTGGCGCAGCTTCGCCAGGGGCAGCTGCCGGACAATTTTATCCCGTTGCCGCAGCGGCTGGACGACCTGGTGCTCAAAAACCGCATTACGCAGAAACAACGGGAGGCTGTCGGTCTCTGAATGTCAGCAGCTGGCAATCCTTTTGGGCAGTGCGATGAGCTGGCAGACAAGCCTGACCTTTATCGAAACGCCGAAGAATCATCCGGTGATCGCCGCGCTGCGTGAGCGGATGCTGGAAGGCACAGGATTTGCGGCTGGATTAGCTCCGGCTCTGGCAAAAGGCGTCGACGCGGATTTCGAAACGATGGCGCAGGTTATGCCGCCTCAGCAAGCCTTGACCTTAGCGCTGCGGCTGCACCGTTTATATACGGACAACCGCCGTCAGATCCGCAAGCTGCTAGGCTATCCGGTGCTTCTAGCCGCCGGCAGTCTGGGCGGTCTGGCCTTGTTCAACCGGGTTTGCTTTCCGGTGCTGATCAGTCTGATCCAGTCGTTTGACCGCGATCCATCCGGTATGGTGCTGCTGCACCGCGGCTTAAGCACGCTGTTTTTCTTTCTGGCGCTCGCAGGGGCCGCCGGAGGAGCCCTGGCCGTCTGGCTGCGTAATCCGACCGCGCGGTTAAGCGCGTATGTGCTGTTGGTCAAAAAACGCCGTGGTCAGTTTTTAAGACGATGGCTGGGCTTGGATTTCTCACGTTATTTTTCCTGCTGCCTCAAGGAAGGCTGTCCGACGCAGACAACGCTGACGTTATTGCAGAAGCTGCCGAAAAAACCATTTCTGAAGTTGATGAGCTGGCATGTGGAGCAGGCGCTGTTGGCAGGCGAAAGTCTGGAAACTGCGCTAGGCAGCGAATACCTTGATCCTTCGCTGATGCAGCTGATGCGCACCGCTTCGCACAGCGGTCAGGTTCAGCCTTTGCTGGAGAGTTATGTCGAAGTCCGCCAGGGGCAGCTGTTGGATCAGCTGCGGTTCACCGCGCGCGGTCTTCAGCTGTTTGCGTATGGAACGATTGCGGCAATGATCCTGATCGTCTATCAGATTCTGCTTTTGCCGCTTTCAATCATGAGTCAGATGTAAAAAATAGGAAAGGAGAAACCTATGAAAAGGGGATTTACTTTATTGGAGATGATTATCGTCGTCAGCGTGCTGGCCATTCTGTTTTTGCTGTCTGTTCCGAATATTCAGCGGGTTATGAAAATCGTCGATGAAAAGGGCTGCGCGGCGCAGCTGAAGGTCATCGATTCCGCGATTCTGCAATACAAGCTGGACACCGGTCAGCTGCCGTTAAGGATCAACGATCTGGTATCGGCGGGTTTGTTAACGAAGCAGCAGACGGAATGCTCCGGCGGCGAGCAGCTGGAAATCCGCGAGGGTCAGGCTTATGTCCGCTAAAGCGGGAACGACGCTGACGGAAATGCTGCTGGCGCTGACGATTGTAGCGGCCTGCGAGCTGCTGACGATACCGTTTGTAATTCAGCCTGACTTGAGTCCCGGTCGTTTTATTGCCCAGGTGCTGCCGCTTCAGGCCCGGGCGATGGGCGAAGGCCGGGAACAAACCGCCCAAATTGACGGAGGCCAAACCGGCCGCGTCCGCATACATTACAACAGGAAAGGGCGGATTGACCAGGCCCGCACGGTATGCTTCAGCCGGCGATGCCTGGTTATGGAGTTGGCGGGAGGGCGGATCGTTGAAAAATAAACGTGGTTTTTTACTGAGCGATGCCTTGATCGCAATCACGCTGTGCACTGCTTGTATTTTGATGGCCGGAGGGCTGCTGAGCAGCCGCCATCATCTCAATGAAATCGTGAAGCGCAGGCAGCAGGAAAGCAATCAACGGCTTGCGGAGGCGCTGGAAGCAAAGGGGGAATGTCCGGTATGCACGCCGATTCCGATCGAAACGCCCGCTCCTGCCGAACCCGGCGGGGAAACATCCTGATCGATCTGCTTCTGAGTCTGTGGATTGTCACGCTGTTTCTGCCGATGATTCCAACCGTCGTCAGATTTCTCAGCCGGCAGGACTGGGTAATGCGTTCGGCCCAGGATCAGATCCAGCTGCAGCAGCTGCGCCGGTTATTGCTGGGCAGCGGATCGATCGAAGTGCACGACGATCAGCTGACGTTTGACGCCGAAGGTCAAACCCGCCGGCTTGTTCAGAATGGAAGCTGGCTGTTAGTCCATCCGGGAACCTGGATTTTTTTCGATCAGGTTGAATCCGTGCGTTTTGAGCAGCGCCAATCGCAGATCTGGATGCATCTGACGGGTGAGCGGGGAGAATGGGAGGCGATCGTGGGAGATGTGGGATAAACGCGGCTTTGTCAGCCTGTTCTTTCTGGCCTGGTTTCTGATCTTAAGCGCCTGGACGTCGCTGGGATATCTTCAGATCAACGCGGAAATTGAGGTCGCGGAACAACTGGAAGCCGGTCAGCGGCAGGAGCTGCGCCTGATTCCGATCTTTCGCTGGATCCGCTGCCAGCTTGAGCACGATTATCGCTGTGATGGCTGGCGGCCGGAAATTCAGGCGGAGGTGCAATGGCATGGCGGCATGGCGGAAGTGACGACAGAATATGAAAAAATTGTGATGACGCTGGATGAAAACGGCGGGAAAGTGACAAACTATGAGATAGAGATGAGGTGAAACGATGAAACAATTTATCGACAGTGTGATCGCGTCGGTTTTCTTTCTGATTTTGATGCTGCTGGGGGAAACGCTGCAGTTTCTGCCCTCAGGAAGCACGCCGTTTCTGACTTGTGTTTATGGCGCTGAGCTGTTTTTTGTTTCCTGGGTTTTAATGTATCGGTCCAAGAACACTGTGGAACTGCTGGATTTCTTTGTCAGCGCTGTGATCCTGGGTGTTCAGTTTTTGATCCTGGGCGGCCGGCTGAATCTTGACCAATGGTGCTATCTGGGGTTTGCGACAATCGCTTCGACGATCAGTTTTGGATGCAACCGCCGCTTCGGCAACCGGATTCATTTGGAAAATAGCCGTCCGCAGCCGGGAAATCATTGACAAAATCGCCTATTCCTATAAAATATACTAGGTAGGATGGTGAATAGTAATGATTATTGTAAATGACTTAAAACCAGGAACAACATTTGAAAATGAAGGTAATATTTTTGTCGTTCTGGATATTCAGCACAACAAAACTGCGATGCGTCAGATGATCGTTAAGGTCAAGGTTAAGAATCTGCGTACCGGGGTTATCAATGAAATCTCCTTCACCGGCGGTGACAAGGTAGAACAGGCGCATATCGATAAGCGCGAAATGCAGTATTTGTACGATACCGACGACGCGTTGGTCTTCATGGACAACGAAACCTATGACCAGATTGAGATCCAGAAGGATCACCTGGAATGGGAAATGAAGTTTATGAAACCGAATGACAACATCATGATTTCGATGTATGAAGGCGAAATTCTGGGAATTATTCTGCCGGATAAGGTCGAGCTGCAGATCGTTGAATGCGAACCGGCAGTCAAGGGCGATACGGCGACGTCCGCTTCAAAAATGGCGAAGCTGGAAACCGGTCTGGAAATTCGTGTTCCGCTGTTTATCGAACAGGATGAAATGGTCGTCATCAACACGGCCGACGGAAAATATTCCGGACGCGCTTAAGTCGAAACTGAAGATTTGGTCGAATGCAGATCAAATCTTTTTCTTTTTTTTGCTAAAGCCTTTACAAATTCGCTTGTGAAGGTTATGATAAGGACGATAAAACTTCAGGGCAGGGTGCAATTCCCGACCGGCGGTAAACCCCGCGAGCCGTTTCTCGGTTGAACTGGTGGAATTCCAGTGGCGACAGTAAAGTCTGGATGAAAGAATGTTTTTTTCTTTTTCATAGAGCTACCCCGAAGGTTTTGTTGAAACCTTTTTTTGTCGTCAGGACAGAAAAAGCGAAGGTTGTCAGAAGTGGAGGAGAAAATTATGACAAGCAGAAAATTTTTCAACATAAAAACCATGGCTAAAGTGAGCATCTTAGCGGCGATCGCCTTTATCCTGATGGAATTTGATTTCCCGATTCCATTTATCGCTCCGCCGTTTTACAAGCTGGATTTCAGCGAGGTTGCCGTTTTGATCGGCGGCTTTGCGATGGGCCCGCTGGCCGGCGTTGCGATCGAAGCGATGAAGGTCTTCTTAAGCTGTCTGTTTTTCGGTTCCGGTACGGCGTATGTCGGGGAACTGGCCAACTTTGTGATGGGCTGCGCGTTCATCCTGCCGGCCGCCTGGTATTACCGCCGGCATAAAAATCTGAAAAGCGCGCTGATCGGTATGATCCTGGGGACGCTGTGCCTGATGCTTGTCGGCGGTTTGACAAATTACTTCGTGATGCTGCCGGCGTATTCGTTCTTCTTCAACATGCCGCTGGAAGCGATCATTTCGATGGGCGCCAAGGTCGTTCCGTTTGTCGACAATGCGTTCACGCTCGTACTGTTCTGCACGACGCCGTTCAATCTGATCAAGGGGATTGTGACCTCGCTGCTGGTATTCTTGTTATATAAGCACATCTCGCCGATTCTGCACCGTTAACGGAATCCGCCGGTTTGCTTTGATCAGAAAGTGAAAACAAACTGAAGATTTCTAGGCTGGTATTTTGCAATCCGGACCGCTGCTTGTTTTGATCAAGCACAAACGGATGTATTCATACCAGCTTTTTTTGGGATTGGATTCCATTTCTGTTTTTATAATCTTCAGGTGCGGAATAAGGAGAAAAGATCTGCCCGCGTCCTTGAATCAAAGGCGCCGCGGATCAAAACGACAGACTACTTTCACAAAAGAATCGGGAAACCGTCAGTTTTCTTCGCAACTGGAGTCAATTTTTGATATAATGAAAAAGATTAGGAGGCACTGTGTATGCAGAATATGTCGCGTAAGGCTAAATATGAAAAACTGAGGCAGGAATTGCAGAACGATGCGGAATCGCAGATCAGTACGAAGGGGATTTCCGCTTATGCCGAACGGTTAAGCCGTTTGGATACGACTGCGACGGAACAGCTGGAAGTTAAAGAAGAAGAAAACCATGATCCGATCCATCTGCGCCGCGAAGCTTATTTTGCGGATGAAACGCAGAAAGAGAAAGCGAATCCAACGGCCGCTTCTTTTAATAATGAATATCTTGACGAGTACATCAGCGAAGTGAAGGAGTACAATAAGCAGCGCGGTCTGTTAGCCAGCGAGGACACGCAGGTTAACATCCTGAAGCAGCTGCGCGAACAAAGCTCCATTCGTCCATTTGAGGAAAAGATGGTCAGCACAAGCAAGGATAACCTGTTGGATGACATGGATATTCCGTCGTTTGTTCTGCCGGAGGATGACACGCTGCGCAACACGATCTCGATGGAGGTCAAGCAGCTGCTTGATCAGAGCGGCAACAGCGGTGAAATGTTAAAGACGCTGGAACCGGCGCCAACCCCGGAAATCAAGAAATCCCGTCGGATGAAGCCGCCGGTTGAGGAAGAAACCACGGATATCCAGCCGATTGTCGACGACGAAGACGATGAGGAAGACGATGACGAATGGGACGACGAGGACGAAGAAGAAACGAAAAAGCCGCGTTGGAAGCTGTTTGGCCGTCGCCGCGACGAGGAGGACGACGAGGAGGAAGAAGATCAGGACGAGGAAGACGAGGATTGGGAGGATGAGGAAACCCAGCCGCACCGTTTCTTCGGCAAACTGCGTTCCCACATGCAGGAAGAAAAAGAACTGCGGGAAAAGCTGATGAGTGAAACCGTTCAGCTGCGGGCGCAGATGGACGATTATGAAGACGAGCTGAACGACATGAACGATTCCGTATCCTATACGAATCGCCTGTTAAACTTCATTCTGGTTCTGTTAATCCTGGCGCTGTTAGTCGTTCTGGGGATCGTCGTCTACTGGATCCTGCTTCAGAAAGGAATTATTTAATGAAATTGAACATTGCGATCGATGGGCCGAGCGCCGCGGGAAAAAGTACGATTGCCCGGCGGCTGGCTCACGAATGTGGTTATATCCATTTAGATACCGGGGCGATGTACCGCTGCATCGCCTACAAAGCGCTGAATGAAAAGCTGGCGCTGGATGAGGAAGCGGCGCTGGGCGCGATGATCGACCGGACTGAAATCCGGTTGACCCCGCAGGGACAGGTGTTCTTGGACGGCGTGGAAATGCAGGATGAAATTCGTTCGAACGCCGTGTCGATGGCGGCATCCCGGGTTTCTTCACTGAAAACAGTGCGTCAGAAACTGGTTGAGCGGCAGCAGAAAATGGCGGCGGATAAAGGCGTCGTCATGGACGGCCGGGATATCGGAACGGTCGTTTTGCCAGCGGCGGAAGTAAAGATCTTTTTGACCGCTTCCCCCCAGGCTCGTGCGAAACGGCGGTTTCTCGAGAATCAGCAGAAGGGAATCAGCTCAGACTATGATCAGCTCGTCGCGGAAATCGCACAGCGCGACCGGCAGGACATGGAACGGGTTCATTCGCCGCTGCGGCAGGCGGAGGACGCCGTCTGCGTCGATACCTCAGATATGACGATTGATGAGGTCGTCGCCACGATCAAGCAGATCATGGCGCAAAAGAGTAAGGAGGGAAACCATGATTAAAGGTGTGGTTGCCATCGTTGGCCGTCCGAATGTCGGAAAGTCAACGATTTTTAATCGGATCCTGGGCGAACGGGTTTCCATCGTCGAGGATACTCCGGGCGTGACCCGGGACCGGATTTACGGAAAGGGAACGTGGCTGACGCAGGATTTCCGTCTTATTGACACCGGCGGAATTCAGCTGGAAAACCAGCCGTTCCAGGAAGAAATTAAAGCGCAGGTGGAAATTGCGATCGAGGAAGCCGACGTTATTTTGTTTGTCGTCAACGGCCGCGACGGCGTGACCGGCGACGATGAGTTCATCGCGCGGATGCTGCGGCGCAGCGGCAAGCCGGTCGTTCTGGCCGTCAATAAAATTGACGACGCGACGCTGCAGGGAAATATTTACGAATTCTACGCGCTGGGGTTATCGGAACCGATCGCGGTCAGCGGATCGCACGGCATCGGTATCGGCGACGTCATGGACGCCTTGGTCGGGGCATTTCCCGAAAAGCAGCAGCCGGAGCTGGAAGGCATCCGCTTCGCGATCATCGGCCGGCCGAATGTCGGCAAGTCCAGTCTGGTTAACGCGCTGTTAAAAGAAGAACGCGTTATTGTTTCGGATATTGAGGGCACGACCCGTGATGCGGTCGATACTCCGTTTGAACATGACGGCAAGCAGTATGTCGTTGTCGATACGGCCGGAATCCGCAAGCGCGGCAAGGTCTATGAAAACATTGAAAAATACTCGGTGCTGCGTGCGATGAGCGCGATTGAACGCTGCGACGTCGTGTTGTTTGTGATCGACGGGGAAAGCGGCATTCGCGAACAGGATAAGCATGTCGCCGGGTATGCGCATGAAGCCGGCAAGCCGATCATTATCGTTTATAACAAATGGGATGCCGTGGAAAAGGATGAAAAGACGATGAACCGGGTGACGGAACAGATCCGCGCGCAGTTTGTGTATCTGAGTTACGCTCCGGTGCTGTTCGTCTCGGCGAAAACCCATCAACGCGTCAATACGCTGCTGCCGATGATCGACGACGTCTATCACTATTCTCAGCTGCGGATCGCGACCAATGTGCTCAACGAAGTCGTGATGGACGCTCAGCTGACCACGCCGGCGCCGACGCACAACGGCCAGCGGCTCAAGATTTTGTACGCTTCGCAGGTGGCGGTTGCGCCGCCGACGTTCGTGCTGTTCGTCAACGATCCGCAGCTGCTGCACTTTTCGTACCGCCGTTATATTGAAAACCGGCTGCGGGAGGCGTTTGGTTTCGACGGATCGCCGATCCGGATCATCGCCCGCAGTAAGGAATAGAGGAGGCAAAGGATGAAAATTTGCGTATTGGGCAGCGGAAGCTGGGGTACGGCGCTGGCGCAGGTGCTGGCGGATAATCATCATGAGGTCGTCGTCTGGGGCAAAAGTCCTGAAGAAATCGCCGACCTGAAGCTCCACCGCAACACGAAATACTTTCCGGAGGTGCTGGTCAATCCGGCCATTGAAGCGACGCTGGATTTCGATACGGTCAAAACCGCCGATATCCTGCTTCTCGCGGTGCCGACCGGGGCGGTAGAAGAAGTCAGCCGACAGGCCGCCTCCGTCCTGGATCATCCGGTGATTGTGATCAACGTCGCCAAGGGATTCCATCCGACGACGCATCAGCGGCTCAGCGAAGTGATCAAGGAATGCTTTACGCCGGAAACGCTGACAGACGTCGTTTCTCTGATCGGTCCCTCGCACGCGGAGGAGGTCATTCTCCGCAAGCTGACTTCGGTCAACGCGGTCTGTGAAAACGAAGCGTCAGCCAAACAGATTCAGGAGCTGTTCTCCAACGATTATTTCCGCGTTTACCGCGGAACCGACGTGATCGGTTCGGAAACCGGTGTGGCGATCAAAAACATCATGGCGATTGCCAGCGGCATCATCACCGGACTGGGCGAAGGCGACAACGCCCGGGCGGCGCTGATGACCCGCGGTCTGGCGGAAATGTCCCGCTACGGCATCGCGCAGGGCGGACGCGCCGAAACATATCTGGGATTAACCGGAGTCGGCGATCTGATCGTCACCTGCACGTCTCCGCATTCCCGCAATTTCCAGGCCGGCGTGCAGATCGGCCGCCAGGACAGCGCGGAGATTTTCTGGAAAACCAATAAGAAGACGGTCGAGGGCGTGAAAGCGGCCAAGGTCATCTATGAAGAATCAATAAAAAAACACATCAGCATGCCGATCACCGAACAGGTCTACCGCGTGCTGTATGAAGGCGAAAAGCCGTCCCAGGCGATCAAGCTGTTGATGGCCCGGGAGCTGAAATCAGAATAAAAGCCCGTCGCGGGGCTTTTTCTGATGGAACAATCGGAAAGGAGGAATCGGTGCCAATGATTCTGGACGAAACGAATCTGAGTACCTATTTTGATGAGCGGACGTGGAATCTGGCGCGGCGTTATCATCAGGAACGCTCGATCATCCAGTCGCTGTCGGCCGTCGAATATAAAACGCTGCAGCTGATCGAGATCGAAGCGGTCGTTTATCCGTATCTGCAGCATGTTAAGCTGTCGCTGCATTCCGTGACCGGCGAGCTGCTTCATTTTTCCTGCGAATGTCCGTACTGTGTCCACGATGAAAAAGCCTGCGCCCACATCGGCGCGGTTTTGATGTTTTTGAAAGAACGGACGATTGACCATTTTCCTTTTTATTACCGGGAGAACGCCGCCGACTATATCCAGCAGATGCGCCGCCGGCAGATGTTTTCGCAAAGCGACCAGCTGATTGAGGCGTATGTCAATTCCGCGGTGCTGGACGATCCGGTGATGCTGCAGAACGATCCGGTTGCATTGCAGCCGGAGGTCATGTTCTCCAATTCCGAGCTGCTGGTCAGTTTCCGGATCGGCCGCAAGAAAAAATACATTTTGAAAAATCTAGGCGAATTTATGACGCGGATGAACGAGGCGGCGATTGTCAGCTATGGCAAGGAACTGCAGTTTCTGCATGTTCCGGAGTCGTTCGATGAAGTTTCGCAGAAAATCCTGCGCTTTATCCGCCGCAACTATCCGACCCAGACCAATTTTGATACGGGGGCGCGCTATGTCAAGCTGACCGGCGGCAGTGTCGATGATTTTTACGAGCTGTTTCTGAATCATCCGGTGATGATGGCGGATGGCCGGCCAATGGTGATGATCGAGGAAAATCCGCAGTTTACGCTTCAAGTCGAAGGGCAGGGACAGGACTACCAGCTTACGGTCACGCCGCACGAATACCGCTACCTGGCCAGCAATGAGGCCGATTATGTTTATGTCGGCGGCACGCTGATCCGGCTGCTTCCGCGGTACCGGATCCTGTGCGGACCCTTATTGAAACGGCTGCAGAAGGGCAGCAAGCTGCTCGTCAGTCACGAACAGATCAAGAATTTCTATTACAACGTCCTGCAGCCGGTCAGCGAGCTGATTCCGGTGCTGGGCATGGATGAGCTGCCGGTCCGTCTGGATCCGCTGGTCACACGGGTGTATATCGACGAGCCGACGCCGCACACGATCATGATCACGATCCGCTTCTGTTACGGCGCCAACGAATACATCGGCTTCGATACGCTGACCAACCGCGATAACCGCAATCTGCGCAAGGAACAGAAAGTGCGCGCGATCATCCGGCAGTATGTGACGCGGATTGACACGCTGACCCAGATCGCCTGGATTGAGAAAAACGAAACCAAGGAATTCAGCTTCCTGGCGGAAGGGGTAGGCAAGCTGATGGATCTGGCGGAGGTCTATATCTGCGAATCGCTGAAAAATGTTCAGATCCGTTCGCGGGCTTCGTTCTCCGTCGGTGTGCGGTTGACCTTGGGCCTGCTGGAGCTGCAGCTTGACAGTCCGCAGCTGACGCCGCAGGAGCTGGAAGAAATTTTCCGCGGCTATCAGCAGAAGAAAAAATATGTGCGCTTAAAAAACGGCGATTACTTTGCGATCGGCGAGGGTGAAACCGAAGAAGTGCTGGCGATGCTGGACGCGCTGCAGGTTGACCCGAAGCAGCTGGGCGCCGGGCCGGTGACGCTGGAAAACTACCGGGCGCTGGCGCTGAACGAACGGCTGATGAGTACGCCGGAGATCAAGGTCGAGCGGGATCAGGAGTTCAAAACGATGATCCGCGACTTTAAAAATATTGAGGAAAGTAAATTCGACGTGCCGCCGTCAATGCGCAAGATCCTGCGCACCTATCAAAAGGAAGGCTTCCGCTGGCTGAAAACGATCGCTCACTACGGCTTCGGCGGGATTCTGGCCGATGATATGGGCATCGGCAAGACGCTGCAGATGATCGCCGTGCTGGAGGATGCGCGGCTGCAGGGGGAGGGCGGCTGCAGTCTGGTGGTCACTCCGGCTTCGCTGATCCTCAACTGGCAGGCGGAAATCCGCCGCTTCGCACCGCAGCTGAAATGCGGCTGCGTCCACGGCACGCTGAAAGAACGACAGGATACGCTGACTGCGGTGGACGACTTTGACGTTCTCATCACGTCTTATGACTACGTCAAGCGCGACGAGGCGTTGTACCAGCCGCTGGCTTTTCAGTATCTGGTGCTTGATGAGGCGCAGGCGATCAAGAATCAGCGGACCAAGAGCGCCCAGGCTGTCAAGCAGATCCAGGCCCGCCACCGCTTTGCCCTGACCGGTACGCCGATTGAGAATTCATTAGCCGAGCTGTGGTCGATCTTCGATTTCTTAATGCCGGGCTATTTGTTCAGCTATGCACAGTTTAAGGAAAACTACGAGCTGCCGATCGTGCGGTATGACGACGAAGAACGGCTGACGTTATTAAAGAAGCTGGTATCGCCGTTCATCCTGCGGCGCGTGAAACAGGACGTCTTGAAGGAACTGCCGGAAAAGACGGAAAGCGTGCTGCAGATCGAATTCAGCGAGGCGGAAAAGAAGCTCTATCAGGCGTCGCTGCAGCAGATCCAGACGCAGTTGACGCAAACCTTGGATCAGCAAACCAACGCCGGCAGCTCCAAGATCATGATTTTGGCGATGCTGACGCGGCTGCGGCAGATCTGCTGCGACCCGGGACTGGTGTTTGACGGTTACGGGGGCGAGCGAAGCAAGCTGACCGCCTGCATGGAGCTGATTGAAAACGCGGTGGAGTCAGGCAAGAAGATCCTGGTCTTCTCCCAGTTCACGACGATTCTGGACAAACTGCGGGGGGAATGCGAGAAGCGCGGGATCGGAACCTACCTGCTGACCGGCGCGACGCCGAAGCAGCAGCGTTTTGATTTAATGGAAAGCTTCAACCGCGATAAGACGCCGGTCTTTCTGATCTCGCTGAAAGCCGGCGGTACGGGATTGAACCTGACCGGCGCGGAGATCGTCATTCATTACGATCCATGGTGGAATCTGTCGGCGGAGAATCAGGCGACCGACCGCGCTTACCGGATCGGCCAGACGCGCAACGTCCAGGTTGTCAAGCTGATTGTCGAAGGCACGGTTGAGGAAAAGATCAGCAAGCTTCAGCAGCAGAAGCAGCAGCTGTCGCAATCGGTCATCGAAGGCTCCGACGGTTCGATCGCCGCAATGAGCCGCGAGGAAATCCTCGAGCTGTTTGAGACTGAATTTTAAATGATACGGCTTTCATTCAAGCAATTGTTTGAAATGCCGTTTTTATTTTGCGAAAAAGGGTTGTCAAGGGGAGTATGCGCTGTTATAATGGGTTAGATTTTTATATTGATATTCAAACTATCTCAAGGAGGAGACACGATATGACAGTTCGTATTATCACTGATTCCACAACCGATGTGACCCCGGAGGCCGCCCGTCAGCTCAAGATAAGCGTCGTTGCGCTGAAGGTGCTGTTCGGCCATGACGAATACCGCGACGGCATTGATTTGAACATCGAAGAATTTTATGCCAAACTGACGGGTAGCGGTCAGCTGCCGACAACTTCGCAGCCCTCGCCGAACGATTTCCTGACGGAATACGAGAAAGCGAAAGCGGCGGGCGAGGAAATCCTCGTTCTGACGTTGTCCAGCCAGTTAAGCGGAACCTGTCAATCGGCGCAGCTGGCGAAGGATTATTGTGAATACGAACCGATTTATATCGTTGACAGTTTATCGGCGACGATCGGTACGCAGCTGCTTCTGCGCGAAGCGATCCGGCTGCGTGATGCCGGCCAGTCCGCCAGGCAGATCGCGGCGCAGTTAGATCAGCTGAAATCGCGCATCATCGTTCTGGCCGCTGTGGACACGCTGGAATTTCTGGTGAAAGGCGGCCGGTTGTCCAAGGCGGCCGGATTCGCGGGTTCGTTGTTAGGGATTCATCCGATGATCACCTTGGAGGAGGGCAAGCTGAGCGTTTTAGGCAAAGCCCGCGGCAAGAAAGCGACGCTGCAGCTGTTTTGGCAGCAGATGGAAAAGCTGGGGATGCCGGATCCTCAATATGAACCGATCTTTGGTTATACGGGAAACCGCGAAGCGGTCAGCGACCTGATCGCCTTCTTAGAAGAAAAAGCAATCGTCAGTTCGCAGGTGTGCGGCGTCGGCAGCGTGATCGGCACGCATACCGGGCCGGGCGTCAGCGCGATCGCGTATCTGCGTCAGTAAATCATGAAATTTGAACGATGGGAAACTAAAGAACAGTTTCCCTTTTTTTTACTTTCAGAGCGCTTGGTCCAAGATTTCACTGGGATGCTTGACTATTAACTTGGAAATTTCGCAATCGCCGATTTCTCTTTGGCGCCGTTGGTCTAGTTGAGCACGACAAAGTCCGGTTTATTTCGTATCATTAAACAGGATCGCGCCTGGTTAAAAGATAGGTAAGCCTTTCAACGGAATTTAACAGAGTGTCGACACTGACATGACTGAAACGAATAGTGTCAGAATTCCGGAGATCTCTTCGCTCAGTGTTGAAACTTATCAGATCTAAAGATTTTTTGGGTGAATATCCTATAATGAAGCCATCAGCCGATCTGAACGAGGTGAATGGGATGAATAAAACAAAAGAGGAAATTCTCATCTGGCTGAAAAACCAGACCCGGATCTACGGTTTGACGCAGCTGGAACGGTTGACGACCCGGAATATCGCCGCGCAGCTGAATCTGTCGCGCACCTTGGCGAGTCAGTATCTCAACGAGCTGTGCAAGGAAAACGCGTGCGTCAAAATCAGCTCCCGTCCGGTTTACTATCTGGCGAGGCAGGAGCTGGAAACAAAATATCAGGTGACGTTGATCGACGAGGAATATTTCAATGTCGCCGATCTGGTTCAGGCACTTTCCCGGAAACCGTACCAGGCGCAAAACTTTGAAAAAGTAGTCGGAGCCGACGGCTCTTTGGCCGGCTGCATCGCGCAGCTCAAGTCGGCGATGCAATACCCCAGCGGCCTGGCGGTGCTTCTGGAAGGTGAACGCGGAAGCGGACGGCGGTTTCTCGCACAGTCGGCGTTTGAATTTCTCACGGATCAACATCTGAATTCGGCCGCCGCCCGGTTTGTGCGCTGGAGCGTCAGTGCGGAAATGACTCCTGAACGCCAGCTTGCCGAGCTGTTCGGCGAGGAACAGGAGGGCACGGTGCGCTCAGGCTTGATTGAAAAAGCCGGAGACGGCGTCGTGTACCTGACGGAAGCCGATCAGCTGAGCGCGGAATGCCAGCTGAAGCTGGCTGAATTGATCCGCTCGGGCATCTATACCCGGGCTCGCCAAACACAGCCGGTCTTGAAGAATAACGCCCGCTTTATTCTATCGCTGGCCAGCCGGTCTGCGCAGGCGCTGCAGCCTGAGCTGCTGCTCAGCATCCCGGTTCACTGCCAGGTTCCCGCCTTTTCCCGCCGTCCGGTCCAGGAGCGGGAAGAACTGGTGATCCAGCTGCTTTTGAAGGAACAACGCAAGCTGAACCGGGAGATTAAAATGTCCGCGCGGCTGTTTGGAGCGCTGTGCGCCGATCTGCCGGGACTGAATTTAGCGGAGCTGAATAATGGTTTAAAAACAATGTGCGCGGCCGCCTATTCCCAACATCCGCAAGAGCCGGTCATCGTGTTAAAAGCGATGGATCTGCCGCCGGAGCTGCTGGGCCGCTTACCGTTAAGCCAAGTCCGCAAGCCGTCGGAATCAACGCCATTGCCGGTCGAACAATTCCGCCGCCAGGATGGCAGCGATCAGATTTTAAAGCTGTTCGATCATCTGCTGGAAAGCCACCGGCACTATTATAACGAACACCGCGTCTTCGCGCAGTTTCTGGAGCAGGGACTGACGCGGATGCGGGAATATTACGACACGATTATCTTTTCAACAAAGGAGGAGGACAGCCGGCTGGTCGTCATTGAAGCTCAGATCCGCCGTGAACTGGATACGCTGGATCTGGATCAGCGGCTGACGCTGCCGCCGAACTGCAGCTTTGTGCTGGCCCGGATGACGTGTGCGCTGGCGCGAATCCATTCCAGTCTGGCTGTCTGGGAAAGTCAGCGGCAGGAAGCGATCCAGGGCTGCCTGAACACCTTGCGTCAGCAGCTTCCGGAGGCAACGGCGTTAGCGGAGTCGCTGACTGAGAAAATATGCGGTTCGCTTGAATTGCGTTCCCAGCCGTTAAACACGATCTTTCTGACGCTCAACATCCGCTTTTATAACCAGGAGCCGATACGCCGGCAAAACTGCGGCATCATTATCAGCCACGGCTATTCGACGGCGTCCAGCATCGCGGACGCGGCGAATCAGCTGCTGGGAAAACGAATTTTCGACGCGCTGGATATGCCGTTAGATACGGAGGTCGGCGAGATCGAGAAAAAACTGAACGAGTTTATCCGATTCCATTCTTACCTCCGCTCGATGATCCTGTTGGTCGATATGGGATCACTGGAAGGAATTGCCGAGCATCTCGACTGTCCGATGGAAGTCGGCGTGATCAACAACATCTCAACCGGACTCGCGCTGGATATCGGTATGCGCTTAAGCCGGTGCGAACCGCTGGAAATGATTTTGAAATCAGCATGCGAGAGTTATCAATGCCGGTACCGGATTCTGGCGCGCAAGCAAAAAGAACGGGCGATTCTCTTTACCAGCGATATTTCGGTGAAGATCAGTGGCAAGCTGGCGGAGCTGTTCGCCCGGTCGCTGCCCCGTCCATTAAATATCCGGTTTATTGAAGCCGATTACGCGACGCTGCAGTCGCCGCAAGAACGGCAGGTCTTATTCGACCGCTACGAGGTTTTGATTCTGATCGGGCCGTTAGGTTTTCATCCGGAAAACGTCAATACGATGGCGCTGGAGGATATCGTCAGCTTCCGCTCAATGGAGCCGCTCAATCAGGCCTTGGAAGGTGAGCTGGACGCGGCGGAGCTGGAATTGTTTCAGCAGCAGCTGTTAAAGAATTTCTCGCTGCAGAGCTTGATGGAAAATTTGACGATCCTCAATCCCGCGCGCTTGTTGGACTGTGTATACGAAGCGGTCAGCGCGCTGCAGCGGCAGATGAACCGGCGCTTTCAAAGCCGGACGCTAGTCGGCATCTATATTCACGTCAGCTTTCTGATCGAACGGTTAGTGACCCGCACGGCAATCGAATCGCTGGCAGATCTGACGCCGTTTTTTGTCCAGGCTCACCGCGATTTCATCGAACAGGTCAACGCCAGCTTCGCGCCGCTGCTTAAGAATTACAACGTCACCGTTCCGATCGACGAGATTTCCTATCTCTACGACTATATCGAAAACGACCGACAGGACCCTTCAGGGGTTTAATTTTCAGGAGGAAAAATGATGAGAGAAATCATTCTGGCTTCGCACGGCGCGCTGGCGGCGGGCATGGCGGATACCGCGCGGATGATCATCGGCGATGATCCGCATCTGAGCACGCTGGCCTTATTGCCCGGCAGTCATCCCGATTGTTTAAAGCGTCAGATCGAAGAACGGCTGGCGGCAGGGACCGCCGACGAATTTCTGATTCTGACCGATCTGTGGGGCGGCAGCGTCAACAACGCCTTGCTTGCCCTGGCGCAGGATCCGCGCGTGCACATCGTCGCGGGGATGAATCTGAATCTGGTGCTGCAGCTGTGTCTGAGCCCTGAACCGCTGGCCCGGGCGATTCCTGCGGCGCTGGCGGAAGCCCGGCAGGGGATGATCTACGGCAATGCCGTCCTGGCTTGTCCGCAAACGGAAGACGAACTGTTCTGACGCGGCGGAAACAACCGGGAAACAACAAGGGAATTCACCGGAGCGATCCGGAGGATAATAAAGAAAGGAGGCGTGACAATGATTAAAATGCTGCGGATTGACGATCGGCTGCTGCATGGACAGGTGGTGTTCATGTGGACGAAACAGCTGAACATTAAAGGCATCATCGTGGCCAATGACGAGCTGGTGACGGATCCAATTCAAAGCCTGGCGATGAAGCTGGCGGTGCCGGAGCATCTGAAGCTGCTGATCAAGACGATCGACGAGGCGGCCAAGCTGATCAACGATCCCCGTGCGGCGGGCATGAACATTCTGGTCGTGATGAAAAATCCGGTCGATGCGGCGCGTTTGCTGCAAAAGATTGAAGACAAGTCGGTCATCGAACGGGTCAACATCGGCAACAGCGGCCGGATCGACAAAGGGGACCGGATGATGATGACCAAGGAAGTCTATGTCGACAACGCGGACATCGCGGCGATCGAAGAAATTCTGGCGGCGGGTCTGCCGTTTGAAATTCAGATGATCCCGACAAGCAACAAGGTTCAGGTCAAAGAGGCGTTGAAAAACGTCCGGAAATAGGGAGGACTGTTTATGACACTGGTTCAAGCACTTCTGATCGCCCTGGTGGCGGCAGCCGGTCAGGCGGCGGGGGATATCGGCGGCAACGTCATGGTTAACCGGCCGATTGTTCTGGCTCCGCTGGTCGGCGCGATCCTCGGCGATTTACAACAAGGGTTAATCATGGGCGCAGCGCTGGAACTGATCTTCTTAGGCGTGGTGTCGATCGGCGGCGCAACACCGTCGGATTCCAACATGGGGTCGGTGCTGGGCACGGCCTTCGCCATGAGCATGCACCAGGGCGTGGAGATCGCGCTGGCGCTGGCGGTTCCGATCGGAATTCTTCAGCAGATGGTCAAATATCTCGTTTATTTCTTCCGTGCGACGACGATGCACAAGGTCGAGGAATTCGCTGAAGCGGGCGATTTCGGGAAGATCACGCGTTTTCATTTCGGGCACTGCGCGCTGTATGCCGCGCTGTACGGTCTGATCGCGTTTGTTTCGCTGCAGTTTGGAGCCGGAGCGATGCAGGCGCTGGTCGAGAAAATCCCGGCGATCATCATCACCGGCCTGGGCGCGGCCAGCCAGATGTTGCCGGCTGTCGGCTTCGCGTTATTGATGAACATGCTTTGGGATAACCGGCTGTGCGTCTTCCTGTTCTTCGGCTTCATTTTATCAGTCTATCTGAATCTGCCGATTATCGCGATTGCCGGCATCGCGGCGACGATCGGAATCGTCATGATCGTTCAGGATATCAGCGCATCCCGCACTCCGCGGATGGCGGCGCAGCCGGATGCCCAAAGTGAAGAGGAGGCGTTCTTCAATGAGTAACGTGATGAAATCCGATGAGAAAAAACTGATCAACCAGCTGTTCTGGCGCTCCTTCGCTTTGGAAGGCTCGTTCAACTATGAAAAGATGCAGGCGCTGGGCTTTGCCTGGGCGATGTTCCCGGCGATCAAGCTCTATTGCAAAACGCCGCAGGAACAAGTCGAAGCGCTGAAACGGCATACCGCGTTCTTCAACATCACACCGAACATCTGCACGTTCTCGTTAGGCATGGCGGCGTCGATGGAAAAAGAATATGCCGAGAAAAAGGACATGGATCCTTCGACGATCAATGCGGTCAAGGTTTCCCTGATGGGGCCGCTTTCGGGCATCGGGGACTCGTTTTTCTGGGGAACTTTCCGCGTCATTGCGGCGGGCGTCGGGATTTCGCTGGCGCAGCAGGGCAGCATTCTCGGCCCGATCCTGTTCTTGCTTCTGTTCAACGTGCCGCATCTGATCATCCGGTATTACTGCACGATCTGGGGCTATCAGCTGGGCTCGAAGTTTATTCAGACTTCGTATGAAAACGGGCTGATTCAGCACATGACCAAGCTGGCGACGGTGATCGGCTTGACGACGGTCGGCGCGATGATCGCGACAATGGTGACGTTCAACGTTGGCTTTACGGCGCAGATCGGTGAAACAACGCTGGTGCTGCAGGAGGTCTTCGATCAGATCATGCCGAAGATTTTGCCGCTCTTATTGACGCTGGGAGCCTTCGGTGCGATCCGCAAGGGCGTCAAGGTCAATACGGTGATTCTGGCAATCTTTGCGTTCGGTTTGATCGGAACGCTGATCGGTCTGTTATAATAGGGTTAACCCGAAGCGGCTTGTTTCAACAGGGCCGCTTCTTCAACTGGGAAAGGAGTTGACGACATTGGATAACGAAACAGTTTCATTTTACAGCCGCCGGATCCTGACGGAACAGGGTATGGTGGAAGGGGTGCTGCAGGTCGCGGACGGGAAGTTTGCGGGTCTGATCGAAAATCCAAATCCGGCGCAGATCGCGGCGGCCCGGGACTTTGCGGATCAGCGGATCTTCGCGGGCATCATCGATCTGCACAGCCACGGCTATCGCAGCTGGTCAGCCAAAACGATCGACAAAGCGGAAATTCAGGGTTTATCGAAAATTCTGCCTTCGATCGGAGTGACGGCGACGCTGGCAACGACCTCGGGCTGGAAGGCGCATGAAATGGAGATGCTCAGCGCGATCGCAGAGGCATTGGACGAAGGCGTGACCGGGGCGCGGATTTTAGGCATTCACATGGAAGGGCCGTTTTTCAATCCCGACAAGCACAACGCGACGCCGCGGGAAGAAGTCATTTTGCCAAGCGTGGAAAAGTGCGAGGCGTATTGGCAGGCGGCCCGGGGAAAGATCAAGTATATGACGCTGGCTCCGGAAATGCCGGGCGCGGTGGAAACGATTCACTGGCTGCGGGAACACGGGATTGTCGCGGGGGCCGGTCATACCCTGGCGGATGACGAACAAATGCGTCAGGCGGTCCGGAACGGCATCCAGGTATCGATCCATACCGGCAACGCAATGCGCCAGATCGACCGGCGTGATATCGGCGCTTTGGGCGCGGCGCTGCTGGATCCGGAGGTCGTCTGCGAAATCATCTGCGATTTCTATCATCTTGCGCCGCGGATGCTGGAAATCATGTTCCGGGTAAAGCATAATTTTGACAAATTCATCATGATTTCCGACTCCGATACGCTCTCCGGGGTGGAACCGGGCACCTATTTCGCTTATGGCAAGCGCGTCCACGTACATTCCGACGGACGGATTCTGCTGGATGACGGCACGATTTCCGGCAGCTCGAAATATGTTCTCTACGGAATGGAAAACCTGATCGAAAAACTGGGGTTGGCACCGCAGCGGGTCAGCCGGATGGCGTCGCTGAATCCAGCCCGGCTGTTGGGGATCGAAGCGCAGAAGGGTTCGATCGCTCCGGGGAAAGACGCGGATTTTTTCATAATCAACGACCGCTACGAGGTTCAGGAAACGTGGGTCGAGGGGAGGCAGGTCTATACGTCCGCGGATCCGATTTTGACTAATGAGCATTTTTCACAGTTCTGTCAGAAGCTGGACTAAACGAAAAGGAGAAAGAAATTCATGAAAATACGCTGCAATGAAATCGTAACCCCGGCAGGCGTGATCGACGGACTGGTCATCGTGGAGGATGGAAAGATCGCTCAGATTGTGCCGGCGGCTGAGTTAAAGGAGGAAGCGTGGGATGAGGACTGGCGCGGCTACAAGCTGCTGCCGGGATTGATCGACATTCATACGCATGGTTATTATGGCTATTCGGCCTTGTCGACGAAACCAGAAGATTTTCACGCGCTGTCCAAACAGATGGCGGCGGTTGGCGTGACGAGCTATCTGGTGACGGCGGGCGATCACAATGAGACGGAAATGGAAAATCTGGCGGCGATCGCGCAGGCGATCGGCGAACAAAAGCAGGGCTTAAACGGGGAAGCGCGGATGCTCGGCATTCACATGGAAGGACCGTTCCTCAATCCAAACCGGCGCGGCGCGTTTCAGCCGGAGGAGCTGCTTGAGCCCTCCGTTGAGAAAATGCGGGCCTATATTGAAGCCAGCCAGGGCCAGATCCAAACTATGACGATGGCGCCGGAGCTGGATCCGCAGGGCGAACTGATCCGTTTCTGCCGCAGTCAGAACGTTTTGCTCAGCGGCGGGCATACTGTCGCGACGTTTGCGGAATATAACCGGGCGATCGAACAGGGGCTGGCGTGTTCAACCCATACCGGCAACGCGATGCGGCAGATGGACCGGCGCGAACCCGGCGCGTATGGCGCGGCGCTGCTTTCCGATCAAATCTTCAGCGAAGTCATCTGCGATCTGTTTCATATCAGTCAGCCGATGCTGGAAATCATGTTCCGGATCAAACCGATGTCGCGCTTTATCATGATTTCCGATTCCGGGCCGATGAGCGGACTGCCGGCGGGCGTTTATACGATCCGCGGACATAAACGGACGATCAGCGAAGCGGGGCTGGTGCTGCTGGAAGACGGAACGATTGCGGGCAGCTCCAAAAACATGCTTTACGGTGTCCGGAATCTGGCGGAAATACTGCTTAAACCGATCACAGAGATCGTTAAGATGACCTCGGAAAACCCGGCGGACTTGTTCAGCCTGCCGCATAAGGGTTCGATTGCCGCAGGCAAAGACGCGGATCTGATCGTTGTCGACGCTGATTTTCAACTGATGAAAACCTTTGTCGAAGGCCGCTGCGCTTATCAAAAAGGCGACGTCCTGACGGTCAACCCGGATTTTCTGAAAACCAGCGTTGCTTAAGCCAAGCTTGAGAAACCCGAAGCAACAAGAAAGAAAATCCAATGGAGGCTTCCAGGCTTGGAACATAAAAAACTGGCCGTGCAAGGTTTTATTACCAACGTTGCACAGGCCAGTTTTTTCTTGTTTTTGCAGTGTTTCCGTTTGTTCGCATCCGATTTCACAGCTTGGATTCAGGCTTGATTGTGCGCTTTCAGCTGCCGGTTCAGCAGGTTTACCCGGCGCTTCATCAGACTGTACTCAATCAGCCAGATCGCGGCGTAAATTGCGAAGAACAGGCCGAAATAACAACCGAAACCGATCAGCGTGTGCGGCATCCACCACATGAAGTAGGCGATCGGCAGCGTTCCGGAAGAACAGACGATCAAATGAACGAGTGTTTGCTTGAGTAAGCTCCAACTTTCGATGGACCAGATCTGACTGGCAGTCGCCCAGATCGCGCCGTAAAGCATCGAACAGAGCGTCTGCAGGAACATCGCGCTGACCTCCGAGCCGCAGAAGGCGATCAGCTCCGGGACCACCGCGTAATAGTGCCCGTTGTTGTGCATCAGCGAGATCGCCAGCGTGATCAGCGTAGAAAGGGCCACGCCGGCAAGCGCTCCGAACAGACCGGTCAGGATCATTTTCTTTTTCATGATTTCACCTCATATTCCACATGTTTGTTTGATTTTTGAAACATAGCGCCGGGAAACGTAAGTCTGCGCGCCGTTGGTCAGGGTTACGCAGATTGTCCCGGAAAAGCTTAAGTCAAAATGGTTCACCTTGCTCAGATTGATAATTTCCGAATGGGAAATCCGGACGAAATCCCCGGGGCTTAACCGGGCCTGGACTTCCTGCAGACTCAGCCGGACGATAAACCGGCCTTTCTCGGCTTCCGCAATCGTTTTCTTTTCCTGGGCATAGATGCGGATGATTTCCCGGGGCTGAAGCAGGACGAGTTCATCCTCCTGAAACCCCGCAAGATACGCGGCGGGCGTATTGGATAAGGATTGAATCAGTGTTTGGATTTCGTCAGTAACCTGACGGGTGACGACGATGAGCCGGGGTTCGCCGCAGTTCTCGTCGATTTGAATCTCAACCTTCATGTTCATCACTTCCTTTGGCTGTTTTCTTGATCTGATCCTAGTATAGCGGAAATCCCGGCGGGATTCACCCGCTTTCCGACAGACGGTCGGTTTTGCGGGTCAAACGGTTAAATTCAGGGAAGGAAAAGAGGCTGAAAAGGATGAACGCTGAAACTGTGAAAAGATGAAACAGAACAAGGAAAGAAATGCGTAGAAAAGAAAAGTTTTCATTCAAATTTAAGCCGGGTTTTGATATAATGAAAAACAAGGTTTAAAAAAGGGGAACAGGAAATGAATTCAAAACGAGGACAATGGGCCAGTAATCTGGGCTTTATTCTGGCCGCGGCGGGCAGCGCCGTCGGCTTGGGCAATATCTGGAAGTTTCCAGGCAAGATCGCAGCCTATGGCGGCGGGGCGTTCTTGCTTTTGTATGTGCTGATCGTCGCGCTGATCGGTTTGCCGGTGATGTTAGCGGAATTATCCATCGGCCGGGCAACGCAGAAGAACGTCGTCGGCGCGTTTCACAGCCTGAACCGGCGCTGGGCCTTCTGCGGCGGTTTGGGGGTCGTCACGTTATTCGTGATTTTATCGTATTACTGTATTGTCGGGGGCTGGGTGACGAAGTATGTCTTCGTTTACTTAACAGGCGCGCATTTCCCGGCGACAGCCGCGCCGTTTCAGGATTTCTTCGTGCAGTTTATCAGTGCGCCGGTCGAGCCTTTGATCTGGGGCGCGTTGTTTTTTGGTTTGTGCATCTTCGTCGTGGTACGCGGAGTATCCAGCGGCATTGAAAAATTCAGTAAGTTTCTGATGCCATGTTTGTTTTTGCTTCTGATTGCGATCGTGTTCCGGGCAGTCACGCTGCCGGGGGCCTGGGAAGGCGTCAAATATCTGTTTGAGATCCGGCCGGAAGCCATCAACGGCGATACGCTGGTCGCGGCCCTGGGGCAGGCTTTTTTCTCGTTGTCAGTCGGGATGGGCATCATGGTGACGTATGGATCGTATGTGCCGAAGAAAGAAAATCTGCTGCGCAGTGCGGTGATGATCTGCATTCTCGATACGCTGGTTGCGGTTCTGGCGGCGTTGGCGATCGTTCCGGTCGTGTTTGTCACGATGGGCGCCGAAGGGCTGGGCATGGGCGGCGGTTTTGCGTTTATGGCGCTGCCGGAGGTCTTTGCGATGATGCCGGGCGGCGGATTGTTCGGTCTGGCGTTCTTTCTGCTTCTGTTTCTGGCGGCGCTGACCAGCGCGATCAGTATCCTGGAAAGCTGCACAGCTTTCCTGAACGAAGAGCTGCATTGGAGCCGGCTGAAGTCGACGCTGCTTCTGGCGGCGCCGATGAGTTTGTTGAGCATCGGGTATTCGCTGTCGCAGAGCGCGGAACGTTCGCTGAATTTGCCATGGCTGGATTGGAAGCACGGGCTGCAATGGCTGCCGATGAACGCGGTCATGGAAAAGTTCACCGATAACCTGATGATCCCGTTAGGCGCGTTGTTGTTCTGTGTGTTTGTCGGCTGGATCTGGGGTTCGCAGAAAGCGGCGAAGGAAATCAGCGGAGAGGCGCAGAAGCCGTTTAAGCTAAAGAAATATTGGAGCTTTACCGTGCGTTATATCGCACCGGCTGTGATCTTAGTCATTTTGTACTTCACGCTGATCCAGGGGCAGGGGCTGTCCTGAACAAAAAAAGCAAACTGCCGCTCAAAGAAAGAGGACAGTCTGCTTTAAATCTGATTGTTGGCCGCGATGGGAGATTAAGCCCGCATCGCGGCTTTTTCATCGGCCAGGATAATTTCCTGCATCCGCAGATAACGCTTCTTCACAAGCTCGCGGACAACCGGCTGATCGCTGAGATAATCCAGAATCAGCTGCATCCGCTGAAGGTTGGGATTGATCTGAAGCAGCTGGCGGACCGCCGGAGTCTGAAAATGAGGCCGTGCTTCTTTCCAAAACCAGCGGTATTGATCCTTAACGGACATCGGCAGCTGGAAGCTTTCCTGACTCGGCAAGGGTATCGTTTCTAATTCAATCAGATCGTCGAGCAGGGTGTCAGGCTCAAGATCCGACCAACGGAGCGATCGTAAAGCTTGCAGCTCTGATTTTGGCAGGGGAGCCTGCACAAAGGTGATGACCTTGCAATTGTGAAGCGGCTGCCCCGGTCTTTCTCTCGCCTGCAATTTTAGAAGGTCCAGGGTCAGCGCCTTGATCCTGATTTTGACTGAGTGATAGGCACTGACGATCTGCATTCCGATCAAGCAGGAATCGTTGGCAATCATCGCCAGGCTAATGGATTTTTCAGCTTCGATCGTTTCCGGACTTACGAAAATCCGGGAGATCTTGCCTGTCAGCGGATCCCTTTCACCGGAGTAGCCGTTGAAAAGAATTTTAAAAAGAAGATCGTTGGTCAAGGTGAAATACTCGTTGAGTGAAGGTTGATTCATCGGGATAATCCCTCGCTTTCCTGTTCAGGTGAACTTTTCATCATAAAATCAGGCTCTTATTGCGGCTTTTTCTTCCTCTTGAATGACTTCCTGCATCCGCAGGTAACGTCTTTTCATCACCTCGCAGATTTGTTTCTGATCGCTGAGCCTGTCCAGATTCCGCTGCATGACCTCAAAGATCGGATCCATCTTGAATAGCGCTTTGATGATCGGCGACTGGGTATGCGGGCGGGCTTCTTTAATAAACCAGCGCCATTGATCTTCCTGACAGAGCGGCGGGGTGAAGCTTTCGTCCTCCGAAGGCAGCGGTATGACAACCATCGTGAGCTTGTCTTCAAACGGCGTAAACAATCCGAAATCCGATAAGTGCAGAGTCCGCGGTGTTTTCCATGTTTGCCGTGATCCGGGATTCTGGACAAAGGAGACGGCGACGACCGGCTGCGCATCCTCGATTTCTTTGATGCCGGGGGATTGCGCGCCGAGCAGCTCGCTGGCCAGATCCTTTGTCCGGATATGCGCCGACCGCCAAGCGGTGACCGTTTGAACGCCCAGGGTCATGAAATCGCCGACTTGGAGGCCGACGCCAATGGAATCTGCGGAATTCATGGTTTCAGAATCAATGGAAAAAACCATTGTGGATCCGACGTCTTTATTCTTGGAATGGGGTATGCTGGAGACGATTAACTTGAAAAGTAAATCGTTGGTAAGGGTAAAGTACTCGTTGAGTGTTGGCTGTGTCATTGTTTGTCCTCGCTTTCTAACTTTAATATTGCGTTTTTTTTCAAAAAGCCTTGCTGAAAAATAAAAAAAGTTCATTTTTTTTCCAAAAAGTGAGTTTTTGTCTGAAAACAGTTACATTTGGGGATAAATTGAACTAAATTTTCCAGTTTGGATCCAGCTTAGAATGTGAGTAATAAACATGCCAGGTTTGACTGCCACTGCATAGCCTTGCCGGGATAACCTTGATTCCTGAACTAATAAAACAATTTAAGCAGAAGGGTCGCTCCATCTTTCTTAAAGCCAGACGGGAAGGGGAAACCGGTCATTCTTGAATTACCATGAAAATGAAAAAAACCTTCCGCGGTTGACGGAAGGTTTACGATTCGGTTTCAAGAAATTCAGCGTTTAATTTAACGGAACTTCCGGATTGGTCTGAGTTTCGCCATTTTCATTCTGCGGAACTGTGGTATTCTTCTTTTCCTGCAGGGTCAGAGAAACGGTAACTGTGGATCCGCCGCGGCTGACCATGATTTCCACGGTATCGCCGACCGCGTAATTGTCTAACGCCGCGCTGAGATCCGCAAAGGATTCGACGACCAGGTTATTGATTGAAATGATCCGGTCGCCTGCCTGCAGTCCGGCTTTGCCCGCCGCGCTGCCGCTTTCTACGTCTGTGATGTAAACGCCTAAGCTGCTGACGCCGTACTGCATCGCAGTCTGAGCGTTTTCAATGCTCAGAACGGTAACGCCCAGCGCCGGCCGGCCGGTGACATAACCGTTGGCGATCAGCTCCTGTGCGATCTTGCTGACAAGATTCGATGGAATCGCGAAGCCTAAGCCTTCTACGTCGCTGCCGCTGGATTTGGCGACGACCATGCCGATCAGTTCGCCGCGGGAGTTGAACAAACCGCCGCCGGAGTTGCCCGGATTAATCGCCGCGTTGGTCTGAAGCAGCGTCATCTGCTGATTATCGAGCGTGATCGAGCGATCCTTGGCGCTGATGATGCCGTTGGTCACGGTCCCGCCCAGCTCGCCTAACGGATTGCCGATCGCAACGGCGGTTTCGCCGACGTTCAGGTTGTCTGAATCACCGAAGGTGACCGGCCTCAGTCCGCTGGCATTGATCTTCAGCACCGCCACGTCGGTCTTGCTGTCAGTGCCGACCAGCACCGCGTCGTAGGTTGTACCGTCGCTGGTGCGGACCTGGATCGTTGAAGCCCCGTTGATCACATGGTTATTGGTGATCAGATAGCCGTCTTCGGAGATGATCACGCCGCTGCCGGCGCCGGTCTGCACGTACTGCTGCAAGAAACTGCTGTTGGTGACTTTCTCCGTCTTAATTTCTACGACGCTCGGCTGATTCAGAGCGGCGACCTGCTCGACGCTCATCTCGCTGCCGGCCGAAACCGGCTGGACTTCCACCTTGCCGGCGGTGGAGCGGTACAGCGTTGTGGAAGAACCGTTCATCTGATTGGCCAGCAGTCCGCCGCCAAAGCCGATGCCTCCGGCTAACAGGCCGCAGCAGAGGAAACCGGCGACCATCGTCCGTTTCATTGATTTGCGCTGCTTCGCTAATTCTTTCAGCACGGGATCGGGTTCAGGCTGGACATGGATATGTTCGTAGCGGGGTTGTTCTTTGGCTTCCGCCTGGGCATTCTCGCTTGTATGTTCCTGTGAGGCAGCGGTCATGCCGGCTTCATTTTCACAGTGATTTTCTTCTGGGATTCGATTTTCATGATTTTCATTCATCATCATCACACCTCTTTCTTTTTACGATTCTTATTCTAGCCCGGGGATGTGACTCCATATTGACTGAAACATGAAGATTAGGTGAAGGCTTAAAGATTTTGACGTTCACTTTCCTCGATCTGGAGAAAAAGTTCACGCAGGACGGGAAATTCTCGAATATCCGCGGGTCAGGCGGCAAAGCACCGTTAAAAAAGAAGCGCCGGAATGTCCGGGCTTCTTTGTGTTTTTATAGGCTACAGAACAATCGCGATGACGTTGCCTTTGCCGCGGTTGATCAGTTTCGTCAGGATTCCCTGCAGGCGGATGCGGGCAGTTTCCGGGATCATTGACAGTTTGGAGTTCATGCCGTCCTTAATGATATCGGCCAGCTTGCGTCCGAAGATATCCGATTCCCAGATGGCCTGCGGATCGCTTTCCTGATCGCGAAGCAGATAGCTGACCAGTTCCTCACTCTGTTCTTTTGATCCGATGATCGGCTCAAATGTGCTTTCTACGTCGACTTTGATCATGTGGATCGACGGAGCGATGGCTTTGATGCGCACGCCGTAGCGGCCGCCTTGCTTGACGATTTCCGGGGTGGAGAGCTGGATGTCATGCAGGGAAGCGGAAGCGAATCCGTAGCCGGTCTGTTTGACCATTTTCAGAGCGCTGCTGATAGCGTCGTATTCCCGCTTGGCTTCGGCGAATTCCTGCATCAGCTGCATCAGCTGTGCTTTGTCGGTGATGTCCTGACCGATGATTTCCTTTAAGACCTGGTTGTAGAGTCCGCTTTTGACCTCCAGATCGACGACGGCGACGCCTTTGCCGGTATCGACGGTCGCCAGGTTGGCTTTCTCGACATATTCGTTCTCGTTGAGAATATCGACGATGCCTTCGACTTCACGCAGCTTGGTGATCGCCTTCATGCTTTCCTCAATCGAACCGTTAACACTCTGTTTGAGCCAATGCTCGTCGCTTAAAACGGAAACCCATTTCGGCATCTGGACGTTGATTTCCGAAACCGGGAATTCATATAACGCTTCCCGCAGCAGGGCATGGATATCGTCTTCGTCCAGGCGGTTGACTGCCATCGGAAGAACCGGAACCTGGGTCTTTTCCTTTAATTTATCGACGACGCTGCGGCATTGAATCGATGATGGATCCTTGGAGTTGACGATGATGATGAACGGCTTGCCGATCTGGGTCAGTTCGTCGATGACCTCGGCTTCGGCTTCGATATACGAGTCACGCGGCAGATCTGCGATCGAGCCGTCGGTGGTGATCACGATGCCGATTGTAGAATGATCCTGAATGACCTTCTGCGTGCCCGTCTTGGCCGCTTCATTAAACGGGATCGCCTCGTCATACCACGGCGTCCGCACCATCCGCATGCCGTTTTCGTCTTTGTAGCCTTTGGCTTCCGGAATGACAAAACCGACGCAGTCGACTAACCGGACCTTGACCGTAAAGCCGTCGTCGAAAGCGATCGTCGCGGCGTTGTTCGGGACAAATTTCGGCTCGGTCGTCATGATCGTCTTGCCTTCTCCGGATTGCGGGAGTTCATCAATCATCCGTCCTTTTTCGTATTCGTCTTCGACATACGGAATGACGGCCTGCTCCATGAACTTTTTGATGAAAGTGGATTTGCCTACCCGTACTGGTCCGACAATGCCTAAATATATATCGCCGCCAGTTCTTTCACCGATGTTTTTCAAAATTTCTGTCGTTTCCATAACTTCCTCCCTTAGCTATTTGAAGTGTATGAATTTGGCCGGGGCTCTATGCCAGCGCAATGTGAAAAATAAGTGGAAATCTGCCGGGCGGAAGGGGATCGGCGGCGATCAGGTGAGGAACTGCGGCGGATACGCATGAGAAACAGGCAAACGAAGGCAGTGAACGCAGAAAAAAACAACCCGGACCGGCGGATTGTCTTTTCGTGATGGATTTGAATCTGGTGGATCCAGAAGAAAGCCGGTCTTCCTTGCGGAAGGGCTGCGCTATTTGATTTCCCGCTCGGTATATTCCGCGTCGATCACGTCTTTTTCATCGACGTGCGGACGGGACTGGAAAGTCTGCGAGGAAGTGGAGTCCTGCTGCTGTTGCTGCTGATAATAATCCTGCTGCTGTTGCTGCGCTTTGTAGAAAGCCTCGCGCTGTTTTTTATTGCGGTACAGAAACCAGCCGATGATCCCGACCCATAACAACAGTCCGACGATCGGATAGGCGTAAAGCAGCGGCGAGAGCACCTGCAGAATAATTAACAGAATGAAAAAATAAACGAAAGATCCCATCATCGCGCCCTACGACTTTCTCTCGAAGGTCGTCTTGCAGCGCGGACAGGTGATTTCAATCTTCCCGTGTCCCCGCGGCACGCGGACCGTTTGATGGCAATGCGGGCAGCTGAAATATTTGTGTTCCTTATCGCCGGCGTTTTTCTTGATCAGCGAGAAGGCGGACCGGACCGGCCGGGTCAGTTCCATAAATTTGATGTTTTCTTTCTGGCGTTTCCAGATGTTGCGGGAAAGCGTGCGGAACAGCGAACCGAAGATCAGCACGTCGCCCAGCAGACCGAGAAATACGCTTTTGAAGGTCAGCGTGTTGATCAGCAGGACGGCCAGGGATGCGAATAACAGGAAGTTGTTCAGCGCGTCGGTGCCATAGCGTCCGTTCATAAAGCGGAACAGTGCGTTTTTAATTTTTTCAAGCATGGTTATCGTTCTCCTTATAATGAAGCTTACGCATGATCTGCGTAATATCTTTGAAGCTGCGGTGCAGCGACGCCAGTTCGTCTTCGCTGAGCTGAGCGAAATACGGCGTCAGATGGCGGATCTGCTTCTCCTTGTACTGCCGCATGATTTCACCGCCCTGAGGGCTGACGGAGATCAGAATGCTGCGGCGGTTGTTGGGATTGGGTTTGCGGTCGACGATCCCGCGCGTGACTAAACCGTCGATCAGCTTGGACAGCTGCTGTTTGGAAATCAACGTCTGCCGGCAGCAGTCCGCCAGCGTCATTTCTCCGCGGCACTGCAGCGTGAATAAAACATATAATTGAACAGGGCTGAAGTTCTCGTTCTGCGCGATCCCCATGGACCGGTTGAGCATCAGCGGCTGCAGATCAAACAAATCTTCGAGTACACTGCGAATCGCTTCTTCCATCGTTATCACCTCATGCAAACTATTATACAGAATTTTGTGGTCTTGTAAACACGTGTTTACAGACTTCACATGATTTCACATGAAATGTTCACACAGTCTTCACGTTTTAAAGCAACAGAAAAGCCGTCGCGATTGACGGCTAATCCAGCTTTCTGAAATATTGAATCGCCTGTGTGTTCAAGCCGGTGTGAACGGCGACGACATTGACGAGCTTAATGATCTGAATTTCGGTTTTCGGGAAGGTGCGGCGCAGGATAGCGGCCAGCTGTTCGGCAGTCTGCGGCGCGTCGACGTGCGCGATGGTGATCGAATAATGTTCGTCGATGTTGTCTTCCTTCATGATCTGCACAGCCCGCTCCAGCGCACGGGTATAGGTTCTGACCTTTTCCTTGACGTCGATCCGGCCCTGGGTATGCTGATTGATCTCCAGAATCGGTTTAATCTTTAATAATCCCGCTAAGGTAGCGGCCAGCGGCGTCAGCCGTCCGCCGCGTTTTAAATGCTGCATATCGCTGGGCAGAATCAGCGTGTTGGTCGTGTCGATCACCTGCTGGCAGGCGGCCTGGATTTCTTCCATGGAGGCGCCGGCCTCGGCCATCTGCTTGGCAGTGCGGATCAGGTATTCCTGAACGACCGCCGTGACGTGCGTGTCGATTGTGATGATCGGCAGTCCAATCTGGTCGGCGGCTGTCTGCATCGCGCTGATCGTGCCGGACAGACCGCTGCAGATCGGGACGGCGAAGATCAGTTCCACCCCCTCAGCTTTTAACTGTTCAAAACATTCCTGGATCCGGCCCAACGCGGGCAGCGATGTCGCCATGACCTTCTGCTCTTGAAGCAGAGCGATCAGCTGATCCTTGTCAATGTCTTCCATATCCTGAAGACTGCGGCCGTCCACGCTGATCTGAAGCGGCAGGCTGATGATGCCATCGGCTGCCATTTCCGCCGCGGTTTTTCCGATGCCGCTGTCGGTAACAAAGGCAATTTTCATAGTTCCTCACTCCTTATATGCTTAATTTTAACGCGATCTGAATTAGAAGTAAACTAATATCCACTTACAGAATCGGCGGTTTGTCGACTTTGTGAGAAAGGGTGAATTTTGATTATGATCGCAGGCATGGAAAATTGACGAAGGTAAAAGGTTTATAAATAAGGAAGAGGAATTTTTGAAGAATGGACCAGGAGAAAAGGGGTAAATTTCAGGTTTCAATCAGAACTAGAAAAAAATTCAATTTGAAATTGACGAGGCTTGAGGAATCTCGTATAATTAACTCAAAAGAAAACAACAGCGTAAAAAAAGAAAACAATGCCTTTTAGATCCGAGGAAACAAGTAGGATAAATCGGCTGACGGAAGTTCCCGCTGAGTTGAAGCAGTGGCTGAGCGGGCCGCTTTATGGTAAAATAAAGTAAAGAAGGGAGTGCTGAAAAATGAGTGTTCATCTGCATGCGCGAAGTTGTTATACCTTATTAAACAGCACCCTGAGAGTGCCGCAGTTAGTCGCGCTGGCGAAACAAGCCGGTTATGAGGCGATTGCCTGCACCGACGAAAACGTGATGCACGGCGCGATGGAATTCTGGAAGTGTTGTCAAAGAGAACAGATCAAACCGATTTTCGGTTTGGAAATCCTGGTTAACATTGAAGAGGAAACGGTCGCCATGACGGTGCTGGCGCGGGATGACGAAGGCTTCGGCGGCCTGATGGCAGCTTCCAGCCGATTGTGCGACGGCCAGGACGCGCTGACGCTGGATCAGATTCAGCCTTATCTTGAGCATTGGGTGCTGATTGTCTATGGCGAAGGCGGTTTTGCCGAAAGCGAATTGATTCAGGAAGACCGCCGCGGGTTGGGCGATAAGCTGGGCTGGCTGAAGACGCAGCTGCCGTTGTTTTATATGGCGGTCTCGTTTAACGACGCCTCGTTCTGGAAATTGAAGAATATTTTATTAAAGCAGGTTTGCGCAGCGCAGGAAATTCCGACTGTCGCGTTGTCAAAGATTTATTATGGCCAAGCGGAGGATGCCCGGTTGTTTAAGATCGTCAACGGGATCCGGCTGTCCAAGACGATCAACGATAAAACGCTGCCGTCGGTCAACGGCCGCTATCTGCGCACCCCGGCGGAAATGGAACAGCTGTACGACGCCGAGGATCTGCAGGCGAGCGATCACATTGCTTCAATCTGCAATGTGACGATGACGCAGGCGAAGACGACGCTGCCGGCGTTTCCCTGCCCGCAGGGCGTTTCCTCGAAACAGTATTTAACCCAGCTGTGTCTGGCCGGCTTGAAGAAGCGGCGGCAGGGACAGCCTGAGGATCCGGCGTATCTGCGGCGGTTAAAATATGAGCTGGACGTCATTCTGACGATGCACTTTGAGGATTATTTTTTAATTGTCTGGGATTTTATCCGGTTTGCCCGCAAGGCGGGAATTTATGTCGGACCGGGCCGGGGCAGCGCGGCGGGCTCGTTAGTCGCGTATGTGCTGGGAATCACGCATGTGGATCCGCTGGAATACGGATTGCTTTTTGAACGATTTTTGAATCCGGAGCGAATTTCAATGCCGGATATTGATACCGACTTTCCGGATAACCGGCGCGACGAAGTGATTCAGTATGTCGCTGAAAAGTATGGCGAGAAGCATGTCGCGCATATCGCGACGTTCGGAACGCTGGGCGCCAAGCAGGTGCTGCGCGATGTCGGCCGGGTTATGGAGATTCCGCTGAGAGAAGTCGACATGCTTTGCAAAGCTGTGCCGTTTGGGATTAAGATGACGCTGCAGACGGCGATTCAGCAGAATCCGCGGTTTCACCAGATGGTCTATGCCGACCGGCGGTATCAGGAGCTGTATGAAACCGCCTTGCGGATCGAGGGCCTGCCGCGGCACGTTTCCACCCATGCGGCCGGGATTGTCTTTTCCCGCGCCGAGCTGGATCAGATCTGTCCGACAATCCGGATTGAAAACGACCTGCTTTCCACGCAGTACACGATGGAGCATCTGGAGGAACTGGGACTGATCAAGATGGACTTTCTGGGACTGCGCAACCTGACGATTATCGACGATATCGTTCAGCGCGTCCATCAGCGTCAACCCTTGAATATTATGAAAATCCCGCTGGACGACGCGAAAACCTACGCGCTGTTAAGGAAGGTTGACACCGTCGGTATTTTCCAGCTGGAATCGGAAGGCATGAAGAATCTCATCCGCAAGATGCAGCCGGCGTGTTTCGACGACATCGTCGCGACAATCGCGCTGTTCCGCCCCGGACCGATGGAAAATATCCCGGAATATCTGCGCTGCCGAACAGATCCGTCAGCCGTGCATTATTTGCATCCGGATCTCAAGCCGATCCTGGAAAGTACCTACGGCGTGATGATCTATCAGGAACAGATCATGCAGACGGCGCAGAAGATGGCGGGTTTCTCGCTTGCCCGCGCGGATGTGCTGCGGCGGGCGATGTCCAAGAAAAAGCTCAAGGAGCTGCAGTCGCTGCAGAAGGAATTCATCGGCGGCTGTATTCAGCAGGGCTATGAAGAAAAGCTGGCGAATGAGGTTTATGAATTGATTCTGAAGTTCGCCAATTACGGCTTCAATAAATCCCATTCCGTAGCGTATGGCCTGCTTGCCTATCAGCTGAGCTATCTGAAGGCTAATTTCCCGTTGGAATTCTATACTTCGCTGCTTAACAGCGTGATCGGCGCGGAAGGCAAGACGGCCGAATATATCGACGAATGCCGCCGGCATCAGGTTCAAATTCTGGGCCCGTCGGTCAATGCCAGCGACGTGCGTTATTTAATCGAGGGCGAAGCGATCCGCTATCCGCTGCTCGGCATTAAGAATATCGGCTCGGCCGCCTGCATGCAGCTGTTGGCGGAGCGGCAGGAAAACGGGCCGTTTCAGGATTACTACGATTTTGTCACGCGGATGCTGACGCGCAGGCTTAACCGGAAGATGATCGAAGCGCTGATCGACGCGGGGGCGCTGGACGAGTTCCACGCCAACCGTCAGAGTCTGCGTCTGTCGCTGGAAGAAGCGATCAGCTACGGCGATTTAGTGCGGATTGAAGTCGGCGGTCAGGTGCGGATTGACTTAGGTCTGGTATCCAAGCCGGTCATGGTGATGGCGAAGGAAGATCCGATCGAACGCAGCGAACGCGAGCGGGAAGCGCTGGGCTTTTATCTCTGCTCGCATCCGATTCTGCAGGTCAAAAAGAAATTTCAGATCCAGACCGAACCGTTAGTCCGGTTAATGGCGAAGGGCGGTTTTATCGAAGGCTTCGTTTACCTGCAGCGGGTGCGCCAGCATCGTACAAAAAAAGGCGATCTGATGGCGTTTGCGGTCGGCGTGGATGAAACCGCGCAGATCGACTTAGTCGTCATGCCGAGCATTTACGCCCGCAGCACGGCCTTTTTGAACAAAGGCCAGTACGTGTACTTCCAGGGCAAGATGGACAAGGAAGATTCCTGTCTTGTCAACCGGCTGCAGCCGCTGAACACGGATTTCACGCAGAATTCACAATAAAACGATACACTGTTGACCATAAGGAAGGATGATGCACATGGCCAGAATACTCATTGTTGACGACGAACAGATGATCCGCGAGGTCGTCCGGGAATACGCGCTGATCAACGGCTATGAAGTCGCGGAAGCCAGCGACGGACTGGAGGCGCTGGAATTAGTGGAGAAGGAAGATTTCGACTGCGTGATCCTCGATATCATGATGCCGAAGCTCGACGGCTTTTCCGCATGCAAGCAGATTAAAAAGATTAAGCCGATTCCAATCATCATGCTTTCGGCCCGTCAGGAAGAATACGACAAGCTGTTCGGCTTTGAGCTGGGCGTGGACGATTACGTCGTCAAGCCTTTCTCACCAAAGGAGCTGATGGCCCGCGTCAAGGTCATTCTGGAACGCTTCAAAACCAAGGATACCGAAGTCCTGCGCTTTGAAGGGCTGCAGATCAATATCGAGGGCCGCTCCGTCACGGTAGACGGGGAGAAAGCGAATCTGACGCCGAAGGAAATCGATCTGTTGTTATACATGGTTAAAAATAAGAATATCGCCTTATCGCGGATGAAGCTGCTGGAAGAAGTCTGGGATTACGACTATTTCGGCGATGACCGGACGGTCGATACGCACATTAAGATGCTGCGGCATAATTTAAAAGACTACCGCAAGTTCATCGTTACCGTCCGCGGAATGGGGTATAAGTTTGAAGCTTGATTTTCATGGTATAAAGTTTAATATCTGGCTGTATTTCATGTTGTTTGCGGCCGGACTTTTAGCTTTGGTCGGTGGGGCGCAGCTGCTTTTGATCAAGCCGTATTATCGAAGCAATAAGATTTCGGCGATCAAAGAGGTGGCGGCGACGATTCAGGAGTATGTCATTGACAATCAATGGCTGGACGAGGCGACGATCAAGAAAGCTTCGCAGTTTGCGATTAACAACAATGTCTGCGCTGTCGTTTACAACGACAGCGGCAACGTGGTCTACAATTCCGATTCGCTGGGGGATTCGTGTATTTTCAACCAGACGATTACCGTCGGTTCGACGCAGCTGCAGCCCCTGACCAACGGAAAAGCGATGCGCGAGCTGCTGCTGTTAAGCGACGGGGAACTCTCGGAAGTGCTGGCGAATCAGCGCAGTGATCAGGAAATGATTCTGTATGGGAAAATGGTGCAGGCCAATCTGGCGAATTTTTACCTGTTTGTCAACAGTCCGCTGGAACCGCTGGATTCCACGCTGACGATTTTTCAGGATCAGTTTTTCTTTCTGGCTTTTTTCGCGCTGATTTTATCGATTGTGATTTCTCTGTTTATATCGACAAAGCTGTCGCGGCCGATCGTGCAGATGAAGCACTCCGCCAACGAGCTGGCCAAGGGGCATTACGATATTCATTTTGAAGGCAGCTATTTCAGCGAGATCGACCAGCTGGCGGATACGCTGAACGATGCCACGCACAAGCTGAGCAAGGTTGACGAGCTGCGGCGGGATCTGATCGCCAACGTCTCGCATGACATCAAGACGCCGCTGACGATGATCAAGGCATATGCCGAAATGATCCACGATATCTCCGGCGATATCCCGGCCAAGCGCGACGAGCATCTGGACGTCATCGTGCGCGAGGTTGATTATCTCGATCATCTGGTGACCGACATGGCGGAGCTCTCGAAGATGCAGTCGGGGAGCTATCAGCTGAAGCTCGGTACGTTTAACTTAAGCCAGAAAATCCAGAACATCGTCACGCTGTGCCAGGTCATGATCGACGAGCATCATTATCAGCTGGTGATCGAATGTCCGCGGAATTTGATGATGACGGCCGATGAGGTCAAAATCAGCCAGGTTATCTATAATTTCCTGTCCAATGCTTTCAAGCATACGCCGGATGGAAAGAAGATCACGATCCGCGCGTTTGAAAAAAACGACTGGATTCAGGTTGAGGTGGAAGACGAGGGCGAAGGAATCAAGAAAGAAGATCTGCCGTACATCTGGGACCGGTATTACAAGATTGATAAAAAATATCAGCGGGCAACCGGCGGCAGCACCGGACTGGGCCTGGCGATCGTCAAGGCGATCCTGGACAGTCATCACGCGGAGTACGCGGTAGAAAGCGAGGAGGGTAAGGGCTCCCGGTTCTGGTTTAGGATCCGGCGCTCGGCAGAATGGAAAATCAAAATTTAACTGAAGAGGCGCGGCAGAACCTGCGCCAGGATTATCTGCCGAAGCTGAAGCTGCCGCTGTGGCAGCGCAAGGACATGTTCTGCATGAACACGGATACCGTGCTTTTGGGCGAGCAGATGGTTGTCAGAAAAGGCGAGAGCGTGCTCGATCTGGGCTGCAACAACGGCGCGCTGCTGCTGTACGCCTCGCGTTTTTCGCCGGGCTCCTTAACCGGCGTCGACCTGCTTCCCCAAGCGCTGGCCTTGGCGGCGGAAAACATGCGGATCAACGGTCTGGAAGCGGAACTGATCTGCGCGGATCTGGCGGAGTTCCGTCATCTGCCGTTTGATGTGATCGTTTGCAACCCGCCGTATTTCGCGACGCCGGATCCGGCTTCCGTCAACCCCAATCCTTTTTTAGCGACAGCCCGGCATGAAGCGGGCTGCACGCTGGAAACGCTGTTTGCGGCGGGCGGCCGATTGTTAAAAGACAAGGGCCGGTTCTATCTGGTTCACCGCGCCGACCGGCTGGCGCAGATCATCGCGGCACTGCAGAATTCGCCGTTAACGCTGCGCGAAGCGACGCTGGTGTTTGACCGCCGCACCCGTCAGGCCACGGCGGTGATCGCCGAGCTGCGCAAGGGAAAGCTCGGCCCGGTACGTTTCCGCGAACCGTTGTGGCGGCCGGAATCCGATCAGGAATAAAGTGAAGACGTCAGCTGAAAAAAGCCGGCGTTTTTTGTTTCTGGAAAAGATCGCGTCCCGGTGTGGCGTAAATGTCGCTCCTATCCTGGAAGACCGAAAAAGAAAAATATTAAAAATGAGAATGGAGAAAAAAATGATCTCTGAAATGATTTCAGACCAAAAGCTTGAAAGGAGTCTGGTTGAAACTGAGGGGAGGCAGCGCATTCCTGCAGGTCAGCGCGCAGAACCTGCGCTTTCTTTTTCGCTTTGTAGTTAGCAGGAGGCGGCTAAAGAAACAACAATTCGTTCATTCCGACCTGAAATTGAAAGAAATGGCAGCGCGGTCGGAGTTGATTTCAGACGCTAAAACTTTTACAATGAATCTAAGCGAGTTCCCCCTAGCTTTCAGGAGGTCAAAAATGAGAAAACAAGGAAAAAAATGGGCGGTGTTTCTTTTGTGCTGCCTGTTGCTGCCGGTAACGCCGGTCAAAGCGGAAACGACGGTGATCGAAGTTGTTGATTACCGCGATGGACAGGAAACTGTCCTGCAGACGTTCAGTACTGTGAAAAGCGCGGCGGATTATTATGCCAAGCACCGGGATGACGCCAGCGTCGCCAATCTGGGCGTGCGGCAGGATGGGAAGCTGATCGCTTTGGATCAGGGGATCGTCTTCTTCGCCTCGGAAGGCTGCAAGGTCAACACGGAATACAAGGATGCCGACACGGGCAATGACGGCTATCTCAACGGATGCTACGGCGCCGACGGTGCGGCGCTGGATACCGATTTCACACGCATGCAGGTGGATTTCAAAATTTCCGGCGTGCGCGGCCGGGTGAAGCTGGCAGAGGTGACGCTGGTTCCGCTGGATCAGGCTGGCAATTTAAGCAGCTATACGATCCGCGACGGCCGGCTGTATCATCAGATCCGTCAAAGTCAGTCGTCTTCGCGCTATGCGACGATGATCGATCTGGGGCCGGTTCCGGCATATTTGAGCAGTGCTGCCCAGCTTTACAGCTATGACGGTCACTACTTCTATGAAGATCCGGCGGTGATGCTGCAGGATTATCGCAAGGGAAGCACCGCGTCGTCAGTCAATCCCGCCGAACCCTTTTATTTTTATTATCAATATTTATCCCATCGGTCCTTGTCCTTTTACACGGAAGCGGAACTGACGGATTATTTCCAGAAGACGCTGGGGATCGATCAGTCGATCGTTTCCTATCAGGACCGCGACCGCAATTCCGTTCACGATACGCTGAACCAGTCGCTGTATTATGGTGAGGAAGGCGCATTCCTGCAGGCGCAGTCGCTGTATGGGTCCAATGCGTTAATGATGCTGGCGCTGTCGATGAACGAATCGGCCAGCGGCCGCAGTTCTCTGAGCTTTACGCGCAACAATCTGTTCGGCCACGCGGCGTATGACAGCGACGTCGAGGCCAACGCCAAGCGCTATTTCAAGTTAAGCAGCTCCATTTTATCGCATGCCAAAACCTATGTTTCCGCCAGTTATCTCAATCCGAAGAAGTTCCAGTATCACGGCGGATTCTTCGGCGACAAGGCCAGCGGGATGAACGTCAGCTATGCTTCTGATCCGTATTGGGGTGAGAAAGCAGCTTCCTATTATATGCAGCTGGACGAAGCGATGGGATTGAAAGATCTGAACCAGCTGACGCTGGGTATTCATACGGAAAACACCAGTCTTAAAATTCTGAGCGAACCCGCCGCTTCCGCAGAAGTACTCTATACGACAGGGAAGACAGCGCCGCTGGCGCTGGTGTTATTGGAAAAGCTTGAGAATGGAGAAGGCACATGGTATAAGGTGCAGAGCGAAGCTGCGGTGGCGGAAGATTTTACCTATCGCTTTGAAGACTGCATCGGTTATCTGCCATCATCCAGTTTTCAGCTGATTTTAAACGCGGACCGATTGAATACGCTGCAGCTGAAATCCGCGGTCTTTGACGCGGGTGAAGGAACATTCCCGCAGGGCGGCAGCCGGATCGAAATCGATCTGTTGGAAAACAGCGAGCCGTATGCGCCGGAACCGACCCGGGAAGGCGGCGTCTTTGTCGGCTGGCAGGAAAACAACGGCGTTTATACGGCTGAATATAAGGAAATCCAATCCATTTCGATGATTTCGCTGCCGAAGCAACAATTTGCGAGCGGTTCGCGTATCGATCTCAAAGAGGGATCAGTCCTGGTACAGTATGCCGATGGAACGCAGGAAGAGAAGCCGCTGACCAGCTCCATGGTGAGCGGATTTGATATGAACGCCGACGGGCCGCAGACAGTCACGGTGAGCGTCGGCACAGCGACGACCAGTTACGATATTAAGGTGTCCGAGCCGCTGACCCAAGCCCAGGATGCGCTCAAAGAGGATCTTCAGGCGTTGATCGACGCGATTGATCCGGCGGCGGTCACGGAGCAGCAGAAGACTGATTTGATCCAGCTGAAGCAGCGGCTGGACACGACGGAGGTTTCGGCCTGGACGATCGCCCAGATCCGTTCGCTGGATGCGCTGCTGAAACCGCTGCTGGACGGACAGCGCTCGCTGATCCTGAAATCCAAGGACAGCCAGTTCGCGGTTTCCGGACTGAGTCTGGCGCTGCCGCAGAAAAACCCGGGACAGAAAAAAGGTATCCCGGACACCTACAAGCTGACGTTAAAAGAAACCGCACCGGAGGCGGAGGTCCAGGCCCAGGTGAAGACGATCGCCAGCGGCAACGGCGCGGAGATTGAACAATGGTTCAGCGTGTCGGGACAGAAGAACTATGACAAAAAGCTGACGCTGCGCACGCCTCTGTGCGTGACGATGAGTCTGCCGGAGGGCTGGGACAGCTCAAAGAAGGTAACGGTGTGGCGGTTGGAGGCGGGCGATGTCATCCAGATGCCGACGACGCAGAGTGCTTCAACGCTGACCTTCTCGACGGAAGCCTTAGGTCAGTTTGTGCTCGTCAGCCGTCAGACCGTAAACCAATATGAAGACGCGGCGCCGGTTGAGGTCATGACGATCGACCAGAACGGTTTAGACTGGCCGCAGCTGATGATCAAGGCGCTGGCAGCCGTGATCGCGCTGTTAGTCCTGTTTATCACCGTCCTTGTTTTACAACGGCGGGCGGATAAAAAACGCCGCCGGGCCCTGGCGAGAAGAGCGAAACGCCAGCGCGCCAGCCGCCGATAATTAAAAAAATCCGTGCCGGATGAATTTCAGAAGTTCATTCGCTGCGGATTTTTATTTTTTGCGGGATTGAAAGATGTTTTCATGAATCGCCCGGGTGATTACGGCAATCGCTTCGCCGACGTCCTGCTTCATCCCCAGATTGATCCAATCCTGAAGCAAGCCGACAATCGCATGCGTATAAAAACGCACGATCAGCCCCTGTTCCTTAGCGCTTAAATCCGGATGGCTGAGCTGCAGCTGCTGCCGCAGGAAGCCTTCGTAAATCTCGCGCAGGACCGTGCCTAAATTGACCCGCCCGTAAGTGTGCAGGGCATGCATCGTAAACGCCGGATCCTGCCGCAGCTGGGCGGCCGCCGCTTCCAGAGACCGCGCCCAACTCTCCCGCGTCAATAGCGGTTCGACAACGGGGATCAGCCGGCTTTTTAACAGGGCGTCCAGAATTTCGTACTTATCGGAAAAATGATAATAAAGCGTATTGCGGCTGACGCCGGCCGCATCGCTGATCTGTCCGATTTGCAGATCGTCCAGCGATTTCTTGCGCATCAAGTTTTCTACGGCGTTGAAGAGCGCCTGCCGGGTCAGTTCGGAAGTCGCCATCGGTCTCACTCCTTTTTCATTATTGTAACAAACCCCGGTTCCGCTGTCCAAATTCTTTTGGGCAAATTGAGAATCTGCCCAAAAATCAAACAGAACAGGAGAGTGCCCATGGACAAGCTGCAGTCCGTTTCTTATCATCAAGCACGGAGGGATAAGTTATGGAATACAACGATTTGTCAAAACCCGCAAGCGCGGCGACCTGCCAGATTCATCAAGCGATGAAGACGCTGCTGGATTTTGATGATCCGCATGAGAAAGAATGCGCACTGCGCAACTGTCTGAAAAAAGTAGAAAACCTGGAAATCAAAAACGCGGAAGGCGAAGTGATCTGGAGTCAGAGAATCGCCTGTCTGGATCAGGAACAGGAAGTGGAAATGATCAACCCAAGCCTGTACCGCAACGCCTGGCTGAATCATCAGACCGGTTTGTTCAAGGTTGCCGACGGAATTTATCAGGTCCGTGGCTACGATATGTCCAATCTGACCGTCATCGCCGGGGAAACCGGCTGGATCGTCTGCGATCCGCTGATCAGCTGCGAATGCTCAGCTGCGGCGCTGGCCTTAGTCAATGCCGTGCTTGGAACGCGGCCGGTTTCCGCCGTTGTGATTTCACATCCGCATCTTGATCATTTCGGCGGAATCAAGGGCATTGTCAGTGAAGAAGCGGTTCAAAACGGTTCGGTTCCGATCATTGTGCCCGAGCATTATACCGATTACGCCGCAAGCGAGAATGTCTATGCGATGAACGCGATGCAGCGGCGGGCCTGTTACCAGTATGGAACGGCGCTGGATTTTGGCGAAACCGGCGCGATCGCGATGGGGATCGGGATGGGGCAGTCGCGCGGGACGGTGACGTTTATCCGGCCTACGGATGAAATCCGGAAGACGGGGGAAAGACGGATCATCGACGGCGTGGAATTTATTTTCCAGATGACGCCGGAAACAGAATCGCCGGCGGAAATGTGTTGGTATCTGCCGCAGTTCAAGGCCTTATGGATGGCTGAACTGTGCAATGCGACGATGCATAATTTATATACGCTGCGCGGCACGCAGATCCGTAACGGCAATGCATGGGCGTTTGCGATCACGCAGGCCAGGGCGCTGTTCGGCAGCGAGGCCGAAGTGCTGTTTCAGGCGCATAACTGGCCGCACTGGGGGAATCAGGAAGTCAACGAAATTCTGGAGGAAACCGCGGCGGTGTACAAGTTCATCAACGATCAGACGCTGCTGTATATGAATAAAGGCCTGACGCCGAATGAAATTTCCCATACGATCCGGCTGCCGAAGTCGTTAGAAAAGGTGTGGACGACCCGGCCTTATTACGGTACGCTGTCGCACAATGCCAAAGCGGTCTATCAGCGCTATCTGGGCTGGTATGACGGCAATCCGGTCAATCTGAATCCGCTGCCCCCATCCGAGCAGGGGCAGAAGCTGATCGAGCTGGCCGGCGGCCTTGAGGCTGTGTTGGAACAAGCGGAAAAAGCACTGGAAAAGGGTGAATATCAATGGGCGGCGCAGCTGGCCAACGCCGTTGTCTTTGTCCATCCTGACCATCAGAAAGCCCGCTATCTTTGCGCGGATGCGTTGGAACAACTGGGCTATCAGGCTGAATCCGGACCCTGGCGCAACTGTTATCTCAACGGCGTGGACGAACTCCGCCACGGGGTAAAAACAGGCCGTCAGGCGAAAAACTCCGGGGATCTGGCCCGCTGTATGGACAGCCGCATGATGCTGGACTATCTGGGTATTCTGATCGACGGCGAACAGGCGGAGGACAAGGATATCAAGCTGAACTTGGCAATCACGGACACCCAGGAAAAGTTTTGCGTGCATCTGATTCACGGCGCTCTGTTAGTTTATCCGGAGCTTCACGAGAAAGATGCCCGGGCGACGCTGACGATGCCGCGTATGGGGCTGGCGGCCATGCTGAGCCGCAATGAGGATCTGCAGGCAAAGCTGATTCAGATCGACGGCGATCCCCATTGTATCGCGGAGCTGACGGAGACCATCACCGATTTTGACAAACGCTTCGCGATCATCGAACCGTAGCGCGGAAATGAAAAGAAAACTTGGCGAGGACAGGAGGCCTTTCAAACAGCGAAGGCCGCCTGCCAACCAAGTTTTTTTTGTTCGCTTTCCAAGATTTTTAACATTCCAGAATCAAGGTTAGAGATCAACACCCAGAACCCGCGCCAGATTGCCGCCCAGGATCCGCTGCTTTGCGTCTTCATCAATCGGCAGACGCAGGATTTCTTCGATCGCTTCCGTGATTTTTTCAGCGTTGTTGTAAGGAAAATCCAATCCGAACAGACACAGCTCATCGCTGGTCATGTGCAGCAGCGTCCGCACCTTCTCCTGGCCCAAATACCAGAAGCGGTTGCGGTCGTTGTCAAACACGCTCGTTAATCCGGCATAGACGTTGCATTTGCCGGTTTCTTCCGCGCGGTTGTTCAGGATGACGGCCAGCGCTTCGTTAAAGAAGCAATACCCGCCGACGTGTTCCATCGAGAATTTCAAGTCCGGAAAATTCCAGGCGACTTCGTCAAACAGCAGCGGCTGATAATCCTTGATCCGATGCCAGTGCACGCCGGTATGAAACGACAGGAATAATCCCGCTTCTTGCGCGGCCGCATAAACCTGGAACGCTTCCGGTCCGTCGATCGCAAATTTCTGGAAGGCCGGATGCAGCTTGATGCCTTTCAATCCCAGTTCGCGGATTTCTCTGACCTGTCCGGCCAGATCCTGCCCGTGGATGTCCACGACGCCGAAGCCCGTCAGCTCGGGATGGGCTTTTAGCTCTTCCGCCATCCACAGGTTTGGGTTATAGTCCAGACCCCATTCGTAAAACGGCGCGAAACAGACGCATTTCTCAATTCCTGTTTTATCCATGACTTCAAGCAAAGCGCTGACCGTTCCGTCTGCCCGCTGATCCCGGCGGAACACATGCGCATGATTGGCAAATATTTTCATAATCCGATTTCTCCTTCTGTTTAGATTATACAAGGCTGATGAAAAAAGAAAAGAGGAGGGAGGGAGAAAAGCGTCAATTCAGGATTGACATTTTTCACTTATAGTAATACAGTTAATACAGATAGTACAGATGATACAGATTGGAGGCGGGAGCTTGTTTCTGATCAATACGCAAAGCAACGAACCGATTTACGAACAGATTAAACGTCAGATCGTCCGGTTCGTGGAAGCCGGCGTGCTGCAGCCGGATGAGAAGTTGATTTCGGTGCGCTCGCTGGCCCAGCAATTAAATATCAATCCCAACACGGTGCAGAAAGCCTATCAGGAACTGGAAGCGGAAGGTGTGCTGTATACGCTGCCGAAAAAAGGGGTGTTTGTCCGCGGCCGGCCTGCGAATGGAAAAGTTTGCGGTGTGGAAACGGAAGTCCGGCAGCTGCTGAAGTTATGCCGCACACTGAAGATCAGCACGGACGAGCTGATCGAAATCATAAGGAAGGAAGGGGAAAATAATGTTGATTGTTGACAAGATAACAAAGTCGATTCAAGCGAAGGAAATCGTCAAGGATTGCAGCCTGAGCGTGCAGGCCGGTCAGATCTGCGGTCTGGCGGGACCCAACGGTGCCGGGAAAACGACGCTGCTCAACTGCATCGCGGGCGTGCTGGTGCCGGAAGCGGGACGGATTGAACTGGATGGTAAAGATCTGATTCATGAACCGCTGAACCGGAAAGCGCTGTTTTTGATCAGCGAGGACTTTGACGAAGGTCAGTTTTTCACGATTCGTCAGATGAAGGAATTTTACAGTATGTTTTATCAGCTCGATGAGGAGGAGTTCGCGCAGCATTTAAAGCATTTTCAGCTGGCGGAAAAGCTGCGGATCAGCAGCCTGTCGAAAGGTCAGAAACGCCAGGCGTTGTTTTCCATCGCGCTGAGTCTGGATCTGCGGTTATTGATGATCGACGAAGTGTTCGACGGTCTGGATTGGAACGTCCGGCGGTATCTCATGCGGTGTCTGACGGATAAGATCAGCGATGAATCGATGGGCGTGCTGCTGGTCTCACACAGTTTAAAAGAGATCAAGGGAATTTGCGATCATTGTTTCTTGATGAAGGATCAGACGATCGTCGCTCAGCAGGATCTGCTGGAGAATCATCTGTTTCGCGTGCAGCTGGTGTTTCTCCAGGAGCGCAAGCCGGATTTGAAGACGTTGGAAATCGTTCAGATGGAGCAGATCGGAAAGTGCTGGAACGCCGTTGTGCGCGGAGAGGAACAGGCGATCCGCAGTGTGATTGCCGGGCTGTCCCCGGCGCTGGCCGACGTTCAGCCGCTCAGTCTGGAGGATTATTTCAGCCTGATGACAGATTCGAGTTGGAAAGGGGTTGAGGAGAATGACGGAGAAGTATTTTGAATATTTGATGAAGCAATCGCTGCCGCTGTTTGCGTTGATTTTGATTTTTGGACTGTTGTTCTCGCTCGGTTTTATCAATCCGGATAATCTTCCGGCCTATTTGGCCATCATATCGCTGGCAATTCCGTTTCTGTTTCAGTTCTGGCAGTTCCGGCGAAAAACGGCGTACACCTATGGGGCGCTGCCGATGGATCGAAAGAAATTTGTCATTGTCCGGATCGGCGTTGTTTTGTTTCTGGTGCTGGTTCCGGCGATTCTTCTTCTGTTCGCGGTGGTCGTTCGCGAGAGCATTTCTTTTACCTCGATGATCTCGCTGATGTTGAACTGGATCTGCCATCTGTTTCTGATGACTTCGCTGAATTTGTTGATTCTGAGTGTCTGCCATTCAGCGGCGGAAGGGATCATCGCGTTAGCCGGATATCTCTTGTTACCGGTGACGATCCTTAATAATCTGTCTGATATCCTTCGTCAGCATCTTCTGTTTGGGTTTAACAGCCCTCAGTGGCTGGACTTTCTATCACCCTGGACCTATGGATTCAGTAAGATGAGCGGCGATTTTCAGGCGTTTTTAACCGGCGTTTTTACGGGAGAGCGCTGGGATGGAATGGAATTAGGATTTGTCTTTCTGATTGGTGCGGCGGCCCTGACGCTGACTCTGCGGTTAAGCCGGAAATTCCGCAATGAGGAGGCCGGGAAAGGCTTCCGCTCAGCAGGGGTGCTGCCGGTTTTATCCTCGGCTTATGCGTTTCTGCTGATGCTGAACTGCACGCAGGGTTTGCCGCGCAACCGCAGCTGGATTTTAATGGCGCTTCTGATGATTCTTGTTTATTTCGGCGGGCTGATGCTTTACCGGCAAAGCTTAAGACCGTTGCGTAAAGAGGTTGTTGGTTTTCTGGCGATGGGATTGATCGCGTGGGGGATGAACCTGGGGATTCGTCCGCTCTGTTACCGTCTTGAGAAACGAGAAATTCAAAAAATGAACGAAGTATCCATGGAATATTATTTATATAACGACAAGAGGATGATCCCCGAAAATTTGCTATGCAAGGTCGAAGTCGATCAGGTAAAGGATCCGTTAGTGCTGAACGAATTGCGGGGGTGGATGAAAACTTCGCTGGAAGGAATTTATCGAGATGCCAGCTATTATGAATATGATGACTGGAACGACGATGCTTCGCGGGCAATGCAGGTGCGTTTTCATGATTATAAAAATTTAACTTATTATAAGAATATCCCGGTGGATTTAATGTCGGGCAGCAAAGTCGTCCAGCTGTTTTATCAGCAGGATCTGCCGGAAGGCTGCCAGCCGCGATGATCAGCGGAAGCTCGTTAAGCGGAATGAAGAATGCTTCTGTATAGAAAGGGGATGGGAAAATGACGAAAAAATATTTTAGATATCTGATGAAGCAATCGCTGCCGCTTTTTCTGATGATTTCAGGGTTTGAGTTGTTGTTTGCGTTTGATTTCATCAACATCGAATCCTTGCCGATGGTTCTTACCGTGATATCGCTGATCATTCCATTTGTGTTTCAGTTCTGGCAGTTTAGACGAAAAGCGGCTTACACTTACGGAGCGCTGCCGATCCGGCGGGAAACGTTGATCCTTGTGCGCTTTGGCGTTATCCTGTTTTTGGTTCTGGTTCCAGCATGCCTCATCCTGTTCGTTGCTGCCGTCAGGGAAAACCTTTCGTTTGTCGCCATGACGGTACTGTTGCTGAATGAGTGCGGCAGTCTGCTTCTGATGACTTCGGTGAATCTCTTCATTCTGAGCTGTTGTCGCTCTGCCGTTGAGGGCATGATCGCACTAGCCGGAGCAATCATGCTGCCGATCGCTATCGTTAACGATGGAACGGAGATTCTGAGCCGGCATCTTTTGTTTGACAATCGTTCATTCATGCCCGAATTCTTCTCGCCATGGCAATATGCTTTTAACAGAATGTCAGAAGATTTTGATTCGCTTTTAACTGCCGGGATTGTCCGGATAAACTTGTATTGGATTGAATTCAGCGTCGTCTTTCTCATCAGCATTGCGGTGCTGTGGCTGACCCTGCGGATCAGTCTGCGGCAGCGAAACGAAGATGTCGGAAGAAACTTTCAATCGAAGCGGGTTCTGCCGGTTTTCTTATTGACGTATTCCTTTTTATTGATGCTGAACTGCACGAGCGACAGATCAGGATATCGAAGCCAGCCGTTTAAAGTGTTGTTGCTCATCGTTATTTATTTCGGCGGGATGATGCTGTGCCGGCAGAGTAAGAAGGTATCGCTGAAGCAAATCCTTGGTTTTCTCGTGTTGGGATTAACCGCCTGGGGAATCAATCGGGGAATTCACACGCTCTGTTATCAAGTTCAAGTTCAGCAAATCGAGAAAATCAGCGAAGTGGATATGATCTACCTGCAGTATGACGAACAGCGTGGAGAAGGGGTGAATCCCGTCTGCCGGGCAGACGTTGAATCTGTTCGCGATTCAGCTGTTTTAGACGAAATTCGTAATGGCATGAGATTAGAACTGGACGAATTTTATCGGAATCATGACTTCAATACGCAAACCCTGGACATTAACGAAACTGCGAAGTCGCTGGACGTCTATGCGCTTGCGGGGAATATGGCGTATCATAAGACGATTTCATTGGAATCCTTGTCCGATGATAAAGTTGTCCAGCTGTTTTATCAGCAGGATCTGCCGGAAGGCTGTCAATCTCGTTGATTGTAAAAATATATAAAAGTTCTAATTTTATAGTATGAGAAGATTCAGATCACTGAACTGACAAACGCGTTTACAAATAAAACAGAGAGTTCATCCCTTCTCAAAGGAATACTCTCTGTTTTTCTACTTTCTCTTGTCATGAAATAATCACAGCCTATCTCTGTTTTCGTCATCAAACTTTTCAGTTTTCTTTATTATCCATAGTGCATACGCAAGGGCAATTATCGATAATAGCGCAGTGGTGATTACGCTTTTTATGAACGAAGAATGATTTACGGAAAAAATACTTAAAGAATTAACGATTCCATGGGTAATGATGCAAGGCCAAAGACTTTTGCCTTTATAAAATAATATCGTAAACAAGAAGCCAATGGCGGTTGCATAACATATTTGCAATAGTGTAGAGATCAACGTTTTGCCATTCAGTAAGTTGATAATATGCCCCATACCGAACGTGATACTTGAAATAAAAATCGCCAGTTTTATATTATCCTTGCACAGGGCTTTAAATAGAAAACCACGAAAGATAATTTCCTCAATAAATCCGACACCAAGCATACTTATAGTAAAGAGAACAGTTTCTAGCATAGAAGTATTCCAGGCAATTCCATTCCATAAATTAACGCTTAGGATGAAAATCAGAGGAATAAAATACAGATAGTCGCTCAATTTTCCTTGAAAAGAACATAATCCGTAATACTCCCAAAGATTCAGCTTTTTAATAAAATATAAAAGAAACACAGTGAAGAGGATGCAAATGGGTGCAGTAATGATCTTTAGGATACCCAGCGAAGCGGAAAGGCTATCGGCTAAGCTGAGGGAAACCACGTAAGCCATGATCAATATCAGAGAAAAATTCAATTCATTTTTCTTATAGAATGGGTACATTAATTTTCTCCTTTCAATGTGTTAATGGCGCCTGCATAGATCAAACTCAAATCAGACAAAACAATTTGCTCGTCATACGCCATTTCGTTATTCGCAAACATACTGGCATATCCATGCGCCAATAAAAATAAGGAGCGAAAAATAATCTTTGCCTGTTCGGGATTAACCGCCGATTCTTCGCACAATATCGAAAGAATCGGCTGGAGTTCCTCTGCGTTAATCAGCTCAGTCATGTTTTTACCTGAAAATTCATTGGATTGAAACAGAAAACGAAACAGATTTTTTTCCTTTACCGCAAATTGAATATAATTCAAACCAATGTCTTTCATTGGATTATCGCTGTGAATATTCATGAGATAAGCGGAATGATAGGCATCGGCTTTGTCATACACAGCACTTTTCAATTCTTCTATGGTTTTGAAATGGTACATAACCGGCTGCGTGGAACAATTTAATTTATTTGATACAGTACGGGCGTTCACAGTTTCGATGCCGGTGTTTCTGATGATTTCAAAGGCTGCGTCAATAATCATGGATCGCGTAATTTTTGGCTTTGGCGGCATGGGCAAGATCTTCTTGTTATAACTTATGTTATATAACGAAAATTATAATTTAAAAAGCGAAGCTTGTCAATCGACTCCAAACAAAGCTGAATCTCTTTGCTCATCCTATGTTGGATGGCTGACTCCTGACGTAGCCCTTAACGCATTTAACCAATAAAAAAACTTCGTATGGGAAACGAAGTTTCTAAATTTAATATCAGCCAAGATATTTGATCGCCAACATGAATACGCCCAGAATAAACAGGACGACGCCAGTGACCTGATTGAGCTTTTTCGGTTCCGCCTTGTTGGCGAAGCGCGCGGCGATCATCGCGCCCAGATAGGTGAAGAAGACGCTGCTGATCAACGGGAACCACTGGATCGTGCCGCTGATCGCAAAATGACTGAGAGCGCCGGTTAAGGCGGTGAACGTCATGATGAACACGCTGGTGCCGACCGCCGTTTTTAAATCGTAGCCCAGCACACTGACTAAGACCAGCAGCATCATCATGCCGCCGCCGGCACCGATAAAGCCGCAGATCAGACCGATCAGGACGCCGCAGGCCAGCGATAACAGCGCTTTCTGTTTCGCGGTGCGGGTCTGATTTTTGGAGCTGGCGCTCATGACCGGCTTGACGATAAAGCGGATGCCGAGGATCATCGTGATCCAGACGGAGAAGCTGCCCAGCGTCGTCTGCGGCACCAGCGAGCCCAGCCAGCTGCCGACCATCGTAAAGATCACCGTCGAGATCATCATGATCAAACCGTTGCGGATGTCCAGATTCTTGTGTTTGTAATAAGTGAAGGCCGAAACAGCCGAGGCCAGCACGTCGGAGGCCAGCGAGATCCCGACGGCTTCATAAGCGTTGAAGCCCAGCAAGGTCACCAGCATTGGCGTGATAACCGCGGCCGCCGACAAGCCTGCCAGTCCGGTCGCAATGCCCGCGCCTAATCCCGCAATCATCGTGACAATCAAAATAGTCAAATTCATAGATTCAGCTCCTTTAAATGGTTTATTTGTAAACTATTTATAAATTATAAAGAACGGAGAAGGAATGTCAAGAGAAAATGTCTGTGATTGTTGACAAAGGCGATAATTTGTCAAAAAAACCGCTGAAGTTCAGCGGTTTTGACGTTGCGCAAGCGGGATATAATCAGCTAAGTCGCCGACGTATTTGCCGGCGGGGCGCACGATCTTGTCGCAATACAGCTTGTTTTCAATGTTGTGGGCAAGCCAGCCAACCATCCGGCTGGCGGCAAACAAGGGCGAGTAACAATCTTCCGGGATGTCCAGCATGGAATAGACCAGCCCGCTGTAAAAGTCGATGTTGCTGCTGACATGAATTCCTTTGCGGCGCAAGATGACCTGCTTTGCCAATTCTTCAGTGCGGCGGTAGAACTGATATAAGCGGGAAAGGTTTTTCTCCTGCGCCAGAATTTCAATCTGCGCTTTTAAGATTTCGCTGCGCGGGTCGGAAAGGGTATAGACGGCATGGCCCATGCCATAGATCAAACCTTTGCCGTCGAAGAACTGTTTATCCATGATCTGTTCTAAAATCCGGGTGATCTGTGCGTCGCTGGCGTCCAGCCCCAGCTGATTCAGCATCGCGTCCATCATCCGCCGGGCGGAGATGTTCGCTCCGCCATGGCGCGGACCCTTCAGCGAGCCTACGGAAGCCGCCATCGCGGAATAGATATCCGTACCGGTGGAAGCGACGACGATATTGGTAAATGTGGAATTGTTGCCGGAGCCATGATCGGCGTGCAGCACCATCATCAGATCCAGAATCTTTGCTTCCTGCGGGGTGAACTGTTGATCGGGTCTTAATAAGGACAGGATGTTCTCCGCGATCGACAGCTCAGGCTTCACCGGATGGACGATCAGGCTCTTGTTCTCAAAGAAATGCGCTTTCGCAGCCATCGAGTAGCACAGGATCGCCGGCATTTTCGCCAGGATCGACAACCCCTGGTCCAGCGTGTTGGCAACCGAGATATCGTCAGCCAAAGGATCCTCTCCATACAACATCAACAAGGCCTTCTGGATCTGGTTCATCACGTTCATGCTTGGATAACGCAGGATGTTGGTCGCCAGAAAGCCCTCCGGCAGCGTGTAGCGCCCGCGCAGTTCAGCGGTAAACAGATCCAGCTCCGACCGGCTTGGCAGATGGCCGAATAAAATCAGAAAGCATGTTTCCTCATAACCGCAGATCTGATCTTGATCGAGATTCCGGCACAGCTGGGTGATCGGAATTCCCCGGTAGTACAGCTCACCGCGATCGTCCACCTTTTTCCCGTCGACCAGCTTGTAGCCGACGACGTCCGCGATCCGGGTCAGACCGATCAAGACACCGGTGCCGTCTTCATTGCGAAGACCTTTCTTTACATCATATTTTGTGTATAATTCATTGTCGATTTTATTTTCCGGGATCGATTCCTGGAAGATCTTCTGCAGCTGACTGTTCATGATTTCACCTCAATGGTTCTAGTTTACTACAAAAATGAAAGAAATGACACAAAAAAGAAAACAATTTACTTTTCTGTGTAAAGACTTTCGAAAGCGGAAACGAGCTGATATAATAAAGTCTATGAAAGAAGGGGTTGGATGAAGACACTGGCGGAAAAAATTTTAGCGGCGCATTGCGTGGCGGGTGAGCTGAAGGCGGGCATGCCGATCGAAATCAAGATTGATCAGACGCTGACGCAGGATGCGACGGGGACGATGGCTTATTTACAATTTGAGGCGATGGGATGCGAGCGGGTCAAGACGGAATGCTCAGTGAGCTATGTCGATCACAATACGCTGCAGAACGGCTTTGAAAATGCCGACGATCATCAATATCTGCGCACGGTCGCGGATCGTTACGGCATTCTGTTCTCCCGGCCGGGCAACGGGATCTGCCATCAGGTGCAGTTGGAGCGGTTTGACAAACCAGGCAAGACGCTGCTGGGTTCGGATTCCCATACGCCGACCGCCGGGGCGATGGGGATGATCGCGATCGGTGCGGGCGGACTGGACGTGGCCTGCGCGATGGCGGGCATGCCGTTTTCCTTAACGATGCCGAAGATCGTCAACGTGCGGCTGATCCACCGGCTGCCGCATGGCGTCGGGGCGAAGGATATCATCCTGAAGGTTCTGTCGCTGATGAGCGTCAAAGGCGGCGTCGGCAAGATTCTGGAATATACCGGCGAAGGGCTTCTTGATTTAAGCGTACCGGAGCGCAGTACGATCTGCAACATGGGCGCGGAGCTGGGCGCGACGACGTCGCTGTTTCCCAGCGATGAGAATACCCGTGAGTTTTTAACCAAGCAGGGCCGTGCCGCTGACTTTCTTGAACTGAAGCCCGATGCGGACGCTGTGTATGATGAAGTGATCGAAATTGACTGCGCCGCGCTGAAACCGCTGGTCGCTTGTCCGCATTCCCCGGATTTAGTCAAGCCGGTCGAGGAGCTGGCAGGGTTGAAGGTCGATCAGGTCGCGATCGGTTCCTGTACGAATTCCTCGTTTACCGATTTGCTGGAGGTGGCCCGGATTCTCAAAGGCAAGACCGTTCATCCGGAAGTTTCACTGGTGATTTCCTTCGGCTCCAAGCAGGTGCTGCGGATGCTCAGCCGTTGCGGAGCGCTGGATGATCTGATCGCGGCGGGCGCGCGGGTGCTGGAAGCGACGTGCGGACCGTGTATTGGAATGGGACAGAGTCCGCAGTCGAACGGCGTTTCGCTGCGCACGTTCAACCGCAACTTCTATGGCCGCAGCGGCACGATGAGCGCGGGGATTTATCTTGTTTCCCCAGCGACCGCGGCTGCCAGCGCGATCGCCGGGGTTCTGTGCAGCGCGGAAACGATCGACTATGCCAAGCCGGAGATGCCGGACGCTTATCTGATCGATGACACAATGCTGATCCAGCCCAGCTGCGATCCGGCGGTAGAAATAAAACGCGGCCCGAACATCAAGCCATACCCGGCCAAGGCCCCGTTAGCGGAAACGATTGAAGCGCAGGTCATGATCAAGGTCGGGGACAACATCACAACTGATCACATCATGCCGGCCGGAGCCAAGATTTTGCCGTACCGCAGCAACATTGAAAAGATCAGCGAGTTCTGTTACAGTCAGATCGATCCGCAATTCCACGACCGCTGCCTGCAGTATGGGGGCGGGTGGATTATCGCCGGGGAGAACTACGGGCAGGGCAGCTCGCGCGAACATGCCGCGCTGGCGCCGATGTATCTGAAAATCCAGGCGGTAATCGCCAAGAGCTATGCCCGGATTCACCGTCAGAATTTGATCAACGCCGGAATTGTGCCGCTGGTCTTTGAGCAGCCGGATGACTACGAGCGAATAGCGATGCTCGATACGCTGGCGCTGGACTGCGGTAAGCTGGCGGAAGGCCAGCCGCTGACGATCACGGACGCGAAGGGCTTCTCCTTCACGGTCCAGCATCATTGCACTGCGCGGGAGCTGGAAATTCTGCGGGCCGGCGGTCTGCTGAACCTGATTAAAAGCAAAAACCAGAAAACTGAAGCATAACCTGAAAGCTGACTTATGTCAGCTTTCTTGATGTTTATCGCCACTTTACAGCGCATACTGGTGGTTTTATCGAGGGACCGCGCTTATTAACAGAAAAACAAAATTGAACTTCCCGATAAGAAAGCGTATAATCAGACAAGTTCAGGGAAATGGGGGAAGACAATGTTTACCAATCAAAAGTTAAAACAGCTGATTATTCCGCTGGTGATTGAACAGATCCTGGCGGTGTTGGTCGGCATGGCGGACATCATGATGGTCAGCAGCGTTTCCGAAGCCGCGGTTTCGGGCGTTTCGCTGGTCGATTCGATCAGCATTCTGATCATCAATATCTTTGCGGCGCTGGCCACCGGGGGCGCGGTCGTCGCGGCGCAGTATCTCGGCCGGCGGGAAGAAGAACAGGCGTGCTTCTCGGCGAAACAGCTGATCCTGTGCACGACGGCGATTTCCGCGGTGATCATGGTGATGTTTCTGATTTTTGGCCGGCAGCTGATCGCGCTGATCTTCGGCAAGGTGGATCCGGAGGTGCTTGCCAGCGCGCAGACTTACCTGTTTATCACGTCGATGTCCTATCCGTTTATCGCGCTGTATAATTCCTGTGCGGCGTTATACCGGGCGATGGGCAATTCCCGGATTTCGATGGTGACGTCGCTGATCATGAATTCACTCAATATCGTCGGCAATGCGATCCTGATTTATGGTTTAGGCATGGGCGTGGAAGGCGCGGCGATCCCGACGCTGATTTCGCGGATCGTCTGCGCGGTGCTGATCGTCGTGATGCTCCGGCACCGGCAGGATCAGATTCGGCTGGATTCGTATTTCCATCTGGGCTTTGACTGGACGATGATCAAACGGATCTTACAGATCGGCATCCCGAACGGATTAGAAAACGGCATGTTCCAGATCGGCAAGATTCTGGTGCAGAGCTTAGTTGCGATGTTCGGCACCGCTTCGATCGCGGCCAATGCCGTCGCCAACAACTTCGCGTCGATGGAAGTCATTCCCGCTGCGGCCATCGGTCTGGGCTTGGTCACGGTGGTCGGCCAGTGCGTCGGCGCCGGGAAGATCGAGGAAGCACGATATTATACGAAGAAGCTGATGAAATGGGCATATATGGCTTCGATCGCTTTGAACGTCTGCATTCTGCTGGGAGCGAATGTCTTACTGAAGCTGTATAACCTGTCGCCGGAAACGCTGGATATCGCGTTTAAACTGTTGTTTATCCATGGCTTCTTCGTGATGGTGATCTGGCCGGTTTCCTTCACGCTGCCCAATGCGCTGCGGGCAGCCAACGATGCCCGGTTTACAATGAGCGTTTCGATCGCGTCGATGTGGATCTGCCGGATCGGTCTGAGCTATGTGTTCGGGCTGGTTTTCGAGCTGGGCGTCGTCGGCGTCTGGCTGGCGATGATCTGCGACTGGTTTGTGCGCTCCGCTTTCTTTGCGGTTCGCTTCCGCGGCGACCGCTGGACCCGCCGTCGGCTGATCGAAGGCTGAAGCCGGTTACCCAAGCATTAAAGTTGGAACACAAAGCTGTAACAGGAGGGCTTGCGTTATAAAGCGCAGTATAGAAGTAGGTTGAAGAAACCGGAACAAGCCGATGAAGACCCGTCGTTCTTCACAACCAGGCAACCGGGGCATAGAATAGGTTTCCTTTATGAAGGAGGGATCGTTATGCCACAATGCAATCCCGGCTGATCGCAATCCGCAGCAGCAATCTGGCGTTTACGATGGGCGCGCGAGGTGGCTTGATCGAACGGGTTCATCAATATCAAGGTGAAATAGAAGAATTCTGATCTGGCGCAGAATTCTTTTCTTTTTCTGCGGACCGTTTTTTCCTTCTGAATCATTCTGAAAAAAAGCTTGAAAATAATTCAACGTTTCGCTACAATGAAGAAAACGGTAAAAAGAAGGGGGAGATCCCGATGCATGATATCTGGAATCCATGGCATGGCTGTACGAAGATCAGCGAAGGCTGCGAGCATTGTTATATGTATTTTCTGGATCACCAGCGGGGCCAGGACGGAGCACAGATCCGGCGGGTTGCAGGGGGGTTCAACATGCCCGTAAAAAAAGACCGGCGCGGATATTATAAGATCCAGAGCGGCGAGCGGGTGCGCGTATGCATGAACTCTGATTTTTTCCTGGCCGAGGCGGATCCGTGGCGGGATGAAGCCTGGCAGATCATGAAAAAACGTTCAGACGTCATCTTTTTCCTGCTGACAAAACGTCCTGAGCGTGTGGCGGCGTGTCTTCCGGCGGATTGGGGAACGAGTTGGGAAAATATCTTCTTTAATGTGACCGTGGAGAATCAAAAACGAGCGGAATCGCGGATGGACTGGCTGTTGAAGCTGCCATTTCAACATAAAGGGGTGATGTGCGCACCCTTGATCGGTCCTGTCGACTTGTCGCCGTGGTTAGCCAGCGGCCAGATTGAACAGGTGATCTGCGGCGGGGAAAACTACGATGGCGCGCGGCCCTGCGATTATCGCTGGGTTCAGGATCTGGGGGCGCAATGCCGCCGGGCCGGAGTGACTTTTAATTTCATTGAAACCGGTTCGGTTTTTGTCAAAGACGGAAAAACGTATCCTTTGCCGTCCAAGCGTCTGCAAAGTGAAATGGCGTGGAAATCCGGGCTCAGCTTCCGCGGCCGGCCGCAGATCTTTCATCTGGAAGACGAGTATGGTCCGATCCCACCTGAACGGCTGTATCAGCCTTATTTTGGACCGCATTGCCAGCGCTGCGGCGGACAGCTGACCTGCAACGGCTGTACGCGCTGCGGACGCTGTGAGAAAAAGCAGGCAACGTCAGGACACTCATCGCGGCTTGATCCGTCTGCCGGAAAGAAGGACTGACGGATGTTAAAAATCGGCGAATTTTCCAAACTGACGCAGATCTCGATCCGCATGCTTCGCTACTATGATGAAACAGGCTTGTTAAAGCCTGCGGCAATCGATCCGCAGACGGGCTACCGGCTTTATTCCTCAGATCAGCTGACACGGTTAAACCAGATCCTGACGCTGCGCGACTGCGGCTTTACGATCAGCGAGATCAGCGCGATGATGGGTTCGCAGAGTCTTTTACCAGCACTGATTGAAGCAAAACAAAAGGAAATCCGGCAGATCATCGCGGCGGAACAGATCAAGCTCAAACGGCTGGAAAGTCTGAAACAGCGGCAAAATCAGGGCCATTTTGCGGATCCGGTTCAGATTGTGATCAAAGCTGTACCCGCTTGTCATGTTTTGTCCTTACGCCGCGTCATCCCCGATTATTATGCCGAAGGCGCGCTGTGGCAGGCAATGGCAGCCTTTGTCCAAACCGAACGGTTGACGGCAGTCGGCCAGGCATTTTCAATCTTTCATGATGAAGCGTATCAGGAGAAGAACGTTGACGTTGAACTGTGCCTTCCGGTGAAGCAAAGCGGAAAGAATCAGGGGGATTTTCGCTTCCGCGACGTTGAAGGCCGGGCGGCGATGGCCAGCACGTTTGTCTGCGGGCCGTTTTCAGAGATCGCCGGAGCCTATCGGGCGTTTGTTTGTTGGCTGGAAGAAAACGGAACCCATCTCGATGGTCCCGATCGTCAAATCGTACACCGCGGTCCCTGGAATGAAACGGATCCGCGGCAATATCTGACCGAGATCCAGATCCCGGTCCGCAAAGAAGCTGAAGTTCCTCTTGGTTAACAAACAGGAGGAATTTTTTTCGCTTGACTCTCACAGCGTGTCAGGGTTTATCGTGAAATTACACGAAAGGAAGGTAGAACAATGACAACCTATGAAGTAAACACGATCGGCATCATCCGCTGCAGTGAGGAAGGCTTTTTCCTCTGCCTGGACAAACGCTTCATTCCCGCGCTGGAGGGGTTGGACGGCTTCAGCCACCTGCAGGTGCTGTGGTGGTTCAGCGATTTTGACAGCGCTCCGTACAGAACGGTGCTCCAGACAGAACAACCGTACAAAAACGCGCCGGAACGGATGGGGATCTTCGCGACCCGTTCACCGATCCGGCCCAATCCGATCGGTTTGACCGCCGTAGAAATTCTGGACCTCGACAAAACGGAAGGCATCGTGCGGATCGCCTATATCGATGCCCATGACAACACGCCGATCCTGGATCTCAAACCGTACACGCCAAGCTTTGACCGCCTGGAAGCGCCACGGGTGCCGGACTGGTGCCGGCACTGGCCGATGAGCCTGGAACAATCCGGCGAGTTTAACTGGGAAGATGAATTTAATTTTTAAGCAAGATCGCGGACAGAAAAGCATGGCCGTCTAAGCAAGAAACTGCCTGACCGGCAGTTTTTTTGATCAGAAAAAAACGGTGGGGAGAATCCGTCGCTAAGCTGGCTGAAATGGATTGAGCGCTGAATCTTTAATAAGTCCAATCCGAATTTAGAAAAGAACCGCCATCGAACAATTTCAACCCCGGTGAAAAAGACCTGATTCTTGATCGGCGGGCTGGAACATACACTGTCAAACAGGAGGCGCTGTATGAAAAAGATTGCGGTATTTTTTCTGACGCTGATGTTGTTCTGGACGCCGCTGCACGCGGACGGTTCGTATATTGTGATCAGCGGCAACGACGGCAATGTCCTGGAAGCTGAAAATGAACACGAAGTTCGCTCGATCGCCTCGATCTCAAAAATCATGACCGCGGTGGTCGCGCTGGAAAACGGGGATTACATCGACCAGTGGATTATCGGCGACGAAGTGACGAATGTGACAGGCAGTATGATCTGGATTCAGAAAGGGCAGCAGGTTTCGATGCGCTCGCTGCTTTACGGCATGATGTTAAAGAGCGGCAACGATGCGGCGGTTGCGATCGCCCACCGGGTCGGGGGCGGATCGGTTGAAAAATTCATTCAGATGATGAATGAAAAAGCGGCGGCGCTGGGGATGAAGGATACGGAGTTTCATAATCCCAACGGCATGGACGTTGAGGAGGAAGGCAATTATTCCACGGCCTATGATATGGCGCTTCTGATGCAGTACGCGATGACGCTGCCGCAGTTTCGGGAGATCGTTGCGACGCAGTTCTACACAAGTGAATGGGGCTCGCGCTGGAAAAATTCCAACAAGCTGCTGAGCAATTTTGAATTCTGTACCGGCGGCAAGACCGGTTTCACCAACAAGGCCGGAGAAACGCTGGTCACCGCCGCGCAGAATGGCGAGCTGGAATACATCGTCGTGACGCTGGCCGTGCCGGACCGCTGGACGTTTCACGAACAAAAGTATCGGAAAGCGATGGAAATGTGCGAGCTGATCACGCTGCAGCCGGCCGGTCCAATTGAACAGGAGGGCTATATCGCCCAGCTGGACAAGCCGTTTGAAGTGGTCGTTAAAAAGGAAGAAGCGGGACAGGGACAGTACACGATGACGCTCGATAAAAGTAAAAATGAGCTGACGCTGTGCTGGACCGATCCTTCACACACGGTGGTCAAGACACTCCCGGCTGTTAAGCCGCCGCGGAAGTTCTGTTTCTGGAGGTGGTGCGTATGAATCTGATCTGGATCCTGTTGATTCTGGCTTCGCTGGCGTATGGTCTGTTGACCGGATCCGTCAGTTCTGTGAATCAGGTAATTGTCAATGTTGGGCGCGAGACGCTCGAGCTGGCGCTGCCGTTGGTGGCGGCGACCTGTTTCTGGAGTGGAATTCTCAATATCGCGCGGGAGGTTGGTCTGCTGAATATGCTGCAAAAGCTGTTGTCTCCTTTGCTGCGGTTTCTGTTTCCGGATCTGCGCGACGATCCGGAAGCGCTGGGCTACATTGCCGCCAACATTACGATTAATGTGTTTGGATTAGGCTCGGCGGCGACACCCAGCGGCCTTAAGGCGATGGAGTGCATGCAGCGGCACAATCCGGATAAGAAAACCGCCAGCCGCGCAATGGTTACGTTTTTAGTCCTGAACACCGCCGGGGTGACCATCTTGTCAACAACGATCGTTTCACTGCGTGCGCAGTTCGGTGCGCTGAATCCGACCGATTTCATGCCGCTGGCAATCATTGCGACCAGCTGCGCGTCGATCGGCGGCCTGGCGCTGGATCGGTGGGTGAATTATCGTGGAAAGTAGCCTGTATATCCTGCCGATCTTAATCCTTTTAATCTTCGCGTTCGCCTTGCTGCGGAAGTTCAATGCCTATGATGCGTTTGTCAGTGGTGCAAAAGAGGGCCTGTCGTTGTTTGTCACGCTGTTTCCAAGCTTACTGGCGATGATGTTCGCGGTGTCGCTGCTGCGGGAAAGCGGGCTGTTTACCGTGATGGCGCAGCAGCTGGGCAAAGTGTTTCCTGCGATTCCTTCGGATATCTTCGCGCTGGCCTTCTTCCGCCCGATCTCCGGCAGCGCGTCGCTGGCAATTCTCGTCGATATCTTGAAAACGCTGGGACCGGATTCGCTGGCTGGAAAAATGGCAAGCGTCATTCAGGGCTCGACGGATACGACGCTCTATGTCATTACGCTCTATTTCTCCTCGGTGGGAGTGAAGAAAATCAAAAATTCGCTGCCGATCGGTTTGTTCGCGGACGTGATCGGCATTGGCGTGGGTATCTGGCTGACGCTGCAATTCCTTGTTTAACGCCGATTTCTCTGTTCTTTCCCGGTCTTGTCTGGTAAAATAAGAAGGCAAAGGATGGAGATAAACGATGGATCGATTACAAAAAATTATTGCGGCCAGCGGTCTGACCTCCCGGCGCAAGGCGGAAGAATGGATTCTGCAGGGACGCGTCAAGGTCGACGGACAGGTCGTAACGGAGCTGGGTGTAAAACCGCGCAAAGGGGCTTTGATCGAAGTCGACGGCAAAGCGATCGCGCGTGAAGATAAAGTCTATTATGTCATGAACAAACCGAAGAAGGTGCTGTGTACGCTCAATGACGAGCATGACCGGCGGACGGTTGTGGATTTGATGACGGATGTGCCGCAGCGGGTGTTCCCGGTCGGCCGGCTGGACTACGACACGACCGGCGTGCTGATCATGACGAACGACGGAGAATTCGCGAATGAAATTATTCATCCCCGCTATCACATCGCTAAGGTGTACGAGGTGACGATCAACGGGATTTTGAAAACGGAAGAAATCAAACAGCTGGAACAGGGCGTCGTGCTGGACGATGGAATCAAGACGCTGCCGGCGAAGCTGTGGGTGACGAACAAGGATTTCGCGCATGAACAGACGATGTTTGAATTGACGATTCAGGAAGGCCGCAACCGTCAGATCAAGCGGATGCTGGAAGTCTTCGGCTACGAGGTCCGCCGGCTGCACCGGCGCTCGTTGGGTCCGATCACGGTCCGCGGCTTGAATCCTGGCGAATATCGGCTGATGAAACCGTTTGAGGTTAAGCAGCTGCGCCGGCTGGCGAATGAGGGACGGCTGAAATAATGCGGTACAGTACATTATTGTGGGATCTGGACGGCACGCTGTATGATTTTGAAAAAAATCAGGAGCGGTCGCTGCGGCGGGTTTTGGAGGAATTCGGCGTAGACGCCAGCGAAGAAAATGTGGCGTGTTATCTGCGGATCAATCATCAGCTGTGGTCGGATTACGAGCAGGGGCTGATCGGCAAGCAGGTGATCGAGGATACCCGCTTTCAGCGGACGTTTGACGAACTGGGCATTGCCGCTGATGGTCTGGCGGCCTCCCGGGCTTACCGCAAACTGCTGATGCAGGGCTACGATCTGCTTGCGGGCGCGCGTGAAATCATGGAAGCGCTGCAGGGAAAAGTGGAAATGGACGTCGTCACCAACGGCGACGGTCCGACCCAGCGGCAGCGGTTAGCGGGCGCGGACATGGCGAAGTATTTTACGCATCTGTTCATTTCCGATGAGCTGGGCGTCCAGAAGCCGCAGGCGGAATTCTTTGCGCCCGTGCTGCAGACCATCGCGGAAAAGGATCCGCGGCAGATTCTGGTGATCGGCGACTCGTTAAGCTCGGATATCGCCGGCGGTCAGGCGGCGGGACTGGATACTTGTTGGTTCAATCCGAAGCACCTGCCGCTGACGTTAAAACAACAGCCGACTTGGCAGATTGACGCTCTGGATCAGCTGTTGGAAATCTTATAACGATAAAAAGAGAGTTAACAACGGACTTTGTGTCTGGCTCAAGCCGGCAGAAGTTCGTTGTTTTTATGTGAAAATAGGACTTTATTAATCCGGACTTGACCCGGTTCAAGAAATTAGGTAAAGTTTTTAAGGCATTAAGCTGAATCATAAGCGGAAAGAAAGAGGCGTGTTGAAGCCGGCGGATATTCGATGTGCCTGATAATTTTACGTATAATGATAAAAAAACTAACAGATGGAGGATGGAAACATGGAAATCCAACAGTTGAAATACTTTGTCAGCGCCGTTGAATACGGCAGTATCGTCAAGGCGTCGCAAGCGTTGTTCATCACCCGGCAGACGATCAGCGCCGCGCTGACCCAGCTGGAAAATGAACTGGGCTTCAGTCTTTTAGAAAGGGGAAAGAACGGTGTTGAACTGACGAGCGAAGGCCGGCTGTTTTACGACCGGATTGCCCGGCAGTTTGACGAATTTAAACAAATTGAAAAGGAAATGCGGGAGTTTTCAAGTCAGTACCGGCTGCCGATCAAATTGGGGATCGTCAACTGGGCGGATCAGCGGGAAGTCGCCATACTTGAAAAGTGGATTCAGGAACATCCCGAAGTTCAGGCGGAAATTCTGTTTCTGAGCGGGAAGCAAAGCAATGCGATGCTGGAACAGGGACAGCTGCATTTCTGTTTGACGACAATGCCGAGCGAGGCCAATCTGAACTTTACGAGCGAGCAGGTCGCGGAATATCCGCTGATGCTTGCCGTACACAAAGCCAATCCTTTAGCGCAGAGGACCGTCGTCACCGCGCAGGATTTTCATACTCAGACGATTCTGACGACAACGCTGGGCTATGGCAAGCTGGAGTATACGGGTCAGAAATGGATGCCGTTTGAGGTTGAGCAGCGCCAGATCTGTACGGAAGATCCCATCTATCTATACTCGTTGTTAGCGACAAACCAGGGGGTCATGGCCTGTCATGGCCAGAATACGCTGCTGAACCAGATGCGGGATATCCGTCTGATTCCTTTTTCCGATGGTTTTACCTTCCCTTATTTTTTGCGGACATCTTCCGCGACGATGCGGAAACGGCAATACGACGAGGTGGCCCGGGAACTGATCCGCTACCTGAAACAAAATTTATGAACTGATAAATTTGGATGACGGAAGCTGATTGTTTTTGCTTCTGTTTCTTTTTTGTTTCGCTTGATAAAATATTATCAAAAAGGAGAGAAAGAAATGAAAGAATATTCACGCAGAGATTTTATCAAAGGCGCTGCGGCCGGCGCTGTTGGATTAGCCGGCTTATCGCTTATCGGCGGATGCAGCACGGCGCCCGCTTCTTCCCCGCAAGACAAAGAACTGACCTGGGACCAGGAAACAGATGTCATCGTCGTCGGGACAGGAACGGTGATTACCGCCGCGATCGCGGCCTGTGAAATGGGGGTTGCGTCGATTACCGTGTTGGAGAAGGATGAAAACATCTTCGGCGGCACTTCAATTACCTCGGGAGGCGGGTATGCACTGCCAGGATTCCTGAATGATTTTAAGGAAGAGAATAACGGCGACAGCCGTGAGAAATGTCTGTCCTACATGCAGGCAGTCGGCGAGGACCGGATGAGCCTGACGGTCATGGAATCATTTGTCGATCACGCCCAGGAATACTGCGACTGGACGAAGCAGACGCTGGGCTGGTCGCGTTTTATTCATTCCGGCGCGCATAATGATTATTATGACCGCTACCCTGACAGCATCGTCGTCGGCCGCGGCTCTGCATTCCCGCTGGACGCGGACAATCAGATGATGATGGCCGGCGCGCAATGGAAGCAATATCGCGAATATGTTGAAACGCATGATCAAATTCAGCTGATGATGGGAACTGCGGCCGAGGAGCTGATCGCCGATGAGAACCACAAAGTGATCGGCTTGGTGGCCCGGCAAGGCGAAAAAACGCTGCGGATCAAAGCGAACAAGGGTGTGATTTTAGGCACCGGCGGTTTTGATTATAATGAAGCAATGCGCCGGAATCATCTGTCCTTTCCGCTGTATCGTTCCTGTTCCAGTCCTAATAACACTGGCGACGGCCAGAAGATGGGGGCTCGTCTGGGGGCACAGCTGGCACTGATGGACCGCTATCTGGGCGTGCCGTTTATTTATGACAATCCGGTGTGGAACAAAGGCGACGACCGCAATTACGGAATTATGGCGACCTCCGCGCTGGCGGATTGGGCGTGCTATCTGAAATTTCCGCATGCCATCTGCGTCAATGCCAAGGGAGAACGCTTTGCGGATGAAAGCCGTGAATATGATGTGTTCAGCCGGGCTTTCAGCGCCTATGACACCGGAACGCTGAACTTTGCGAATATTCCGGGTTATTTCATTTGCGATGCGGATTATACGTCGCAGTTTAAATTGCCAGGCGGAGCGACGGTTGACGCGCTGCCGGATTATATCACACGCTATGATACGCTGGAAGCACTGGCTGAAGGAATGGGCATTGACAAGGAAGGCCTGTTAAAACAAGTTGAAGCGTTTAACGGGTATGTGGACGCGGGCGTTGATCCGCAATGGCATCGCGGCGAAAGTGAAAACGCGCTGCGAACGCTGCAGTCGAATACTTATGTAGCGCTGCCGGAAGCGGATTTCTCCCAGTTTACGACCTTAACGGCAACCCTGGGTAAAATTGAAAAGGCGCCGTTCTACTGCTGCCGGTATGTGCCGGGAACCTGCGGAACGCGCGGCGGTTTATTGACGGACGGCAACGCGCAGGTGCTGGATCAGGATAACAATGTAATCGAAGGCTTATATGCCGCAGGCACCTGTTCGACCGGTGTAGCCGGCTATTGGGCTGGGGGTGCCTGCATTTCGCAGGGCTGCGTCATGGCCTATGTAGCGGCGAAACATTTGGCGGGAAAGTAATCGATTTTCGGTTTGCCGAGAAGCAGCGTTGAGAGCGGGAAACTCCTGAAAATGAAGAATCCCGATTCTGAAAGAAGGACCAGGGATCTGAAAGCTTAATTAAAGACAGATTGCATAAACAGAACAAAAAAAGAAGACTTTGGCAGAGAGCGAAACCTCTGAGAAGTCTTCTTTTTGATCAGCGAGATCCCGGCAGAACATTGAAATCCCCCAGTCAAGCTACAGTATGTCCTTTTTAGGCGGGAGCCGGAAGGACAGAAACAGCTTGCCCAGGATCTGATCCCATCCCTGATTCTCCGGTTCGATGATCCGCAGCTCCGTTTCAGAACGCAGATGATCGACGATCAGCACGGTATTTTCCGGTTGATTTTCAACCTGTAAAAGCAGCACCGTCACCTGGGGACTGACCTCAGCCTGACTTAACAGCGTGCCGCGGATGCAGCCCCAGCGCAGCTCATATTTCAATTTCTTAACGATCTCCAGATAGGGCAGGGTTAAGCAGTAGCGCGTCGTTTTCATGCGTTTTCTTTCAACAGATCGTCGATCACGGCTTCTTCCGGATCGATATAGATCGTTTTGTAACTGGTCAGCGAGACGAAGCCCGGTTTTGCGCCGGGGACCCGCTTGAGATTGCGGATCGGGCAATAGTTGACCGGGACGCTGCTGGAATAGCGGCCTTTGGAGTAATAGGCAGCGACCATTGCGGCCAGCCGCAGCGTTTCTTCGTCAGGCTGTTCGCAATCCAGGACGACATGCGAGCCGTGGAAATCCTTAGCGTGGAACCACAGGTCGTTTTTGCGCGCCAGCTTGAACGTCAGCGCCTCGTTCTGAAGGTTATTCTTACCGAAATATAACGTGACGCCGTTCGCCAGGCGGATCGCCGTGATCGCCGGCAGGGCCTTCGCCTTTTTGCGGTTGCGGCGGATTTTTGACTGGATCGGCTTCATGTAGCCTAACGCCGCCAGCTCCTCGTGGATTTCGCGGGCGTCTTCAAAGTTGGCCAGCTCCAGCTGCTGCTCAAGGCCCTCGAAATATTCGATCTCTTTCTCGCACAGGTCGATTTGTTCCAACAGATGCTCCTGACCCTTTTTTCCTTTGTTGTATTTCTGAAAACACTTCTTTGCATTGCCGCGTCCGTCGAAGCGGACATCCAGATCGATTGTGACCTGCCTGCTCTGATCGAAGGTGGTCAAGGTTGCCGCCGGCGTGCCCTTGGGAATATTTTGCCCATACGCATATAACAGATCGCCGTATTCCCGCCACTTTTCACAATCCAGCGCTTCCTGCATCGCGTCGAGCAGCTTCGGCAGCTTCTGGCGGTAATGCTTGAGCTGCTTGCGGACAAACTTGAACAGATCGCCGGTCATCTGCCGGATGCGGTCTTTTTCTTCCTTATGATAATACAGGACGTCCATGCCCTCCATCAGCGGGTATGCCTTGGCCGGCTGTTCATACTGGGTCAGCGGAATCAGATGAAACTGCGTTTCCTTGGGCGTGTTGGTGATAAACAGCGTGTCGCTGCTTTCGATCTGAGCCATGATCTCCGGGAAGGTTTCGCCCCGGCGCATCCGTGCTTCGACCTCCCGTCCAAGCAGCGGAGAGAAGCCGTCAAACTGCTGGTGCAGCGGCTGTTGCGGATCGACGGTCTGCGCTGTGAACGGATCTTGCTTCACCGCTTGTTCCGGCAGCGTGAACTGCGCGCCCGGCTGGATCGTGCGCTTGGTGTTTTCAAACGGCGGAATCCGCTTGAGCGCGTCGAGAATCCGGTTGTCTTCATCGACGAGGATGACGTTGGCATATTTGCCCATCAATTCAACGTAGAGCTTGCGGAAGACCTTATCGCCGATTTCATTACGCAGCGAAACCTCCATCACCAGCCAGCGATCCAGTCCGCCTTGTTGGACGGACAAAATTAAGCCACCCTCCAGATGCTTGCGCAGAAGCATGACGAAATGCGACGGCTCCTCCGGGGTCGGATAACTGCGGTCGGTGAGATTGATGCGGTTGTATTGTGAATGACAGGAAATCAGTAAATTCTTTTTCTCGCGCTGGGTGCGCAGGTGAAACAACAGCTCCGTATTGGAGATCTGATGGATTTTATTGATTTTGCAGGGAAGTATTTCCTGAAACTGCCGGCACAGTGCGTGCAGCAGGAGTCCGTCTAAAGCCATGGTGATCAACCTTTCCAAAATGTGTTCCTATTATACCATGATTCTGATAAAACCCCAAACCGGACCGGCCGTGGAATTCGTTGACAATCGCCGGGAAGCTTTGTATTATTAAACCAGGACAAAAGGAGGAAGGAAGCATGAAAAAGGGGTTGCTGATCGTGCTGAGCGGACCGAGCGGAGTCGGAAAGGGGACGATTCTGAAGGAGTTCGTGAATGATCCGGAATTAAACCTGGCGTATTCGGTTTCCATGACGACCCGCAAAATGCGTCCGGGGGAAGTTGAAGGCGTAAATTATAACTTTGTCGACCGGCCGGCCTTTGAACAGGCGATCCGCGACGGCGAACTGCTGGAATATGCGGAATTTGTCGGAAATTATTATGGCACGCCGCTGAAAAACGTCGAAAAGCTGCGTGCCGAGGGGAAGAACGTGCTGCTGGAAATCGAAGTGCAGGGCTGCCAGCAGGTCATGGAGAAATGTCCGGATGCGCTGACGATTTTCATTATCCCGCCGAGCATGGAAGAGTTGGAAAAGCGGATCCGCGGGCGGGGAACCGAGCCGGAGGAGATCGTGCAGCAACGCTTGAGCAAGGCGAACCGGGAGATGGAACTGGTCGATCAGTACAAGTTCATCGTCTGCAACGAAGATCCGAAGCTGGCGGCGTCGATCATTTCTTTAATTATAAAACGACATATGGAATAGAGGAGAGTGCGGAGTATTGAAATTCGCACTTTTTTCGTGGATTGCCGCGCTGAGGAAGGAATGTTAAAATACTATTGTAAGCGATACAATTGCGGGTGAGTGATTTTGATGTATCCATTCCAATTAGATATAAATATGTAATTTCTACCTCTGTCAGATTGTTCATTTTATGACTTGAAAAAAGCGGGAATTGAGACAGTGACGCAATTACTGGAATTGACTATCAGGGAATGCGCCATGATGTTCCTTAGATGCTTGTTTCTGTACGAATAGATTTATGAAATGGATCAAATCGCGTGGGGATGAAAGCGGAGGTTCTAAAACTGCGGCACAGAAACAAATCGAAAATCAAACATGTTGATGTTTCTGATTTACTTTGCACATGACAGAACCGATTTCCACGTTTAAGGAGTCGTTAAACACTAAAGACAAGCAAATCCAAATGTTAAATGATGGATTATCTGATATAACCTCTGCTTTGGCAGCGGTACAACAGACTGCAGCTGCAGCGCGGGCTTTGCATGCCGGCACGATTCAGCGGCGAATCAAATATAAAGAAAGGCTCGACTAGGGGCGGAAAGGGAAAAATGAAAAAAAATCTATTTTTATTCTTATTAATTTTGTTGTTAGTCGGATGTTCAGTCAATCGAGAAGAATTAGCGTCTTCTTCCTCTGACCCAGAGCCAACAATTAGCAGTACCCCCATCCCGAGCGTGGATCAAAAGGAACCATCTTTTTTAGATTATCCGGACACAGTTTTTGCTTATGTGTGTCATCAGTGGAAAGAAAAAGAAATTGATAATCGCTTTAATTTGCCGGAAGGAGAATCTGCTTTTTTAAGAGACAGCCTCGTTTTTAACTTGTTTCCTTTAAACAATGATTACGCGAGAATTCACATTACAAGTCGTATAGAAACAGAATATTCTGAATGGCTGGATGGAAAATATCAGTCATTAGGTGATCATATTTATAAATTCTCTGTGAAATATGCTAGCCCTAAGAGTTATGGATATGATGGTCCTGAATCCTACAATGACTTTGTTACTGAAGGGGAAGCGTTCTCAGGTTATTTTGTGATTGAAGAAAATACATTGTACTACTTAGGAGATTCCGAAGATTTCTCAAATTATCAAAATTATCCTGCTTGTGAATTTTATTACTCTATAAAAAATGAATAGCGGAATTCCGAGGTTGCTGCAAAGTATAAATGAAAAAGAACGAGAAAAGATGAAATTATGTTATATTTCAAATCTTGTCTTTGGAGAAGATGCTGAATCAGATAAAACGAGCTAAAACGAAGGCACGGCCACTTCAGTTAGCGGAGAAAGCAACAACGTTGGTCAGCAGCATTGACATGAAGATCCTGGTCAAAATAAGCGATCAGGAGCTTGAATTGCTAAGAAGCCAATTGATGAATCTGATCGAAAAAGCAGATAAAATAAAGCGATTGTTGGAAGAATAAGCGTTTCTTTCATCAGCGGTGCAAGAAGAATCGGAATCAAGGTTCTTCTTTTATTTTGACCGCCGGTCCATGCAAATTATTTATTCTATAAGTAATCTGACAATTTGATTAAATTATCCAAAAACATCGTGAAAGCGGTTGACACTGAAAGCGAAAATAGCTATCATAAAGTCAGCGTAAAGGGTCATTCGCGGGAGTGATTCTGCGTGAAAGGGAGGTTTCAGTATGGCTGAAGCAAAAGAGTTTTTCTCAGCCGCTAAGCACGCTCTGGAAGAGGTTAAAAACACTCAGAGAGAGGCGGTTTACGAAGCGGCGAAAATGATGGGCGACTGCATGCTGGAAAACGGTCTTGTCCAGCTGTTCGGTTTAGGACACGGATTGGCGTTTTCCATGGAACTGGGGTATCGTGCCGGCGGATTGATGCCGTTCCACCAGATCAAAATGGAGGATTTGCTGCTGCGCGGCGTCGTTTCTCCGGAAGAAGCGAACCAGCCTGATTTCAACGACCGCACGGATTTAGCGGATAAATTATGGAACATGTATAACATTGACGATCATGACATGTTCATCCTGATTTCCAATCCGGCGAACAACGGCGTGATTGTTGAATTCGCCAAGAAAATCAAGGAAAAGGGCCGCAAGCTGATCGTGGTGACTTCGAAAGCGGAAGCGGAAGCTTCGGTTTCACGTCATTCGTCCGGCAAAAAGCTGACAGATTATGCTGATCTGATTCTGGATAACTGCGCGCCGAGCCCGGATATGGTGGTCACGCTGGAAAACGGCCAGAAGATCAACCAGGTGTCGACGGTCACCGGCAACGTGATCGCGCAGATGCTGTGTGCTGAAACGTATCGTTATCTGACTGGACTGGGGCATGACTGCCCGGTTCTGCTGAGCGCCAATGTCAAGGGTGCCGATGTCCATAACCGCGAAATCTCAGACGTGTATCTGGGACGCTGGAATTCCTAGGAGGTGCGCTCATGAGAGAAATTAATATGGATTTATTCTATGAAGAAATGATGAAGGTTGTCGATGTTCTGGAAGGCAAGGAAATGGACAACATCCGCAAGGCTTCCGAGGTTTGCGCTGAAACGATCGCTCAAGGCGGCGTCGTGCATGTCTTCGGTTCTGGTCATTCCGTGGGCTTCGGGATGGAATTAGCCGGCCGGCCGGGATCGTTAGTGCCGTTCCATACGATCGTCACCAGCGATTTCGTTCTGCATGGTAAGGTTTCGTTAGCGGAATTCAAGGATCCGGACAACATTTTTGAACGTCGTGCGGATATTGCGGACCGGCTGTACGATTTATACGACATTCGCCCGCAGGACAGCTTTATCATTATATCCAACTCCGGGATTAACGGCGTTGTCATCGACTTTGCGATCAAGGCAAAGCAGGAAGGTCATAAGGTCATCGTCGTGACCAGCTGGCAGCATACCAGCGCGGAAGCCAGTCGTCATCCAAGCGGCAAGAAGCTTTACGAGATGGGCGACGTGGTCATCGACAACTGCGGGCCGCAGGGCGACGCGTTGATTGAAACGGGTAAAATCGAAAAGATCTGTTCGATTTCCTCAATCACCGGTGCGTTTATCGCCCAGTCGATCACGACTGAAACCTGCCGTCTGTTAAGCGAGAGAGGCGTGGAGCTGCCGCTGCTGCTGAGCGAAGACAGCGAAGAAAACCGCAAGCATAACGCAGAATTAAGGCAGAAATACGCAGGTCGTATTTAATAAAGGAAAAGGGAGGTACTAAAAATGTACAATTTTGAATACATGAACAAGGTCGAAGAACTGCTGCACAAAGTGGATGACGCCAACAAGGAAAAAATTCAGGAATTGGCTCTCAAGTTCGCCGACAACATCAAGAACAATCACATCATCCATGTCTTTGGCACAGGTCATTCGCACATGATCGGCATCGAGCTGTTCTGCCGTGCCGGCGGACTGGGCAACGTCAACGCCATTCTGGATCCGGATGCACTGACGAACTTTGGCGCTCGCCGCAGCGGTGCAATGGAAAAGGTTTCCGGCCTGGCAGACGTTATCTTCGATCAGTACAAGATTGACAAGGACGACATCATGATCATCATTTCTAACTCCGGTCGTAACGCGGTTCCGGTTGAAATGGCCATGCGCTGCCAGAAGGAAGGCGTCTACACGATCGCGCTGACAAACCTGCATCAGTCACAGAACACGACCAGCCGTCATCCAAGCGGCAAGCGTCTGTTCGAATGCGTTGACTGCATTCTGGACAACTGCGTACCTGACGGCGACGCGCTGATGAATGTCGGCGGCGTAGCGACGGGCCCGGGCAGCACGATTTCCAGCATCTTCGTTCTGGATACAATCGTAAACGAAGCGTTAAAGATCCTGGCGGCAGAAGGCTGCGAACTGCCTGTTTTCCAGAGTCAGAACGTCGACGGTTTCAACAACGATGCGATCTACGCGAAGTACGAAGACCGCGTAAAACATTTCTAAGCAATAAGTTAAGGAACTCCGCGGAGTTCCTTTCTTTTTGGTTAGTTTCAGTGATCTCTGAGGAAACTCAGAGTTTTTTTTATATTTTAATAGGTTATCAATGGAAAAATACATAACCATTCAGGACATAAAACGTGTTGTTGATGACATTTCAGATGTTAATTATGTAAAAAAAAGCAGACTTTTTGTGACTTCTAAATAAAACTGGAAAAAGTTGTAAAAACAACGCTTTCTTGGTCTGTAACTCATTATATAGTTCCTTAATTAGTATGTCAATAAAAGTCTACTTTTAATTACAGACTTGTTGACAACTTCGCGTGGGCGAGAGCGACAGTTCTTTTTTTATGAGGGAAGCAGGTGGAATTTATGAGTAAGAGTCAGGGGATTGCTCAAACAGAAACATATACAAAACCGTCACTATCAATTCAGGTAAAAGGAATTAGTTATATCATCAAACGTATTATTGATATTCTAGCTGGTTTTGCTGGATGCCTGCTGCTAGTTCCTCTTTATTTCTATGTTCGTCATAAAAATCATCAGGAAGGGGATTTTGATCCTATATTTTTCAGACAGAAGCGCATTGGGAAAAATGGCACATTATTTGAAATGATTAAATTTCGCTCAATGGTTCCCGATGCTGAGGAAAAATTAGAACAATTGATGGAAGAAAATTCTGAAATTAAAAAAGAATATGAGACCAATAAGAAATTAAAGAATGACCCGCGTATTACGAAAGCTGGTGAATTTCTGCGGAGAACCTCATTGGATGAATTTCCTCAGTTCATTAATGTATTGAAAGGTGAAATGACTTTAATTGGTCCTCGCCCTTATCTGCCACGGGAAAAAGAAGACATGGGTGAATATTATGAACAGATTATTCAAATGAAACCTGGATTAGGCGGTTTGTGGCAAGTGCGTGGCCGAAGTGATTTAAGTTTTGTGGATCGCTGTTTATTAGATGTGGAATATACCAGAAATTGGAATATTATATGGGATTTTAAAATTTTGTTGAAAACCATTCAAATTGTCTTGTTGAGGAAAGGGGCGATTTGATGACTTGGTATTTTCTTGAGGTAGAACGTTATCACGAAGAAATCTTTAAAAATTTGCTCAATCAATCTGGTTTCAGAGCATTTATTCCTAAGAAAGAAATGTATTTTAAAAAGAATGATCTTATGTTCTTAACTCAAAAATTATTATTTCCAGGAACTGTGATGGTGAGCAGCGAGTTATCGGCAATACAATTTACAGAGGCAATAAATTCATGGATATCTCTCTATGAACAAAGTGCTGAGAGTATCTGTAAAGAATCTAATAGTTACTTTCATCTAAGTGCGCTGGAGCAAAACAAATTAGAGAACTTAATGAATGACGAGTATATTATCTCATTTTCCAAAGGTGTAATTCAGAATTACATTCTTACAGTCAATCAAGGTCCATTGAAAGGACATGAAAAAGAGATTCAAAAGATTAAACGGCATCAGAGGTTAGCGACACTTCCAATGCAATGCTGTGGCCAGTCTATACCTATAATTTTAGGATTAGAAGTAACAGAAAAGAATTAAACTAACCTGATAGTTGTCTAGGCACTTCAAGTGAGTTTAAGGAACATAAATAACAAACTCATCGGAAGCTTGAGGTGGCGAAGCCTACCTTTTTTTATTAATCGACAAGGATGTGACAAAATTGAAGAAAAAACAGAAAAGAAACAAAACAAAGATTTTGTTGATTGTGGTGGGTACGTTAATAGGTTTAATTGCTGTGATTGGCATCGGCGGGAATTTGTATGTAGATTCTTTATTAAACAAAACAAACCGTTCAAAGAAACTGACAGATGAAGAAGCTTTGGTAAATCAGGAAGTTAAAGACCAAGTGCAGGACCACAAAATTGTAAATATTGCTTTATTCGGTTCCGACAATCAGGATTGGAACGAGTGGACTGACACTGAAATGCAGCGGTCCGATGCGACAAAGATTATCTCTTTAGATTTTAACGCGAAGAAAATCAAAATTACTTCATTGCAGCGAGATACTCTAGTCTATCTTCCTGAACCCTACAATGATTATGATAAATTAAATCATGCCCATTGGCGCGGAGGCCCAGAATTAGCGATTCAGACGATCAATTTGAATTTTGATATGGATATTACACAATATGTTGGATTCAGCTTCACAGCTCTTGAAAAATTAGTTGATCTTGTAGGTGGGATAGATCTATATTTAACTGCGCAAGAAATTAATCAAAAAGATAAAAATTTAGAGGTACAAGGGGATGCGGGTACATACCACTTAAATGGGCATCAAGCTTTGATGTATTGTCGAATTCGGATGATTGATGATGATTATTATCGGATGCAACGGCAAAATAATGTAATTATGGCTATAATTAGTGAACTGCGAAATGAAAATCCCATGAAGTTATTAAATATAGTGAATGAGATACTTCAATATGTAGAAACTAATCTTACAAATGAACAAATAAAAAATTATATTATGAGCTTGATTACTTTTGATTTGAGACATATAGATCAGAACCAGATACCAAAAGAAGGAATGGATTCTATTTTGAAAACTGTAGAGTACAATGGATTTAATCCTTTATATGTAATGAAAAATTATCAAAAGCTAGTAAAAGATATTCACCAGTTCATTTATGAAGACGAGGGATATCAGCCTAGTTCAAAAATGATTAAAATTGAAAAATCAATCTACGAAAAATTTGGGAAAACTGAATAGGTTCTTTTAAATAAGAAAAGTTAGGGGAGAAAAGAAATATGAATGAAAAAGAAGAAATTGAAATTGATCTGTCGCGAGTAATTGATATTATCAAAAAACATTTTAATTTATTCGTTATTATTATTCTAATAGCATCAATTATTGCCGCCTTAATTACTATGTTTTTAATACCAAAGAAATATACTGCTGAAGCGAAGCTGATTATTGTCCAAAAATCTAATCCAGATAGTCAACAAATTAGTTATAACGATATACAAACATCACAAAAACTTGTGAATACTTATAGCGAGATATTGAAGAGTGAGGCAGTGAGCGATGAAGTAATTAAGAATTTAGAGCTTGATGTTAAAAATATAGACCATTCATCTTATTTAAAAATGGTAAACATTAGTTCTATAAAAGATACAGAAGTCATAAAAATTTCTGTAGAGACTCAAGAACCTAAACTCTCTGCTGAAATTGCAAACGAAATTGTTTTGGTGTTTCAAAAGAAAATTGCTACAATTATGAACATCGAGAATGTTACGGTATTAAACTCCGCGAAAGTACCTGAACAAAAATCAAGTCCATCAAATTTCAAGAATATTCTAATCGGATTCTTGCTTGGCTGTATTATTGATGGCTGCTTTGTAATTTATTTTTTATTGAATGACAGAAATATTAGAACTGAAGAAGAATTGAAGAAAATTTTTAATTATCCAATCATTGGATTGATTCCGGATATGTCTCATGGAACAGGAGGTACAGAATAATGCTAAGAGTAGGGGATGAATTAATTACTTTAACTGATCCAGATGCACCTGCTTCAGAAGCTTATCGAACATTGAGAACGAATATCATAATGCGAAACTTTGATAAAGAAATGAAAATAATTAACATCATTTCAACTACGGCGCAAGAAGGAAAAAGTACATGTGTTCTGAACCTTGCGATGGTCTATGCTCAGCTTCAAAAAAGAGTATTGGTTATTGATTTAGATTTGCGAATGCCCACAATTCATAAAAAATTAAAATTGAAGAATAAGAAGGGAATTTCCGATATTATTGGACATCAAGCTGATTTTGAGGATGTTGTATTACAACCTTATGAAAAGATTGATGTTATTACAGCAGGCACCAAGATCCCTTTTGCTTCAGAGTTCATACAATCCAATGCACTAAAGGAATTTCTAGAAGAGAAAAAGAAAGATTATGATTTAATTTTATTAGATTGTCCACCTGTCGGATTAGTAACGGATGGAATAGTTGCTGCATCATACTGTGATGGAACCATTCTCATCTGTGCTTCCAATCGCAATGACCGCAAAGAATTGCTGCGAGTTAAGGATCAATTAGAACAAACTCAAGTAAATGTCATCGGAATTGTCATGACGATGATGCCGGTTCAGAGAAAGTATTATAACAGTTACGGATATCGTTATAGTGATAACCAGAAAAAAATAGTATCTAAGAAAAAAAAGAATTCCTTATTATCATCCATGACGAAAAAAAGTGATAAGAAAAAATGATTGATATTCATAGTCATTTACTTCCAAACGTTGATGATGGAAGTAAAAGTATGACAGAAACACTTTCTCTTTTAAACGATGCTGAAAAAGATGGAATAACGGAAATAATCCTAACTCCTCATTTCATGAAAAATGGGGAATTTCGGATTAAAGCACCAGAACTTATTGAAAAATTCAATATTCTAAAAAATACTTATCAAGGATCAATAAAATTAAATTTAGGAAATGAATTGTATATTCATCCTGACTTGCCTGAGTTATTAGAGCGTAATGAGGTACTATCCTTATCAGAAACAGATTATATTTTGGTAGAATTTCCATTTGTAAACTATGAAGAAGAATATGATGAAATATTATATGAATTATCTTTAAAATATAAAATTATAATTGCTCATCCAGAACGCTATAAATATGTACAAAAAAATATTCAGTACTGCTTGAAGTGGTTAGATGAAGGTTATTATCTTCAATCCAATCAAAGCAGTTTGTTTCAAAAACACACGGATAAGATCCTTAGACAATTAATCAATTATGATTTTGTCAGCTTTATTGCGAGCGACGCCCATAACCCAAGCCGTCCCTTAAAATTGCAAAATGCTTTCCGAAAATTAACTAAAGAGTTTGGAGAAAAGAAGGCATATAAATTAATATACGAAAATCCAAAAACGATTCTTAATAATGGGGAAATTATATCAGAATTTAAAAAGATCAAAGAAAAAAAAACACGGTTTATGTTTTGGAAATAAAGAGGGGAAAGAGAATAATGGAGAGAAATAGTTCAAAAAAAAGAATTTTTTTTATTACAGGTATTGCAGGTTTTATTGGATCAAATTTAGCGAGAAAACTCCTTGATACTTTAGATAATATTGAGATTATTGGAATAGACAATCTCAATGATTATTATTCCCCGTCTTTAAAAGAAGCTAGACTAAATTTGCTCTTATATTATTCTAATTTAAAGTTTATTAAAGGTGATTTAGCCAATAAAGAACTTATTAATTTGATTTTTAAAAAATATACTCCGGATATTGTCATAAACCTTGCAGCCCAAGCAGGTGTACGCTATTCTATCACGAATCCAGATGCCTACATAGAATCCAACCTCATTGGCTTTTATAACATTCTGGAAGCTTGCCGTCATTCTTATGACAATGGTCAAAAAGGGGTTGAACATTTAGTGTATGCTTCCTCATCTTCAGTATACGGTTCTAATAAAAAAGTTCCTTATTCTACTGAGGATAAAGTGGATAATCCAGTTTCTTTATATGCAGCCACCAAAAAGTCCAATGAACTCATGGCTCATGCTTACAGTAAGTTATATAACATCGCTTCTACAGGGCTCCGCTTTTTTACTGTTTATGGTCCAGCCGGCCGTCCAGACATGGCTTATTTCGGATTCACAAATAAGCTGATCAAAGGGGAAACGATTGAAATCTTTAATTATGGTAATTGTAAGCGGGATTTCACGTATATCGATGATATTGTGGAAGGGATTATTAAAGTAATGCAGAAACCACCGCAAAAGCAGGCTGGAGAAGATGGTCTTCCGCTTCCACCATATGCAATTTATAACATAGGAAATAATCATCCAGAGAACCTTTTAGATTTCGTTACGATCCTACAGGAGGAACTTGTTAGAGCGGGAGTGTTGCCTATAGATTATGATTTTGAAAGTCATAAGAAATTAGTGCCTATGCAGCCAGGTGATGTCCCGGTAACTTATGCGGACACAAGCGCACTGGAACGAGATTTTGGGTTTAAGCCAAGTACAAGCTTAAGAGAAGGCTTAAGAAAGTTTGCGGAATGGTATAAAGAGTATTATCTAAAGTGAGAAGCAGAACTTCTTTTTTTTATGGAATCGAGGAGAAGAAAATGAAAATCGCAGTTGCCGGAACAGGGTATGTGGGATTATCCATTGCTACATTATTAGCTCAGCATCATGAAGTATGGGCAGTGGATATTCTGCCAGAGAAAGTCGAATTAATTAATCAAAGAAAGTCGCCGATTCAAGATGAATACATTGAAAAGTATCTTAGAGAAAAAGAATTAAACTTAATGGCGACTTTGAATGCCGAAGAAGCGTATAAGGATGCAGACTATGTTGTTATAGCAGCGCCAACAAACTATGATAGCCAAAAGAATTTCTTTGATACTTCAGCCGTAGAATCTGTAATTGATTTAGTAATGGAAGTAAACCCAGAAGCCATTATGATCATCAAATCAACCGTTCCTGTGGGTTACACAAAACATATCCGAGAGATAAAAGGAAGCAAGAATATTCTATTCAGTCCTGAATTCCTACGTGAATCCAAAGCTTTGTATGATAATTTATATCCAAGCCGGATTATTGTTGGAACAGATTTGAATGATGATAGACTGACTAAAGCAGCACATACCTTTGCCTGTTTATTACAAGAAGGGGCAATTAAGGAGAATATTGATACCTTATTTATGGGCTTCACAGAGGCAGAGGCTGTAAAATTATTTGCGAACACCTATTTGGCACTCCGGGTGTCATTTTTTAATGAGTTGGATACTTATGCTGAGATGAAAGAATTGAATCCAAAACAGATCATTGATGGGGTCTGCTTGGATCCACGGATAGGGACTCATTATAATAATCCGTCGTTTGGTTATGGCGGATATTGCTTGCCAAAGGATACAAAACAATTGCTTGCGAACTATCAGGATGTACCAGAAAATCTGATTGAGGCAATAGTGGAAAGTAATCGGACACGAAAAGACTTTATTGCGGATCGGGTTCTGAAGCTGGCAGGATATTATGAAAGCAGTGCTCAATGGGATAAAGAAAAGGAAAAAGAAATCGTTGTTGGCGTTTATCGATTAACAATGAAATCCAACAGTGATAATTTCCGACAAAGTTCAATCCAAGGAGTTATGAAGCGGATCAAGGCGAAAGGGGCTAAAGTCATTATTTATGAGCCGACATTGAAAAATGGAGATCGGTTCTTTGGCTCAGAAATTGTAAATGATCTGGAAGAATTTAAGAAACAGAGTCTAGCGATCATCGCTAATCGGTATAATACTGAACTTGAGTCAGTAAAGGAAAAAGTCTATACAAGAGATATTTTCAGCAGAGATTAAATGAGGATTTTATTATGGAAAATTATAGCGTACTAATGTCTGTTTATAATAAAGATAATCCAGAATGGTTAAAAGTAAGCTTAGATAGTATCATAAATCAAGATGTTAAACCAGCAGAGATTGTTGTAATAAAAGATGGTAAACTAAATGAAGAATTAAACAGAATATTAGAAACTATGGCGGAGAATAATCCAGGAATATTCAAATTTTATCAGTTTGATAAAAATGTAGGCTTAGGACTTGCACTCCAAAAAGGAATTACAATCTGCACTAACGAATTAATTGCTCGAATGGACGCTGATGATTATGCCAATGCTGATCGATGTAAAAAACAACTTAATAGATTTGCGACTCAGCCTGATTTGGATTTAGTAGGCAGCAATGTATTTGAGTTCACAGGAAATATTGAAAACATAGTATCAAAAGTGAACTTGCCAGAAAATCATAAGGATATAGTCAAATTTGCAAAGAAAAGGTGTCCAATTCGTCATCCTGCTTTGATGTATAGAAAAAGTATGGTGTTAAAAGCTGGTAACTATGATGATTTCAAACATGCTCAAGACTATGAGCTTATTGTACGAATGCTCTTAAGTGGAGCGAAAATGTACAATATCCAGGAATATCTTACTTATATGAGAATCTCTGAAGAGTTTTATAAACGCAGAGGTGGCTGGCAACAACTGAAGTTAATTATACGATTAAAGACAAAATTTTATCGATCAGGTTTTTACGATTTGCCAGACTATATCATAAGTACTTTGGGGAATTGCATAATATGCATGATGCCTAATAGTATAAGAGCTTTTTTTTATATGAAATTCTTAAGAAAAAGTTAGTAGGGAGAGAGACTTAATGGAGAATCCGATAAGAGTATTACATATAGTTCCTAATATGCAATTCGGTGGATTAGAAACGATGATAATGAATATTTATAGGAATATTGATAGAAGTAAAGTTCAGTTTGATTTTTTAGTACATTATACTGGAGAATATAACTATGATAAAGAAATTATTAGTCTTGGAGGAAAGATATATAGAAGTAATGTTAGAGAAAGCGGTAATATAGTTAAATATATTTTTTATTTAAATAATTTATTTACTTCCCATCCTGAATATCAAATAATTCATTCTCATATGCCAAGTTTAGCTTGGATACATTTGATGGTTGCTAAGTTTAAACATGTAAATACTAGAATACTCCATAGTCATAACAATCAGTGTGAAAAAACATTGAAGGGAAGATTTAAAGGGTTTCTAATTAAGTTGTCTCCGTATTTTGCAACTCATTATTTTGCATGTTCTAAGGAAGCAGGAGAATTTTTATTCAAGCGTAAGAAATTCCGGATTATTAATAATGGAATAGATGTAGATCGGTTCCTTTATAATCAGAACATAAGACAGAAAATACGAAAAGAGTGGGAGTTAGAAAACAAAATTATAATTGGTCACGTTGGGAGATTTGTTCAATCAAAGAATCATGATTTTCTCTTGGATATTTATAAGCGATTAAAACAAAAAAATTCCCAATTTGCTTTAGTTATGATTGGAGATGGACCGCTTAGAGGTAAAATTGAGGAGAGAATTAATGAGGATAATATCAAAGATACATTAATAATTCCTCCCACTAAAAATATTGAACAGTTATATCAAGCTATGGATCTCTTTGTCTTTCCCTCGCTTTTCGAAGGTTTAGGGATAGTATTAATTGAAGCGCAGAGTAGTGGCCTTTTTTGTTTGACAAGCAAATACAATGTACCAGATGCAGTTAGTGTAACTAGCCGTATTGAGAAAATATCATTAACTGAAGGTGTGGAAAAATGGATTTCCGCTATTAGTAATTTTGATCAATCTTATAATAGAGAAAAAATTGATCTAAGTGAGTTGAGGAATAGTTTTGATATTAAGCAAGTAGCAAAAAAAATGCAACTATTTTATATGGAAAGATATGAAAGGTATAAGTATGAAAATTCAAATAACTAATAACCCAATAATAAGGTTAATTTGTATATTTTCAATTATATCTTTACCTATGATGCCGATTTTTACAAGAAATGTTTATTACATCTTTAATTTAATTTCTGTTGTAATTGCAAGTTTAGTATTTATCCTGAATAAAGACAAACTAACAAGTTTAGAAAAAATGATGATTGTTTTTATTATGCTTTTAATCTTCTCATTTACATACTCTATAAATTTAGATAGGAGTAAATCGCTTTTCACTTTAATTTTAAGAATATTTTTATTTTCATTTGCTGTCATTCATTTAACATATTACTATACAGGTAAAAATATTTCTAAAACGATAAGTTTTATTACTAGAACTTATTTATTAGCAACAATTGTCGTTACAATTTATGCTTTTATCTTCGAATTTGGAAAATATCGGCCAAACCAGAGATTTGGCGAACTGCTTTTTAATGAAAGTTATGGAACTTATATATTTTATTCATATCATCTTTTAATCTGTGATTGTATTTTGCTATATAAACTTGTGCTTCAGCATAAAGAAATGAACAAGAATGAACGTTTATCTACGCTATTATTTATTAGTATACTTTTAATCGCAACATTCGCTAATGGTACAAGGAAATTATTTGCAGGTATTTTTATTTACACAGCATTTTTATACTTTATAGAATATAGAAAGCAATTAAAAAAATTAATTAAATATACTACTTATGTATTGATTTTATCCATCATAGGATTATTGATAACTTTTAACGTTTCTTCTTTATATCAAACTATTGGTAGAAGAATAGAATCACTTTTTTCGTATGTCCAGAAAGAAGATATCGATATATCAACATATAAAAGAAATCAAATGATGAATTTAGGATGGAATTTATTTACACAGCATCCGATTTTAGGTATAGGGGCTAATTGTTATATAGAGATGAATGAATTATATAATAATATGCAATTGTATAGTCATAATAATTATTTAGAAATAGGTGTTAATCAAGGAATTTTATCACTTCTAGTTTATTATATTTGGTACTTTCTAGTAATGTATAAATTGATTGTTAAGTTAAAAAAAGGTGAGAAAGTAGCTGTTGGTTTTTTATCCTTTTTAATTTTAGAACTTTTTTTAGATATTTGGACAGTTTCGTATAGTCGCGAACAATTTATTCTTACTTATAACTTAATCGCACTGTATGCCTATGGAAAAAATCAAAATAGCAGGGTTGAGAATGAAAGAGGAATTACATATGAACCGTAGCCAAAAATTGTTCAAGAATACTGCTATATTAAGTATAGGTTCTTTGTTTTCAAAAGGACTTCTGTTTATAATGCTTCCTCTTTACACACGTTGGTTAACGCCGGAAGGATATGGAATTTATGATTTATTAGTAACTTATATTACTTTGTTAGTCCCTGTAATCCCTTTGAATTCAGGAGAAGCTTTGTTTAGACAATTAGTTGATGCTAAAACGACTCATGAAAAAAGAGAGATTTTCTCTAATGTATTGATTCTATGCTGTTCTGGAGTGATCTTTTTTCTTGCTTTTTGGAAAATATTCCTCAAAAAACTCTTGATAAGTTATTCGAGTTTGTATGGTTATATTCTTTTCTATTTAATATCTGAGGTATTTTTTAACTTATTAATGTTTTATCTTAGAGGAATAAAAGAACTAAAGTGGTATGCATTTTGTAATATATTAAATGTCATCATTATGACTATAAATTCAATTTTCTTCGTATATTATTTAAAATTAGGTATATCAGGTTTAATGCTATCTTATATAATTTCATTTACTTCAGTATCTCTATTAATTTCTATAAGATTTCGTATTGTTCGAATGCTTAATTTAAAGTATTTTAAATTTAGACGCATTCATTCTATTTTAATGTATTCGGTTCCCTTAATTCCAACTTCTCTGGCGTGGTGGATTATGGATGCATCTGATAGAACAATAGTAACAATAGTTTTAGGATCATTCAGCAATGGTATTTTAGCCGTAGCTCATAAAATACCTTCGATTTGTCAAATGATATTCAGCGTTTTTAATCTGTCTTGGCAAGAGAGTGCCTCTGAATCAGTTTATGATAAGGATCGAGATAGATATTATAATAAAACATTGAATCAAATAGCTATATTATTAATATCCATTGGGATTTTATTAATTAGCTGTAACTTTATTATTTTTAACTATATTTTTGATAAAAATTATTATGCTGCATACTATCAATGTCCAATCCTTATCGTTGCACTAATACTTTCCTCTTTAGCTCATTTTCTTGGGAGTATCTATAATGCGTTTAAAGAAACTGTAAGAAATGCAGTCACTACTTTGTTATCTGCAATTACTAATATAATTATTCACTTATTATTAGTTTCTTCAATTGGTTTATATGCGGCTACTTTATCGACGTTACTTTCTTATTTATTTGCTTTTGTATGTCGGTATATAGATCTAAAATCGCAAATAAAATTAAAAATTAATCGACGTGTGTATGTTTTGTTTATTATAATGTTTTTAGTTATACTATTTGTTTATATAAATCATCCTATAATAAATATAATTGTCTTTATTTTCTCGTTAACTCTTTTTGTTTTCATAAACCAGAGAATTATTTTAAATGTTTTTAAGCATTTTGGAGGAAAACTATGCCGGAATTAAGTGTAATAATGAGCGTATATAAAGAAAATCTTGATTATATTAGGCTAGCGATTGTCTCTATTTTGGAACAAAGCGAAATTAATTTTGAATTTATTATCATTTTAGATTGTCCAGAAAGAAATGATGTCGAAAAATTAATTATGAATTTTCATGATAGTAGACTAATTTTGTTAAAAAACAAAAAGAATTTGGGACTTGCGAAAAGTTTGAATATCGCTCTAGATCATGCTAAAGGAATTTATATTGCTAGAATGGATGCTGATGACATAGCAAAAAAAGATCGCTTTGAAAAACAAATAAAGCTATTAAAGAATACAGACGCAGATGTTGTAAGTTGTAGAGCTATATTTATTGATGATCATGGTAACATCATAGGGAAAATGAAGCCGATACGAAAAAATAACATTAATAAAAAATTGCCTATTAAAAATGTTATTCTGCATCCTGGGGTTATGATGAAAAAAGAAGCAGTTATAGAAGTTGGCTTGTATCGAGAATTTCCTGTTTGTCAGGACTATGATTTATGGTTAAGGATGTTGACAAAAAAGAAGTTGATATTAATAAGCAATGAATACCTAATGTATTTTAGACGATATTCAGATTCAATTTCTTCAAAAAACCGTGCTAAACAATTTGTTTGTGATCATTACGCAAAGGAGTTATATAAAGTCAGAGAGAATAATGATGAAGGCAACGATAGTTTTTCTAACGTTGAGTTAAAAAAAAGAATTGATTACGTTCAAGAGTCTGATAAAAGCTCGATCGATAATTATATTACAGTGCGAAATAAACTGAGAGACAAAATTAGTATTAATAATATACTTTGTATTTTAAAATTAATGCTAAATCCGATGATAAGAATCTTAGTTAAAGAACAAATACAATATTTTTTTACAGAAATTTAATAAGAAATTGGGTAAATAATTTGGGGAAAAATAATAGAGGATAAATATGAAAACTTTAAAAAAAACTTTAAGTTGTTTGTTAATTAGCTTAATTTGTTTATGTAGCAATTCATTATTTTATTTAACAATTAATGGTGAATCCAACAAGTTAAATGAAACTGGAAATAGCATAACACGCGGTGAATGGATTTATGAATTAGTAGAATTATTCGAGATGAATGTAAGTGATGATCTTTTACCAGATAATTATTTTCCGGACTTAACACCTGATCATATTTATTATCATGAAATTATGGTCGCTGTTGAAAATGGATTAATCGAATTAGAAACTGGTAAGGAATTTCATCCTAATGAACCAGCAACACGAGATTTTGCGGCACACACTTTAAATTTTTGTTTGGGCTTTAGTTATACTGAGAATAGTTATACTTTTAACGACTATGATTTAAGTGAATATCCTAATGACATACAAATTGCAATTAACAGAGGTTGGATAAAGCTAAGCGATAACAATGCCTTACCTCAGCAAAAATTAGATATATATGAAGTTGAATTAATGAAAGAGGACGCTAAAAGAGTATTATCAGAAGCGATTATTGATACTGGCTATAATAACTCTTTCGTGTATCAAGAAAATGTTATAGTTGTACCTTCAATAACTGAATATAATATTGAAAATTCTATAATCTCATTTAAGAATTTATCAAAAACAATTAATAAAGGTGATGTTTTTGTAGTTTATAGTAATGGATTACCTTTAGCGTTTGTTGCTGAGAATATCGATAACCGCGGTACTGTAACAAATATTAAAACATCTGAAATTGATATAAACTCGATTCTTGTTTCGGTGGATGCTCAAGGAAAATTGGAACCTGACTTAAGAGATGTAATTCCTGCTGAAAACACAACAATTACTTATATTTCAGGCGGATCACCCGAGTCAAACTATGAAGATGGTGAATTTTATTCTAGCCCAAGAACGGGTGGGACTATTAATTTCACAGCAATAAAATTAGACCATGATATTATAGTTTCAGATGGTACAAAAATTTATATTAAGGGAACTGTATCAAATTTAAGTGTTGATTGGAAGATTAATACATTTAAAATGGAAGCTTCAGCCATTTTAAATGGAACAGCAACCGTCTCTGTAAATGGGAGCTTTGATGCTCTTTCTGAGTTAGGGATTCCTAGCAAGGTAAAACTAGGGAGTCTTCCTGTATTAGGAATGGGAGAAATTGAGGTTTTTGCTAATCTTGCTTTAAATGGACAAATTACATTAAGTTATAGTGAAAATTTTAAAACAGGTATTGAATTTGATTTAAACTCGGGGTTTAGATCGGTTAAAAATTTTACAAAAAATAATTTTTCAGTTGCTGCAGAGGCAGAAGCATCAGTTGGCATAACGGCAACCTTAGGGCTAACTACTATGCCTGTTGTAAAGGCGAATGTATATGCTAAAGTGGGGATGACTGCTGATCTGAATTCACATACATTTAATGATGGGATAATTCCGAATAATTGTACACATATTTCAGCATGGATGTATGCTTCTGTTGGTTACACAGCTTCACTTGATTTTATCATAAAAAAATATAATAATAGTTATGAATATGCAATTTATGATGTAAATAATAGCCCTGTAAGAGTAGTTTTACATTATGAAGATGGAAAACAAGTATATGAATGTGCTCGAAATGGTCAGAATGGAGGATATTCAGGAAGCTTCTTTACTAGCTCAAATTCTAGATATGGAAGTAGTGGCATGAGATATGGAAGTAGTACAGGTATTAATGCTTCGGGAGAACCATATACAATTTTTACTTATAAGTTGGATGAAGACCTTAACGCTTCAATTACTGGCTATGAAGGAAATGTATCTGCGCTGGTTATTCCTGAAACAATAGATGGAAATAAAGTAACTTCTATAGGATATGGAGCATTTGAGTCTAATAAACAATTATATGCAATAATGCTTCCTAATAGTATTACAAGAATAGACAATTATGCATTCAATAAATGTACGAATCTATCAAATGTTGTTTTATCAAAAGAATTAGTTACGTTAGGAAAATATGCATTTGAAGAATGTGTTTCATTAGAGAATATAGAAATACCAAAAAGTCTGACTGACAGTCAAGGTACACTTGTATATCAATCAAATGAAAGTTATTATGCGACAGGACCATTTTCAAAATGCAGCTCTTTATCAAAAGTAACATTTGAGGAAGGAACACAGGTTATTGCGCCATATCTATTTGCAAATTGTACAGGATTAAAGCGGATAACAATACCAGAAACAATAATTAGAATTGAAGAGGGCGCTTTTAGTCATAGTGCCTTAGAAAGTATAAGTGTTCCAGACAATGTGACAGAAATAGGGAAAGAGGCTTTTCTTAATACTCCGTCATTGAAAGAAGTGAACTTGGGTAATGGATTAACAACAATTGGATATGAAGCATTTCGCGATTGTGTTAATTTAGCAGAAATTAAAATACCCAATAGTGTGACGAAAATAGATAATTATGCTTTTTATAATTGTAGAAATTTGAATAAAGTTTCAATAAGCGAAGCTCTTATTTCTATAAATCCACGTACTTTTTCTAATTGTGGAATTCGAGAACTCTATATTCCAAATTCTATTAAATATATTTCTTCAGGAGCTTTTGAGAACTGTGTGTTAATAAATAAATTAGTTTTAGGTAATTCAATCATTAAAATAGAGAACTCAGCGTTCAGGAACTGTGATTCTTTAGAGGAATTAATTATACCAGATAGTGTTTCTGAAATAGGAAATTATGCTTTTGCAGAATCTGAAAAACTTAATAAAGTGAAATTAAGTTCGAAATTAACGGAAATTTCTTCTTATTTGCTCTACGAATGTCCTAATCTGACTGAAATTTCACTACCTTATGGGGTTATCAAAGTAGATAATTATGCTTTTGGAAATTGTACAAAATTAACATCAATTAAAATTCCTCGTACAACAACTTCGATATCTAATACAGCGTTTAGTTATCCTGAAAGATTAACTATCTTTGGTGTTTTCGGTACATTTGCAGAAACATTTGCAAATGAAAATAACATAAAATTTATTAATAAGCCAGTTTCAGCAAAATCAATAATTTTCGATGAATCTTTGATAACTTTATACAAAGGAAAATCATTAACATTAAATGCTACAATCACACCAATTGACTTTACAGATGAGATAGTTTGGAAGTCTACAGATAATAATGTAGTTACTGTAGATAACATAGGAAAGATTACTGCAAAAAATGTAGGTGATGCAACAATTAAAGTTACAGTAGGCAATGTAAGCGCGACTTGCAAAGTTAAAGTTATTCAACCAGTTACTTCTATATCTCTAAATAAAACATCTTTAGTTTTAGATGCGTTAGAGACTTATCAATTGATTGCTACTGTTTATCCCAATAATGCATTTAATAAAGAAATTGAGTGGAGTTCTTTAAATCCAGAAATTGCTAGTGTTTCTAATGAGGGGATGGTGACAGCTCATAAAAAAGGAAATGCTATTATAACAGTTAAAACAAAAGATGGCAGTGAAATAGAGAAAAAAGTAAATATTACTGTAAATAATACTGCACATATCATTTCAGGCATTAAGGAATTAGAATCTCCACATAATTATGAAAATAATTGCACAGATTATTGGGTCTATAGTATCTTGAACGCAGAAAAACTATTTGTTACTTTTGATGAGAAAACTATTGTAGAAGAAGATTTTGATTTCATATACTTGTATGATGCTAATGGAAAAGAAATTGGAATATATACTGGAACTCAACTTGCTGGAAAAACTATTGAAATAATAGGAAATACAGTTAAAATTCAATTGATTAGTGATGCTTCGGGAAATGCATGGGGATTTAAGGTAGCTCAGATAATCGCGGATAAAAAAATACCTGAATTAAAATTACAAATAGTTAATAGTGGTCTAAACCTAACTTGGAATGAAGTAGTAGGGGCAACTGGCTATACGATCTACCGATCCACAAAATCAGACAGTGGCTTCACTTACCTGGCATCAACCGTTTCAACGTCGTATACAGATACGAAGGTAACGGAAGGAACAACGTACTATTACAAAGTAAGAGCGTACACAAAAACAGATGGCGTTCAAGTTAATGGAGAGTTCAGTGAAGTAGTCTCAGGAAGCAAAGGAATAGGAATTCCAAGCTTAACCGTTACAGGTTCTAATGAGGGGATGTTACTGAAGTGGAATGGAGTAACAGGGGCAACCGGCTATACGATCTACCGATCCACAAAATCAGACAGTGGCTTCACTTACCTGACGTCAACCGTTTCAACGTCGTATACGGATACGAAGGTAACGGAAGGAACAACGTACTATTACAAAGTAAGAGCGTACACAAAAACAGATGGCGTTCAAGTTAATGGAGAGTTCAGTGAAGTAGTCTCAGGAAGCAAAGGAATAGGAATTCCAAGCTTAACCGTTACAGGTTCTAATGAAGGCTTATTACTGAAGTGGAATGGAGTAACAGGGACAACCGGCTACACGATTTACCGATCCACAAAATCAGACAGTGGCTTCACTTACCTGACGTCAACCGTATCAACGTCGTATACGGATACGAAGGTAACGGAAGGAACAACGTACTATTACAAAGTAAGAGCGTACACAAAAACAGATGGCGTTCAAGTTAATGGAGAGTTCAGTGAAGTAGTCTCAGGAAGCAAAGGAATAGGAATTCCAAGCTTAACCGTTACAGGTTCTAATGA